>CAZNZG010000242.1:0-5352 GCA_964577455.1 uncultured Gemmatimonas sp. | reverse complement strand
CGCGCTCAACGCCGAGTTCCTTCTCGATGATATCCTTGATATTCGACGCGTGATCCGACATGGGAACGGTTCCTCTGAAGTTGTTGGAGTGAGATTGGAGAACTTAGCCATAAGGCCGCGTCACAGGGAGGGGAGGCGGGACAAATCCCGCCATTTCGCCCCCCCGGCCGTCGGCCTACATCACCAGGCCGCCGTCCACCACAAAGACCTGCCCGGTCACATAACTGGTCAGGTCGGATGCGAGCACGACCACCATGCCCGCAATATCGTCGGGAGTCCCGAGTCGCTCGAGCGGAATCCCCGCGCTCATCGTGGCCCGTGCCTCCGGGGTCATCGCCGCGGTCATGTCGGTCTCGATGAACCCTGGGGCCACCACATTGGCCAGGATGTTCCGCGAAGCGAGCTCCTTGGCGATCGACTTGGTCATGCCGATCAGCCCCGCCTTGCTCGCCGAGTAGTTGGCCTGCCCCTTATTGCCGATCAACCCCACGACACTCGCCACGTTGATGATGCGCCCCCATCGACGCTTCATCATGCCACGGCTCGCCGCCCGGCAGGTCGCGAAGGCGCCGCGCAGATTGGCGTTCAGTACCGCGTCCCAATCGTCGTCCTTGAGCCGCATGAGCAGATTGTCGCGGGTCAGGCCGGCATTGTTGACGAGGATGTCGAGCTGCCCGAAGTCCTTCTCCACGGCGTCAACGAGTGCCGTGGCCTGCGCCACCTCGGAGACATCGGCGGCGTACCCCCGCACCTCGGCCCCCGTCTCGGCCGCGATTTCCGCCGCGGCGGCATTGGCCTTCTCCTGATCACGCCCCGTCACCGCCACCCGGGCGCCGGCACGGGCCAGACGCGTGGCGATGGCCCGGCCGATTCCACGCGTGGAGCCGGTCACGAGGGCCACGCGGCCGCTCAGATCGATCTGCATACCCGTCGCCATAAGTTGCGCGCCTCTCAGGAGTTCTGTGTCGCAGTGTCGAGGAACTTCTCGACTTCGGCCACGGTGCCGACTGCCACCGTCTTGACGCCCGGCGCGATCCGGCGGGCCAGCCCCGTCAGTACGGCCCCGCTGCCGATTTCGACGAACGTGGCGTCGGGGAAACGCTCGGCCAGCGTGCGCATCACGCGCGTCCATTGCACCGGCGCGGTCAGCTGCTGGAGCAGAAGGTCGCGGGCGGTCGTTGCGTCGGTGACCGGCTCGGCGTTGACATTGGCAACCACCGGCACGCGTGGGGTACTCCAGGATTCCGCATCGAGCGCCTGGGCCAGCCCTTCCACGGCCGGCTCCATGAGCGGCGAATGAAAGGCGCCGCTGACTGGCAACGGCAGGCAGCGCTTGGCACCGGACTCCTTCGCCAGTTCCATCGCGCGCTCAACACCGGCCACTTCACCGGAAATGACCACCTGCTCTTCACTGTTGTAGTTCGCCGGCACCACCAGCCCGCGCTCGGCCGAGGCCTGCGCGCAGAGATCGTCGATGCTCGCGGTGAGGACGCCGAGAATGGCGGCCATCGCGCCGGGGCGCTGCACCCCCTGTTCGTACATCAACGTCCCGCGGCGGCGCACGATCCGCGCAGCGGCGCCGAGCTCGAGTGTACCGGCGGTGTGGTAGGCCGAGAACTCACCAAGCGAATGGCCGGCAGCACCCACGACCTGCCCGCCGATCACCTCGCGTACCACGGCCCACACCGCGGCGCTGTGCGCCAACAGCGCTGGCTGCGCGTTGAGGGTGCGCGTGAGCTCGTCTGCCGGACCGTCGAACGCCAGCGTGGAAAGTGCGGCACCCACCGCATCGTCCACCACGTGAAAGGCTTCGCGCGCCGCCGGGAAGGCCTCGTAGAGGTCCTTGCCCATGCCGACCTTCTGCGAACCCTGACCTGGCAGCAGGAGCACGTATTGCATGGCCATCTGCGGTATCGGTAAGTGCGGAGAGACTCGGCGCGGCGCGGTCAGAACCGCACGACGAGCGAGCCCCACGTAAAGCCGGCGCCGAAAGCGGCGAACAGCACGGTGCTGCCTTCCTTCACGCGGCCCTGCTCCATCGCATCGTTGAGGGCGATCGGAATGGAGGCCGCGGAGGTGTTGCCGAAGCGATCCACGTTGACGAACACCTTGTCCATCGGGATGCCCGCGTGCTTGGCCGTCGCCTCGATGATGCGGATGTTCGCCTGATGCGGAATCAGCAGGTCCACGTCGGCGGCGGTGATGCGTGCGCTGTCCAGCGCGCGGTCGGTGGCTTCCGCCATGGAGCGCACCGCATGCTTGAACACCTCACGTCCCGCCATCTGGATGCACGCGCGGTTCTTCGTCTCGGGCGAGTACGGCTCGGCGCCGCCGCCGGCGGGGCGCCACAGCAGCTCCGCGAGCGACCCATCCGAGCGCATGAAGGTGGAGAGGATGCCCTTCTCCTTCTTGTCGCCCTTGCAACGGCGCAGCACCGTGGCGCCGGCGCCGTCGGCGAACAGGATACAGGTGTTGCGGTCCGTCCAGTCGACGATGGCGCTGAGCTTCTCCGCGCCGATCACGAGCACCGTGTCGGCCGCCCCGCTGGCGATCATCGAGTCGCCCACGATGGCGCCGTACAGCCATCCGGAGCAGGCCGAGGCCACGTCGAACGCCGCCGCCCGCGAGGCGCCGAGCGCGGTCTGCACCTCGACGGCCTGTGACGGCAGGAGATGGTCTGGCGACGCAGTGCCCACGATGATCACGTCGATTTCGCCCGCCGTCACACCGGCCTTGAGCATCGCCTGCTGCGAGGCCTTCGCGCAGAGCGAGGTGAGCGACTCGCCAGGCTCGGCGATGTGGCGCTGACGGATGCCAGTGCGCTCGACGATCCACTCGTCGTTGGTCTCGATGCCCATGGCCGCGAGGTCATGGTTCGTGACGACCTTGGCCGGCACGGCGTGGCCGGTGCCGGCGATGTACGAGAACGGACGCTTCATGTGGCGGATCCGGTAGCAACCGCCTGCGGCACCGACTCGGCGAGACGGCGGCCAATTTCGTCCGTCATGCCCGACTCATGGGCGCGCAGCGCCACGGCGATCGCGTTCTTGATGGCTTTCGGCGAGCTCTTGCCGTGCGAAATGATGGACACGCCGCGCACGCCGAGGAGCGGCGCGCCACCGTACTCATCCACGTCGAGCTGCTTGAGGGAGCCGGCGATCTCCCGAGGGTCGAGCCCGGCGACCTTCGACACCATCCCGATCAGCATGGGGCCGATGCTCTCGTAGAACTTGAGCAGAATGTTGCCGGTAAACCCATCACAGACGACGACATCGATCGGCCCGCGGTCGCACGCTCCCTTTGGCAGGTCGCGGCCTTCCACATTTCCGAGAAAGTTGACGCCCGCGCCGAGCAGCCGCTGATGGGCTTCCTTCACGGCGAGATTGCCCTTCTCCGCTTCCTCGCCGATCGAGAGGAGGCCAACCGCGGGATTGTCCCGCCCAAGGAGTGCGCGGGCATAGACGGTACCGATCCGTGCGAACTGCACGAGTTCCTCGGCCGCGCAATCCACGTTGGCGCCGACGTCGAGCACGAGGACGGGCTGTGTGGCGGTCGGGAAGATCGTTCCGATCGCCGGCCGGGTGAGGCCGGCATGGAGCTTGAGGAAAACCAACGAGGCGGCCATCTGCGCACCGGTGTTACCGGCGGAGACGAACGCATGGGCATGGCCCTCGGCGACCCGCTTGATGCCGACGACCATGGAACTGTTGGTTTTGCCACGAAGCGCGACGGACGGCTTGTCCGTCATCTCGATCACCTCGGGCGCCTCGACGATCGACAGGCGATCGCGGACACCCTGAAGGTCGGCGCATTCGCCGCGCAACAGCGCGTCGAGCTCCGCTTCGATGACGGCCGTCTGGCCTACCAGCTCGATGTGGTGATCCGGAGCCAGAGCGCTGAGCGCCTGGAGGGCGCCCGCGATGGGGGCCCGGGGGGCGAAGTCGCCCCCCATGGCATCCACGGCGATGCGCGCCAAGCTTACGCTTCCTGCGCCGTTACCCGCTGCTCACCCGCATAGTACCCGCACTCCGCGCAAACGCGGTGCGGGCGCTTGGCCGTGCCGCACTGGGGGCACGACTGGATCACGATCGCGGGCGCGGTCTTGTGGGTGTTACGCGCGCGCTTGCGACGCTTCGATGTACGGCGCTTCGGTACGGCCATGGGATGCTGACCTGAACTTTTCGAGACGTAAGGACCGCCAGAAGCTCAGCGCAGTGTGCGCAGAGCGTCCCAGCGGGGATCAGATGGTGGGGGACAGGTGCATTCCCCCGTATTGCGATCGGCGCCGCAGGACGGACAGAGTCCCCGGCACTCCTCCCGGCACAGCGCGAACGCCGGAACGGCCAGCAGCCATTCCTCGCGCACCGCCGGGCGAAGGTCGAGTTCCCGCTCGCCTGCAGGGATCAGCACGACGTCGTCTTCCTCTGCCTCGTCCGAACCGGACTCGGCAAAGATCAACTGCACGTCTTCCGATACCTGCACAATGGCCTCGTTCAGGCAACGCCTGCACTCCGCCACTGCCGTACCTTCGAGCCGACCGCTGAAATAAAAGCGATCCTGCCCCGCACTCGAGAGACGGCCGGTCACGTGCACCCCGGGTTCTACCGGACGTGAATCGCCTTCCTCCCAAACCGGATCCCCGGCGTCGAGCCGACCATCTACGCTTTCGGCGCGGGCTTCCAGGGTGCGGATGTCAAAGCACAGCATAGCCGTGTAACGTAGAGCGCCAGCCCTCAGGACACAAGGGCTGGCGCTGCTTTTTCACCCCGCGGACGGCCGGTCCAAGTGCCGCCGTCGTGCGGAGTTAGATCACGTCGGCTTCGGCGAAGAAGAAGCGGGCCTCACGGGCCGCGTTCTCATCGGAGTCGGACGCATGGATGGCGTTCTTCCCCTTCGATTCCGCGTACAGCTTGCGCACCGTGCCCTCGGCCGCCTCGGCCGGGTCCGTCGCGCCGATCGCCGTACGGAGCGCCGCCACCGCGTCGTCCTTCTCGAGGATCATCGGCATGCACGGGCCGCTCGTCATGAACTCGACGAGCTCGCCGAAGAAGGGGCGCTCCTTGTGCACGTCGTAAAACGCGCCGGCCTGGGCCGTGGTGAGGTGCATGACGCGCGCGGCCTTCACCTGGAATCCCTGCTTCTCGAGCAGCGCGATGATGTTGCCCGCATTGCCGGCGCCGAAGGCGTCGGGCTTGACGATGGTAAGAGTGCGACGACCAGCCATGGTCCGAGTAGGTCTGAATGGTGAAGAGGGCGCCCGAAACACGGCGCGGCGGGAGCCAGAGCCCCCCCCGCGCGCAAGATAACCCACCCGGGCCGGCAGGAAAGACCGGCCGTGATCAGTTACACGAA
>CAZNZG010000241.1:0-5366 GCA_964577455.1 uncultured Gemmatimonas sp. | reverse complement strand
AGCACGTAGCCGTCGCCAGCCACCACCCACGGGGTACCGCCGGCGGTGGCAATGGTGTCGGGGGCAGTGGCGGGTGTGGCGCCTGCGCCGGGGGAGTAGACCAGCGGATAACGCAGCCGCACCGGCGTGCCGTCGAAGGCGCGGGCTGAGGGCGAGGTGGTGTCGACCGATGCGCCGCGCACGGTGGGCACACGCGCGAGGACCTGTGCGCGCGCGATCGCGCCGAAGCGCCACGGGATGCCGAGGCGTTCGAGCTGTCGGTTGGCATCACCCACGCGAAGAGGATCGCGCGGGGCGGTGAGCAGCACCGGGCCCTTGAGTGCGGGGGCGTCGGCGCCGGCCACGGTTACGGCGCGCGGATCGCCTTCGCGGCCGCGGGCGAGGCGCTGTTCGTCCACCAACGTGGCGAGCGCAGCGCCGAGGAACGGGCCACCCTCAGGGCGCACACTCACCATTGGCGGCGGGGCCACGCGCACGGCGAACCAGCGCGTGTCGTCGGCGCGGAGCGCGTCGGCGTCGAGTTCCACGCTGCCGCGCACCCACCCGCTCGCGGTGCTCGCGAGCTTCTGCGTGATGCGCACGGGTGCGTCGAGTGTGGCCGGTGCGGCAGTGCCGCGCGCCACCGTGCGCCCGTCGAGCGCGAGGCGCCACGCCGCGCTGTCGGGGGACGTGACCGCGAGCGTGACGGCGCCGCCCGGCGTCCAGCGGACGGGATCGGCGCTGGCCTGCAGTACCGCGCGATTGCGCGTAAGCGATGCACCGTGACGGAGCAGCAGCACGGGCACGTCGCCCGCCTTCACCACACTGTCGCTGCGGAAGGTGCTTTGCTGACCGTCGCTCACGATCGCCACGACGGGGGTGCGCGGTGCGCCGCTCCGGGCGAGGCCGATGGCGCGCTGCGTGGCGGTGGCGAGATCGCCGCGCCCGCCGAGTGGCGTGAGCGACGTGAGCCCCGCCTCGAGGGTGGCCGGCGTGCCGCCGATCACGCGGCCGTCGGCGGTCACGATCCACGCACGGTCGTCGCTGGTGAGTTCACCGATCAGGCGGCGGGTGTCGGCGCGGAGGCTGTCGAACACCACGCGACCGTCCTGCACCACGCCGCTACTGAGCGAGTTGTCGAGCACCACCGCCACGGCGATGGGCGCGTGCCCCACGCCGATGAGCCGCATGATGGGGCGCGCCGCCGCGAGGGCGAGGGCGATGACCGCGAGCAGCCGCAGCAACAGCAGCAACCGATTGCGGAGCTTGAGATCCTTGCTGTGCTCCTGCTCCATGCGCTCGAGATAGCGCACGGCGGGAAAGTCGATCGTGCGCGCCACACGGCGGCGCAGCAGATGGACCAGCAGCGGCACCCCCGCAAGCGCGGCGAGAGCGAGGAAGGCGGGGGCGAGGAACGCCATCTAGCGTGTGCGTGATTTGGGGATGTACTGCACGTTGGGGAGGTGCTCGAAGTCGTTGTCCTGCGTCCACACGACACCGCCGACCTGCCTGGCCGTGGCGTACACGATGCTGTCGGCGAGCGGCAGCTTGTGTTCGAGCGCCAACGCGGCGGCTGACAGTGCGAGCGTGGCGTCGAGGTCGATGACCCGCCCCTGCTGCATCACTGCAGCTACCTGCAGTGCGTCGCCCTCGCCGCGCTGCCGGGCGACGACCTTGAATACCTCCGTGAGGCAAATCGAGGGCACCACCAGTTGACCCACCTCTTCGATCGCGGGGGCGAAATGAGACGCACTCGGCTCATCGGCGAAGTAGGCGAGCCAGGCGGAAGAATCGACCACGTTGGCCTGCGCCCGCTTCGCACTGGCGATACGTCGGACGCTGCTCACACGCGATCGGCGCCGCGCCCGCCTTCGCGCGGAATGGTGGTGTCGATGCCCTTGAGAAACCCGCGGAGGGAACGCGCGGGCCTGAGCGGGATGAACTCAACGCGATCGTCGTAGACCAGCGCCTGCACCTTCTGGCCGGGTTCGAGATTGAGGCGCTCCCGCACCGTGCGCGGAATCACCACTTGGTACTTGGGGGAAATCGTCACGACATCCATGAAAGCTCCCATAGGTTCGATCGATCAGCTCCTCGTCATACGAAATCTACATCGATCATACCGCTGGAGCGAGTCCGAGGGAGGCGGCTGTCGTGTCTGGGTACGCCCTGGCCGCAGGGACCGTTGAGCCCCCACCCCTGTACGGTGCTAGGCTTCAGGGGATGCGTTCGCGGCCATTTCCCGAGGCTCATGTCACGAGTTGCCGCACGTCAGCGCACGACTGATGGGATTCCGTCGATGACCAGGCAGATGAAGAGCCAATTACTGCGACTTGCCGTGTTCACCCTGCTGCTGGGTGGCCCACTGGCGTGCCGCCAACAACCTGCTACTCCGCCGCGTCCGGAGGCGCAGCTGCGGACGGAGCGTCTGGTCGTGGATTTCATTCAGGCGTGGCGGCGCGAAATGGCAGCCGCCACGGTGCCAGGGTCCCCGCTTTTCAGCGTGCAGTACGGCAGCGCGGTCAGCGAGGAGCGGATGCGTACGGTGGCCGAGTCGCTGGCCGTGTTTCAGGATATGCGTTCCGTCTGCGGGAGCAACAAGACGCGCGAGGAGGGCAACTTCAACACGTTCTTCTCCCCGTTGCTCCAGGACCTCTACCCACCGTTGCGCCTGCCGCGCCTCGCCTCCACCGGGTATTGCCCGTTTTGGGGGCTCGAGCGCCAGCGCGCGCACACGCTCGTGCAGCAGGTGGAGCTGGAGATGCCGACCGCCAACGCAGCAAAGGTCCGGGGCCTTCGGCTCGCGTTGCTCGACTCACTGCGCGCCGTGCTGAACGCGCAGCCCCTCGATTCCGTGACGCTGGGGCAGCTCACACGCTACGCGATCGACGCCTCCCGCATCGAGCTCGCGTTGCCCGTGGTGCGGTCCTGTGCGGCAACCCGGGTGTTCTGCCTCGAACTTGAGGCGCGGCTCGTCTATGCCGATGGCCGTTTGCCCGCGGCGGATTCGCTGTTTTCTGCGGCGCGCGCGGCGCGACGCACAGGATGTGATGCCGGGTTGTCGTACCTCCTCGCCGACTTCGAGAATGTCTTCGATCCGTGCGACGCCGCGGCGCTGTCTCAGCCACAACAGGAACAGCTCTGGTGGGCCGCAGACCCGCTCTGGACCACCCCGTACAACGAGCGGCGGATCGAGCATGAACGCCGACGTCTCGATCATGCGATGCGCCTGCAGGTGGGGCGCGACGAGTTTCTCGACTACACCCGTGAGAGCTATACGCCGAGCGCCCTGGCCTTTCACACGCGTTACGGACAGGCCACCGCCTTCCGCACGCGAGCGAATTATCGGCGCCTCGACAGGAACCCCAACAGAAGTCTCTGGTTTCAGGGCGAGACGCCGGACAAGTGGCGCCCGATCGGTGCGTTCAACTTTTCTCTCGACCGCGTCGCCACCATTCCCCCACGAGGCGTGTGGAATGCGCCGCAGCGGACCGAGGCGGGCGATTGGATGCTCGCAACGTATGGGGCGGATCGCTTCCGAAACCCGTGGCCAGCGGAGCACGCACGCTTTCCCTTCAGCCTTGCCACCTCGACGTCGGTACAGGTCGCGCGCTTCCGTCGAGACGGTGCCCAACTGCTCGTGGCGGCGACGGCCCCCCCACCGTCGTGGCAGGTCCGCGACGCGGAGCAGTCGACCGGCGTGTGGATGTCGTCGCCAGGCACGCGCGTGGTGCAACGCGGCAGCGTTGACGGCGTGCATATGGCCGTCCCCTGCGAGGATGGGGTGCTCTCGTTCGAGTCGGAACGTACGGGTTCGGGAGCCGGCGATGCCGCGTGGTGGCGGGTCCGTACTGGTGTCTCCACGCTGCCGCGGTGCGCGGAAAGTGAGGCATTGTCGGTCTCGGACCTTCTCGTAACGACGCCCCGCCTCGCGCGCAGCAGCACGCTCGGCGCCATTCCTCTGTCGCGCGTACGCCCCTCCCTTACGCTACGTCGCGACTCTGCGGCGGTGGGGCTGTTCTTCGAGGTGTACGGCACACACGCGAGTGACAGTCTGTCGGTCACGCTCGCGTTCCGATCGCGATCGCAAGGGGGGCCACTCACGTGGCTCACCGACGCCCTCGTTCCGGGAAGCGGCGGACGGGTGCGCGATGGCAGCATTGCCTGGCGGGTACCAGCCGACACCGACCCGCGGGTGCAGCCGCGATCGGTGACGACGGACCTCGACATGCGCACGGCGCCGCCGGGGCGCTACGACCTCACGATCTCGATCGAAACGGCAGGAGGACGCGCTGTGTCGGCCACGCGCACGATCGAGATCGTCCCGTGATCGTCCCGTGATCGGTCCTGATGGTGCGAAGAACGGGCTATTCGCGCCGAGTCAGATCAGCGCCCCGCGCCCGTTCACGCCGATCAGATGGCGCAGCGGCCGGCCGAACGGTTCATCCGTATACGCCAGCGCATAGCGGGCGCCGGCGCGGCCGAGGGCACTCTTCCATTCTGCGAGTGCTTCCTGCACGGTCGTGCGGTAGGTGGCGCGCACATCGCCGGGGCTGGCGGGCACTTCGTGCAGCGACTCGGGGTCGCGGTACAGCGCCTCGCCGCTCTCGGGGAAATCACGCTCGGCCGGATCCATGATATGAAGCACGAGCACCTCGTGACCACGGGCGCGCAGGGTTCGCGCGGCATCGGCAGCCGGCGCGGGATCGGTGAGCAGGTCACTCAGCAGCACCACGAAGCCCGGGCGGCGCACCAGCTTACCCGCGGCCAGCAGCGCGTCGCCCACGTTGGACTCCGTGCCGCCACCGGGCTCGCTGAAGGCGGCCATGAGCCGGCGCCATTGGGTGCGCTGCGAACGGGGCGGCACCACGTCGCGGAGCGCCGCGTCGAAGCGCACGAGCCCCACGGCATCACGCTGGCGGAGCAGCAGCAGCGCCATCGCGCTGGCGAGCCGCTCGGCGTACGCCAGCTTGGTGAGCCGCGCGGGATCGCCGGTCCACTGCATGGAGGCAGACACGTCGAGCACGAGCATGCCCCGCGTGTTGGTCTCCTCTTCGAACTGCTTGACCACCCAGCGGTCGGCGCGGCCGGCGATGCGCCAGTCGAGGTAGCGGAGGTCGTCGCCCGGCATGTAGGGGCGGTGCTCGGCGAATTCCACGCTGAAGCCCTTGCGGGGGGAGCGGTGGAGGCCGGTGACGAAACCGTCCACGACCCAGCGGGCGACGAGCTCGAGGTGGCCGAGTGCGGCGAGGACGGCGGGATCGAGTTGGTCGGCGCGGGGCTGGGACATGACACAAGCTACGCGAACGGCGCGGATTTCGTTCTTCGTGTTGGGGGAGCGGGGTGGTCGGGGCTCAGGGGTCGGGGTCGCGGTACGGCCACCGCGG
>CAZNZG010000240.1:0-5388 GCA_964577455.1 uncultured Gemmatimonas sp. | reverse complement strand
AACGAGCCCCCTGAATGATTCAGGGGGCTCTTTGTTTTTGCGGGCGCTCGGTGTCTTCCGCGGTGCTGTCCTTACTTCGCCTCGGTCATGCGCACCGTTTCGAGGAACAGCTGTCGCCCTTCACGTGCCGCGAGATAGATCAGCCCGTCGGGCCCGAACCCCACCAGCTGACGGCCGCCGGGAATCTTGACCCGCTCGCGCAGCTTGCCGTCGGGACCGATCACGTCGTAGACGAGGGGCGGCTGGTTGGTCATCGCGCCCATCATGGCCATCAGCGCAGCCGGCGGCGGCCCCTGGCGGGTCGAATCGCGCGGCGCACCGGCACGACCGGCGGCACCACCGGCTAAGGCACCTCCCATGGCGCCACCCATGGCGCCACCCATGACGCCCGGCGGCGGGCCACCGCGTCCGCCCATCCCTCCCATCATCGTCTGCGCGAGCTGCGAGGCAAGGTTCGACGTGGAGGGCACGACCCACAGGTTGCCGCTGCGGTCCGCGATGCTCGAGCCCTGACGCACCGGCGGGTAGTAGTCGGGAAACTTCTCCGCCGCGATCGGCTCGAACGACATGCGGAAGCCGCCACCGCCCTGCCCCGCTCGCTGACTGGCCGCCTTGGCCAGTGCGGAGAGCGAATCCACCAACTTGGTCTTCTCGTCGTCGGAGATCCGCTTCCAGTCGAAGGGCAGCTTCTCCGAGGCGGTGTGCGTCCCATCGGGATGGTAGTAGTCCACGTGGTAGTCCAGCACGCGCATCACGGCGACCGTACCGTCGCTCAGCAGAGCCCAGTCGTCGGCCTGCGGCAGCGGATTGATCTTGACGGTGAGGCGGGTGCTGCCGTCTTCGCCGCGTGTCATCTGCGACTCGTTCTTCGGCACCTTCACGAAGGTCACCGTATCGGCCAGGCGCGTGTCGAAGTCCACGCGGACGATCGGCACCGAATCGGGCTGGTTGGCGGGGTTGAATCCGCGCCCTCCCGGCCCGCCGAAAGGCTGACCACTCTGACCGGCGGCGGCCGGCGGACCGCCGAAGTCGCCCCCGCTGTTGCGGTTGGTGTTTGCCTGGCGGTTGTTGTTGCCGCCCTGACCACCGCCACGGTTGCCGCCGCGGTCGTTTCCTCCACCGAACATCATGGCCATGCCACCGCCACCGGGGCCGCCCTGACCAGTCTGCCCCCCCTGCCGATAGTACAGCCGGCCCTTCGCGTCGAAGGCGTGCGAGCCGAGGTTCATGCTGCTCAGCAGGTTGATGTCGTTCGGGCGCGGCGAAGCCATCACGCGCACGGTGCGTCCACTCCGGTCGAGCACGACGAGCGACAGCGTGGAGGCGTCCACCACGATGGTGCTGTCCCCACTGCCGGGGATGAGTCCGATTGGACGCTGCCCGTACGGCATGAGCGCTCCGGGGGCCGTATCGGCCACCACGGTCACGTTCTTGAGCGACGGATCGAATCTGAGCAACTGCCGGCGCTGCACGTCGTTCACGAACACGGAGCCGTCGCTGAGCGGCCGCACCATGTTCACGCTCGTCACCGGCTGCGCCGCGCGGGCGATCACCGGCGTGACCTCGCGCAGCGGGACCGTGGCGACCGGCGATGTGGGCGCCCCCTGCGCCAATGCCGTCGAGGCATTCAGCATCACGCCCGCCGCGCTCCAGCGCAGGGCCGACGCGATCGATCCACGCGATGTATTGGTCATGACTGCGGCCCCTCGGCCACCAGTGGAGTTCGTCTTCACGATCCGATGCATGGGCATCATGGTCAGCGCCCTCGACCCATGCCACCGCCGAAGCGGTTGTCACCCTGCGTACCCGAGCGGATGCCCTGAAGGTTCCGCTTGTCCATGAAGGTGATCAGCGACGTGGGGAGGATGCGGATCTGCTCGGCGGTCAGCATATCCTTTACGCCGGGGGCGATCCGGATGAGGATGTCGACCGTCTGTTCACGCGCCCGCCGATAGCGCTCGTAGGCCGCATCGTGATTGAACTTGTCCGGCAGGTCTGCCAGGAAGCGCGCGACCGGCGTCCAGATGCTGTCGCTCTTGAGCACGTAGAGGCGGTTGAGCGTGGCGAGGCTGTCGGCCTGCTTCCGCGTGAGCTTGAGCGTATCCGCCTGCTGCAGCAGTTGCTGCATGGGGTTGATGAGCCCCACGTTGGCGGTCTGGCGAAGCTGCTGCAGCGTGGGCTTGTTGCCCGGGCGGGACCGGCCACGGTCGAGCTGCTGCAGGAGCTGCTGCTGCTCACGCGACGGCGCGAGATCCCACCCCATCTGCAGCGTGAAGGTGACCGGCGCCGATCGCTGCGTGGTCTGGCTCGGGCGCGTGCTCCCGAAGCGCTCGTTCACTTCGTACTTGTAGCTGCTCGTGACCGGATCGAACCCGCGCACGAACAGGAGCGCACCATTCGACTGCGGGTTCACGAACGATCCCCATCCCTTGAGACCGCTCTCGCCGTTGAGCAACCGGTCGATGCCGTTGAGGGGGTTGGCGATCTGGAACGAGAGGTTGGCGCGCTGCGGAAGCCCCAGCTTGAGGGAATTGAACGACACGTTCAGGTTCCCCGAGAATGTCCACGGCCCCTGGCAGCTGTTGCGCGCGGCGAGGGCACCAAGCTGGTTGCGCAGGCACGCCACCGCTTCCCGCGTGCCAGTCGACAGGAAGTTCTCGAGCCCGGTCTTGAGCAGGGGATCCGCCACGGCAGACGGATCGAAGATGAACGCGCGATCGTTGCCGTAGCTGTCGCCGTTCACGTCCTGATTGATCGTGGGCGTATAGAAGATCCCCGAGCGCACATTGCCGAACCACGAGATGCGCACGGCATCCCATGCGTTGTACGACACCGAGTACTGGATCTGGTGACGCGAGAAGTTGCTGCCGCGCGACCACTCGGTTCCCACGGGCGACGCCACGGTGCTGTTGAAGCCGAGGAACTCTTCGCGCACGTCGGCCAGCACATAGGTGGTGTTCCAGAACCAGCGTGAGTTGAACACCATGGGGCGCAGGCTGACCGAAATCTGCTTGCTCTCCGACTCGAGCTGCGACGTCTGCGCCGTCACCCGGCCGTACGAATCCGCCACGCGTGCCTGGCGCCACGCCACCTGTCCGGTGGCGGGCACGATCGCCGTCGGCGTGACGAACATGGGGCGACCGCCCTCGTTGGCCAGCGCGAAGCGTTGGATGTTCGGAAAATTGAGATCCACGCCCCCCTGTTGCCGCTGATTGCGCGACATCGTGGCATCGAACGAGAGATTGAAGCGATTCTTCAGGACCGGCCCCTGCCACCCGAGATTGCCGCGCAACGAGCGCTGGGCGTAGAAGTCGGGCAGGAACAGGTTCACGTTGGGCGCGCTGTTGGAGAACACCGTGCCGTTCGTGCCATCCGCACAGGTACGCGGAATGTTGTTGGGGTTGTTGGCATACGCCTGCCAATCGGGAAACGGCGTGGCCGCACCGAGGCAGGTGAGCTGCTGCAGACCGCTCGGCAGCCCCGTGTTGTCGATTGCACCCGAGATGAGCTGCGTGCCCGGCGTGTTCTGGAACACGCCCATACCACCGCGAATCACGGCGCGGGGCGCGCGAATCATGCCGGGGAGCAGCGCCATCTGGTCGGCCTGCCCGATCGTCCACGAGAAGCCCACGCGCGGGCTCACGTACAATCGGTTCGGCACCTGGGCGTTGTCGAGACCGAACGTCGACTGGACATCGGGATTCCGGGTCGGCCCCATGTTGAAGTGGTTGCCGTCCATGCGCACGCCGTACTGAATCTGCAGGTCGTTGGTGGGGCGCCACGCATCGCCGAGCGAGACGGCCCCCACGATCTGGCTGCCCTTGCGCGTGCGCGGCGACAGCAGGCGCGTGAAGGCCGCAGGGCGGTTGCCCTCGAGATCGGCCAGCGTGTTGTAGGAGAACGAACCGAACTCGTTGAAGTTGAAGAGCGACGAGAAGTCGTCACGACGCAATTCGGTGGTGAGCTTCACGCGGTGCCGATTGTCGCTCGAGAACCATGACAGCGTGTTGTTGGCGGCGAACGACGCGTTCGTACTGGCGTTGTTGAGCGCGGTGCTGCCGGCGAACTGCAGGTTGGCCACCGAGGCCCCACCCGATGCGAACTGCGAGTTCACGCGCACGCTGCCCGAGGGGAGAATCGTGAGCGGGTCGCCTTCGCTGCGGTTGGTGCTGTAGCCGATCGTCGTTTCGGTGAATACGCCCTTGAAGCCCAGGAGGCCACTGTGGCGCGCCTGCGCGGCGCCACCCCAGTTGGTGCGCGATCCGTCGCGCGACGGCGTGATGAGACTGGTGCCACCGCCGCCGAAACCACCGAACCCGCCGAATCCGCCACCGCCGCCGACAGGCGCCGTGCGGTTGAAGTTGCCCGACAGCGTGAAGGTGTACGTACTGCCGCGCGACGAATTCTGCGGCACCCAGTCGAAGCTGTTGAGCGTATTGAAGCTCGTGCGGATACGCTGTGGATCGTAGCCGGCCACCATGAACGGGATCTGATCGGTCCCGAGGATGTCGAGCAGACGGGCCACCGAGTCGGCCGACACACCGGCGGCCTCGAAACCTGAGGCATCGCTGTTGATCAGCGTCTGCAGATCCTGCAGGCGGCGATCGAACTGAAACGATGTGTTGTAGAACATCTGATCGGGCTTGATCGGGCCGGATGCCGATCCCCCCATGGACATGTTCGTGTACTGCTGACCGGTGGAGATGCCGATGCGATCGGCCCACTGCAACTGCGGCGACACGAAGTTGCCGCTGAGTCGACGGTTGAGAAAGTTCGACCCCGAGCGCGTGCGGACCTGCAGCTGACCGCCCGAGAAGCCGCCACGCGAGACATCGTACGGCGACGTGGACAGCGACGTCATGACATTGGCGTCTCGCGGCAACTGCGAATCGCCGAAGTTGAGCCCGTTGAGCTGTGTGTTGTTCTGGTCGCCGCCGAGACCGAAGACCGAGAACGCATCGGCGCCGCCATCGGCCCCCAGCAGGAGCTGCACACCGGGGATCGCCGAGGCCATGGCGGCGAGATCGCCCATCTGTTCTGCCGTGAGAAACCCGGCTGTCTCATCACCCACTGATCGTTCAGTGCCCGAGACATCGGAGACGGTGTCGGCGCGCGACGCGGCCACACGCTCCGTGACGTTGACGGCGTCGAGCGTGATGGCCGCCGGCGACATCCGCGCGTCGGCGATCAGGATTTCCTGGTCGGCGGTGCGCTTCACCTGGTAGCGTCGAGGCGAGAGGCCGATGCCGGAAAATGTCACCCAGTAGTCGCCTTCGCCGCCAGGGAACGAAATGGTATACCGACCATTCTTGTCGGTTCGCTGTGTTCGGCTCACGTTGCCGGTGAGGGTCGTGGCCGTGACGAGCACATTGTGGATGGGCAGCGAAT
>CAZNZG010000239.1:0-5407 GCA_964577455.1 uncultured Gemmatimonas sp. | reverse complement strand
AGCAGTAGGCTGTTCATCGATTACTCCGACCGCAACGCAGCGATGGGATCGAGCTTGGACGCGCGGCTGGCGGGATACAGCCCCGCCCCGATCCCCACACCGGCTCCCGTGACGAGCGCCGCCACGATGGACCACGGAGCCACGGCGGCGGGCAGCGGCGTGACCAACTCGATCACTTTGGCCAAAGCAACGCCGAGCGCGATGCCGATCGCGGCACCGATGGTGCTGAGCGTGGCCGCCTCCACGAGAAACTGCGACAGGATGTCGCCACGCTTCGCGCCGAGTGCCTTGCGCACACCGATTTCACGCGTGCGCTCTGCCACGGCCACCAGCATGATGTTCATGATCACCATGGCGCCCACCACCAAGCTGATGGCGGGAAGGGCCGTCCCGAAGAGCACGAGACGCCCCTTGAGTTCCTTGATGAAACCGAAGGCGGCGTCCTGCGTGACGAGCCCGAAGTTGTCGGGTTCACTGGCGCGGATGCCGCGGAAGGCACGCAGGGCACTGCGCGCCACTTCGATCCCCTCGGCCAGATCACCCTGCGTGGGGGCCTGCACGATCAGCGAGCCGTAGTCGCGCTGCGGACGGATGATGCGCTGCATCGGCGACGTGTGCGGGGCGATCGCGAGCCGGTCGAGGGAGAAGCCGAACACCGATCCCTGCTTCTCGATCACCCCGATGACCGTGAACGGCACGCCGGCCACGCGCAGCGTGCGGTTGAGCGGGCTCAGGCCGGGGAAGAAGTGGTCAGCCACTTCGACGCCGATTACCACCACGGGTGAGCCCGCGCGCACTTCCTGGTCGGTGAAGGCGCGCCCCTGGGTAACGGCAAACTTCTTGATCGCGAAGTAGTTCGCGTCTGTCGCCACGGTCTGCACCTGGCGAGGCCGCGCACCGGGCGACGAGGCGTATTTGAACGTCTCACTGGCCACGGTCGACGTCATTGTGGGCGGCAACACCGCGCGCACGGCATCGAAGTCCGTCATGCGCAACAACGGGCGACGCTGCGCGGCACGCGCGTCGACGCCGCGGTTGCCACCGGGGCCCACGTTGTCGAACCGCCGCAGTGTGAACGTGTTGGTGCCGATCAGACGGGCGGCGAAATCCTCCTCGACGTACTTGCCCATCCCTTCCACGATGGACACGACGGCAATGAGGAACATCACGCCGATGGTCACCCCGAGCAGGGTGAAGGCGCTCTTGAGCTTCTGGACCCGAAGCTGGGCCAGGGCGAGGATGACGGCGTCGCGGGTTTTCACCCATGAACAATAACCCCGACCGGCCTCCGGGCGCCTCTTCGGAGACGCCCGGGCCCGCCCCTACTCGTAGCGAAGGGCTTCGACCGGATCGAGCTTGGCGGCGCGGCTGGCCGGGAGCATCCCGAAGAGAATGCCGGTGACGGCGCTGGCCCCGAGCGCCGCCACCACCGCCATGGGCGGAATGCTCGCCTCGATCGGGGTGAAACTGCGAATGGCCACCGTGCCGATCCAGCCCACGAACAGACCGATCGCCCCGCCGATGCCCGTGAGCGTGGCCGCCTCCACGAGGAACTGCCACAGGATGGTGGCCCGGGTGGCGCCGAGCGCCTTGCGTACCCCGATCTCTCGCGTTCGCTCGGTCACCGAGATCATCATGATCGCCACCACCCCCACGCCCCCCACGATCAACCCCACGCCCGACAAGGCGATCATCACCAGGAAAAACATCCCGAAGATCTTGTTGTAGGTCTCGAACAGTTTGTCCTGTGTGATGATCGCAAAGCTCGACTCCTCGGAGGGGCGTGCCCCCCGCAGGCCGCGCAGCGTGGCCGTCACGTCATCGATGGCCAGATCGCGCGCCAGCGTGGCGTCCATCCCCTCCCGCGGTTTCACGGCGAGGCCAATGCTGCTTTGGCGGGCACCGATGGAGCGCACGAGTGCCGTGACCGGCACCACGGCCTTGGGCCGCTCGCCACCCGAGAGAAAGCTGCTGTTGTCCTTGAAGACCCCGATCACCTCGAACGGTACATCGTTGAAGGTGACCGTCTTGCCGATGGGGTCGCCGTCACCGAAGAGGCGTTCCGCCATGAGCGTGGTGATGACGGCGACTCGCGCCCCCGTACGGGCCTCGGCCGCCGTGAACGCACGCCCGGGATAGACCTCCGGAGCACTGATCCGCGTCCATTCTGCCGAATACCCCTCGACGCTCGTGGAGGACAATTCCGTGTTGCGGTAGCGCACTCTGGCGCCCCAGTCGAGTCGCTCGCCCACCGCTTCCACGGTGGGAAGACGGCGCAGCGCTTCGATCTCACCGTGGCGGATCGGCGGGTTGCGCAGCCACTTGCAGCTGTTTTCGCTGCCGTCGCAGTTCTCGAAGCTGATCGGATAACGCGAAACGAAGAACGTGGTGGGGCCCGTGCTCGCGAAGTCCTTGGCCACGGATTGGTTGATGCCGTGCACGGCCGCCGAGATGGCGACCACGACGAACACCCCCACGGCAATGCCGAGGATGGTGAGTCCGGCGCGCACCTTGTTCGCGCGTACCGCATCGATCGCGATGCGCACGCCTTCGCTGACAGCGGAGAGTCGAGTGGTGAAACGGGACATGATGGTCACTCCGCGCGCAGGGCGGCGATGGGATCGAGACGCGACGCGCGACTGGCCGGGTATACGCCGGAGATGATGCCCACGCCGGCACCGAGGGCCACGCCCACTACGATCGACCAGGGGGCCACGCTCGCGGGGAGTGGGGAAACGGCGGCGATCAGTTGCGCGAGCCCAATCCCGAGCGCCACGCCGATCGCCGATCCGAGCGTGCCGAGGGTCGATGCCTCGATGAGGAACTGCAAAAGGATGTCACGACGCTTGGCGCCAAGGGCCTTGCGGATGCCGATCTCTCGCGTGCGCTCCGCCACGGCCACCAGCATGATGTTCATGATGACGATCGCGCCCACCACGAGGCCAATGGCCGGGAGCGCCACGCCGGCGAGCACGAGATACCCCTTGATCTTGTTCCAGAACTCCACGGCCGAGTCGGCAGTCTGCAGCGAGAAGTTGTCTTTCTGGGCGGGGCGCAGCCGGCGCACGGCGCGCATGGAAGCGCGCACGATCTCCATGTTCTCGCTCATGGCCGGGACGCTGGGGGACTGGATCACCACGGCGTCGACGATGTTGGGGCGCGAATTGAGCAGCCGTCGCGCCGGTGAACGGAACGAGGCGATGATGTAGTTGTCGAACGACATGCCGAACACCTTCCCCTGCGATTCGCCGAGCCCCACGACGCGATAGGGGACACCACCGAGCTTCACTTCACGGCCAAGCGGATCGAGGCCGGGGAAGAGCCGGTCGGCGGCGTCGGGGCCGATGACGACCACCTTCTCGCCGCGGTCGAGCTCCTGCTCGGTGAGCAGACGTCCACGGGTCACCCCCATCTTCTTGATCTCGAAGAACTCCCCCTGGACGGCCAAGGCGCGCACCTGACGCGGTTTTCCGCTGGTGCTGCTCGACGCCATCGTCATGTCTTCGCTGTAGAGGTACCAGCGGGTGTCGGCAGGAAGCCCGCGGGTGGCTGGCTCCACGTCGGTGATGTCGAGGCGCGGACGCTTGCGATACTCCTCCCACGTCGACTCGTCGATGTCGCCCATGTTGATGTTGGGGCGATGGCGCAGTTCGAAGGTGTTCACGGCGATCAGCTTGCCGATCAGGTCCTCCTCCATGTAGCGCCCCATCCCTTCCACGATGGAGACGACGGAGATGAGGAACATCACGCCGATACACACACCGAGGAGCGTGAACGCGCTCTTCAGCTTCTGCGTGCGGATGGTCCGCAGCGCCAGGCGAATGGCATCAAGGAAAGGCACAAGGGGCTCGCAGGGTGGGAGACTGTGCATCCCCTACGCCCGCGAGCCCCTCGTGTTTCAATCGTGCGAGATTCAGTGCGCGCCGTGCGCCAGGCCGATGCGTTCGACGAACTGCTCGCGTGTTTCATCGTTGGCGATCACGCCGTCACGCAGCACGACCACGCGGCGCGCGTGCGCGGCGATGTCGGGTTCGTGAGTGACCATCACGACCGTCTGCCCCTGCTGGGCCAGCTCCTCGAAGACCCGCATGATCTCTTCGCTGGTCTGCGAGTCGAGATTTCCGGTCGGTTCGTCGGCCAGCAGGATCGACGGACGGTTCACGAGAGCGCGGGCAATCGCGACACGCTGACGCTGACCACCGGAGAGCTCGTTGGGGCGATGGTGCACTCGCTGCCCCAGCTGTACACGTTCGAGCGCTTCCATCGCTCGTGCCTTGCGTTCGTCGGCAGACACGCCGGCGTACACGAGCGGGAGCTCGACGTTCTGCAGGGCCGAGGCGCGGGGAAGGAGGTTGAACGTCTGGAAGACGAACCCGATTTCCTTGTTGCGCACGCGGGCGAGCTGGTCATCCGACATGTCGGACACCAGTTGCCCGCTCAGCCAGTATTCCCCCTCGTTGGGCGTGTCGAGGCAGCCGATGAGGTTCATGAGCGTGGACTTGCCGGAGCCCGATGGGCCCATGATCGCCACGTACTCGTTGCGGCGAATGGCGAGATCCACGCCGCGCAGGGCGCGAACGATTTCACCACCCATGTCGTACTGCCGCTTGAGCTGACGGGTCACGATGACCCAATCCCTGGTCGGCGCCGCGCCGTGCGTGGCCGTGACGGCGAGGCGCTCCCCGGTGGTGCTCAGGCCGATCTCGCCGACGTTGCTCACGACTTCTTCTCCGCGGCCTTCTTCTCGTCGGGCACGGCGGGCTTCACGAGCGCGCCATCCTTGAGTTCGCGAATGGCCTGATAGGTACCCGCCACGATCTTCTCACCGCTCTTGAGTCCGTCGAGCACTTCGAAGTGGCGCTCGCCGGCGATTCCGACCTTCACGGGACGGAAGGTCACCTTGTTGTCGGTCCCCACGATGAACACCCCTTCCACATCGCGCTTGCCGACCTGCTTCGCGGGCTGACGGCCCACGGTCACGGCGGAGTCGCCCTGGGGCAGGTCTTCGTTTTCGCGCACGGTGAGGGCGATGATGGGGATGCTCAACGCCTTGGTCCGCGTCGCCGTCACGATCTTGGCGGTGGCGGAGAAGTCCGGACGGGTTTCGGTGGGCGGATTGGTGAGCTCCACACGCACTTCGTAGTCGATGGCCTGATCTCCCGTGTTCGCAGCGCCGGCCGATTTGGTTACCGAGCTGTTGGAGATCTCGACCACGCGCCCCACGAAGGTGGTGTCGGGGAAGGCGTCGATCTGGATGAGTGCCGAGTCGCCCACACTGATACGGGCGACGTCGGTTTCGTCCACCTTCACCTTGGTCTCGAGCACACTCATGTCGCTGATGGTGAGCAGCGTGGCGGCGTCCTTGTTGAGCGTGCCCATGATCGCCGTTTCGCCCTCTTCCACATTG
>CAZNZG010000238.1:0-5419 GCA_964577455.1 uncultured Gemmatimonas sp. | reverse complement strand
GCATCATCGGGGACGGCGTCCACGTACGGCCTCCGGCGGGGGGATCGGGAGAACCAACTCGACGCGCATCAATGTACGGCTCGGTGCGTCGGCGTGGGCGAGGAGGTTGCGCCGTCGGTTTCCGTGGTAAGGCAGGGCTCGCGGTTACCGCGGGAACTAGCGGGTCACGCGCGGGCATCGCGACGATCAGAAGGTGAGCGTCAATCCACTGGAAAAGAACGTGTCGGTCGTGCGCAGCTGCACGCTGTTGCGGATGGGTGGCTCACTGTTGTAGCGAATGACATAGCCGACCTTGAGCCCCACGCTCTTGGAGAGTGGAGCCACCACGGCACTTTCGGTATTCACGAAGTACGACGTGGCGGTATCACCGAGAGCGGGGAGGTACTCCGCTGTTTGCTGCACGTAGGCGAGATCGGTGAGCCGGCGCCGGTAATCGACTGCGGCGCGCGCAGCGGGGAAGGCCCGTGATACCTTGGCCACGCTACCCGGGGTGAGTTGCTGCGAGAAGACCGAGCCGCCGAGGGCCACGTTGAGCTTGTTGCTGCGGTCGTCGACCGCTCTGACCGTCACGCCGAAGCCCTGCTGAAAACGGTTCGCCACCCCCTGTACCACATTGCGATCGTAACGCGAGGCGAGGAATAGCGACACGCGCTCGGCCACCACGCGCTCACCACGCAGGCCACCGTTCCAGAAGTTCGTGTTGACCCGCTCGTTGGCTTCGCCGTAGAAGAACGCGAGGTCCTGCTGGAAGCTCCATCCCGCCAGCGTATAGCGCAGCTTGTTGGTGACGTTGGTCGTCATCGCCTCGGCATTGCCGTTGGTCTGCGAGAAGCCCAGCGAGCCGGAGAACTCCAGCCGTTTCTTCGGCGGCGCTGCGGGCTTGGCAGACGATGCCGCAGGGGCAGCCTTGGCGGCGGGAGTGGGCGACGGTTGCGCCTGCAGTGCGCACGGCAAAAGGGCGAGGCACAGGAGGCCTCGCCCCATCGTCTTCACTCGCGTCACCAGCATTCGTGAGAGAATGTTTCGTCGCATGGGCGCATCGGCAAACGGTCAGTGCTTGATGAACGTCCCTGCGCGCAGTTCGCTCACGGCCTGCTGCAATTCGGCCTGGGTGTTCATCACGATCGGTCCGTACCACGCCACCGGTTCCTTGATGGGTGTGCCGCTCACGAGCAGAAAGCGGAGGCCTTCGTCTCCAGCGCGCACGACCACCTCGTCTCCCGTGTCGAAGAAGATGAGCGAACGATTGCCCGTGCGATCGCGCACGAGGTCATCGTCGTTGCCCGCCGTTCGCTCGGTGAGCACTCCCATCGGATCCGACGCATGGCGGAACGAACCACTACCCTGAAAAATGTACGCGAAGGTGCTGCGGTACGCGTCGACCGGAAGCGACTTTTTCACGCCCGCGGGGACGGTCACGTCGAGATAGCAGGGATCGGCGGCGATCCCGTCCACCGGCCCACGCTTCCCCCAGAACTCCCCACAGATCACCCGCACGATCGTGCCGTCGTCGTCCGTGATCTCGGCGATCTCCTTCGACTTCACGTCCTGATAGCGCGGTGCCGTCATCTTGAGCGAGCTCGGCAGGTTGGCCCACAGCTGGAAGCCGTGCATGCGCCCCTGCGGGTCACCGTGCGGCATTTCGTGGTGGATGATGCCGCTGCCGGCGGTCATCCACTGCACGTCGCCGGCGCCCAGCATGCCCCGGTTTCCCAGCGAATCGGCGTGCTCCACGTTGCCGGCCAGCACATAGGTGATGGTCTCGATGCCGCGGTGCGGATGCCACGGGAAGCCCGCCTGATACTGCCGCGGATCATCGCCACGGAAGTCGTCGAAGAGCAGAAACGGATCGGTCTCGGCGGTTTCGCCGAAGCCGAACCCGCGGTGCAGGTGCACGCCCGCGCCTTCCATGGTGGGCTGGGCAGATACGATGCGCTTGACGGGACGGATGGACATTCTGGACTCCAGCAGAGGTGATGCAAGAAGTATATCTTAGTGCTGAGAGAATGTCCAGCCGGGGCTGTCAGGTGATGACGACAAGAGCGCCAGCGTCTCCGGACGGCGGGGCGAGAGGCGGTGGCGGTGGGGGATTCTCCCCGAAGACGTCGTATGCCCGCATCGCCCCCTCGATCGCGGCAAGCGCCGAGCGAAGCTCGTCGGTCATCTTGCGCAGTTCCCAGCGATAGATCGCGCCGGCGGCCATGAGGAGCCCGAATCCTGCTACCCCGGCCGCCGCCACCGCGGGCCCCGCGATGGCCGCCCCGGCGAGCGCCAGCGCCTTCTTGGCGATCGCCCCGGCGACGAAGCCGGTGAAGGCCGCACCGCCAGCCGCCAGCACGCCGTACCCCCAGAGATTGGGGGTCAGGCCTTTTCGAATGTCGACGGTCATGGTGACTTCACAGGACTGCGGATCACCGGGAACTGCGGCCAGCGTGACCCGTACCTCAGGCACGTATACGCCGTAGCGGGTCCACGACCATCGGTAGTTGCCGTCGGTCATTGGGGGAAGCGAGAACACCAGTGTGCCCCCGTCGAGCGGATGTCCACCGAGGGTGTCATCGAGCGTCATCAACCACGGGGCACCCTGAAGCGTGCGCCCGATGGCCTGCAGCACTGTGCGCGGTGGCATCCGGTATGTTCGGGAAACCGACTGCGACCACTGGGTCACGCCGAAGAGACGGGTGGCCAAACGCTCGGTCGTTGGCGACACGACGGGGACCAATGCCTCCCCCGTGGGTCGCGCCCGCAGCTCGTCCATCGCCAGTGCGACAAATCGCTGCGAGATGCCCGCTTCCACGGCGGCCATTTCGACGTCGCGCAGCCGATAGGCATCAGTAGGCGGTACGCCGTCGCTCGAAGGGGCTGTAGCACCGACCGGCGCCAGCGCCTGCGTGTGACCGGCGCGCACCCGTGATTCGAGCCGCGCG
This sequence comes from uncultured Gemmatimonas sp., assembly GCA_964577455.1. Classification (GTDB taxonomy): domain Bacteria; phylum Gemmatimonadota; class Gemmatimonadetes; order Gemmatimonadales; family Gemmatimonadaceae; genus Gemmatimonas. Next base: position 2,492 of record CAZNZG010000238.1, on the reverse strand, counting down.
GCGGCCTCGGCCTGCAATTCGGCCGCCCTACGCCACACCGCCATGGCCGCTTCACTCGACAGCACTTGCTTCTCCTGCATCTCGGCGACGCTCCGCGCATCTTCCTGCGCCGCCTTCCCGAGGGCGTCCGCGAGCTCCTCACCGGTCGTATAGCGCTGATCGGCACGCTTGCGCAGGCACCGGTCGATGACCGACGCGAGCGACGGAGGAACCTGCGGTGCGACACTCCGTAGCAGCGGTGGTTCCTTGGTCGCATGCGCCACCAGCACCGCCTGCGGGGACGTCCCATCGAACGGCAAGCGGCCGCTCAACGCCAGATATCCGATGCAGCCGAGCGCATAGAGGTCACTGCGGCCGTCGAGAGTGTCGCCGCTCGCCTGTTCGGGGCTCATGTAGTGCACGGTCCCCAGCACGAGCCCGTCCTGCGTGAGCGCCGGGTTGAAGTCGGCGCGTGCGATGCCGAAGTCGGTCACGACAGCGCGCCCGCTCTGACGGTCGAGCAGGATGTTGTCCGGCTTGATGTCGCGGTGCACGATGCCGCGGGCGTGGGCGTAGGCGAGCGCCCAGGCCACCTCGCGCAGGATGCGCACGACTTCGGCAGCGGGGAGTGTGCCGCGATCGCGAATACGCTCGCCCAGTGTTTCGCCATCCACGTAGCCCATCGCGAAGAAGGCGCAGCTGCCGATCTCGTCAGCGCGATACACCGGTACGATGTTGGGATGCGACAGCTGCGCCGCCATGCGCGCTTCGCGCAGGAATCGCTCGCGGGTATCGCCATCTTCGGCGAGATGCGGCGGCAGCACCTTGAGCGCCACGGCGCGGTCGAGGCGCTCGTCGCGGGCGAGCAGCACGATGCCCATGCCGCCGCGACCGAGCTCGCGCTGGATGTCGTACTGGCCGCGGAGCGCGGCGCGGAATGCGGCGAGTTCACCGCCGGGGGAAGCGTTTTCGGTCATCATCGGTAGGATACACTACGGGCTGATCCTGCCCCAGTTGCAGGCGGTTGCCACCGGTCCTCACGCATTCTGCACACCCCTTCTCAGACCTCCTCTTGGTGCATGCGCCTGTCCATCCTGCTGCTCGGTGTCTTGCTCTTTCCCTTGCATTCCAGTTTGGCGAACGCTCAGGCCACCTTTGGCGAGCCACCGCGGATCGGTGGCGCGTGGCGCGGCACGCTCACGAACTACCCGACGCGTCCCAATGCGCCGCAGGTGACGGTCACCATGGAATTGGGAGATTTCCCCACCGCCGATCAGCAGTGCGTGCCATGGAAGACGACGTACATCGAGCGCGATACGGTTCGGGCGGTGAAGGATTACCGGATCTGCCGGGGGACTGGCGCGCAGGATCTGGTGGTGGATGAGGGGGGCGGTGTCCGCCTCAAGCTTTCGTTGCTGGGCGGCGTTCTGGTGAGTGCCTTCAAGTCGGGGCCCATCCTCCTGGTGACCCACCTGCGCGTGAGCGGCGATGTGTTGGAGGAGGAGATCATCACCATTGAAGACCAGCCGGGTTCGGACGGCCTGGTGACGATGCGTACCCGTGGCATCCAGCGCCTGCGGTTGGAGCGCACCGGTCATCGATAGAGGGGCTCGATGGACAGGATGTCAGGGTAATGATACCTTGGTATCACTTATCGTTAACTCCCGTCCCTCACGTATGACTGCCACGCCCTCACTCCGCGCGTTTCGTCGCTTGACGCTGCTCCTCCTGACCGTCTTCGCCGGCGTCAGCCCCGCGGCACTCGCCGCGCAGGGCAGTGGTCCGGTGTTGCGCGGGCGTCTCGTCACGGCGACGTCTGCTGGCACCGAGACACCCGTAACCGGCGCCTCGGTCCGCCTGTCGGACCCGAACGGCCGGGCTATCGTGGCGGCGAGCGACGCCGAGGGCCGGTTCCTCGTCGCGGTGCCGGGTGCGGGCCGCTATTCGGTGCAGGTGCGGGCCGTTGGCTTCGCCCCGCGCAGCCTCGAGGTCACGGTGCGAGACAGCGACGCGGAGCCGCTCACGATCGTGCTGGAGCGTCAGCGTCAGCTGGCCGCGCTGCAGATCATCGGCAATCGGGCCAATGGTACTGCGCTTCACCCCGGCGCCGATCCGCTGGCCGGTGCGGTCACGGTCATGGGTGGTGAACAGATTGCCCGTGAAAACGTGACGTTCGCGCAGGAGCTGCTGCGCAAGGTCCCGGGTGTCTACCGCGCGGAATTCAATCAGGGCGTGGTGTCCGGCGACATCGGCATTCGCGGCTTCAACACCGAAAGCGAGATCGCGAGCACGAAGCTCCTCATCGACGGCATCCCCTCCAACATGAACAGCGGCGTGAGCGAAATGAACGCGCTCTTCCCGCTGGAGATCGCGCAGATGCAGGTCGTTCGCGGCACGAACGATCCGCGCCACGGGCTGTTCAATCTGGCCGGCAATGTGTCGGTGGAGACGGCGCAGGGCGGCGGGACGTACGTGACGTCGCGACTGCAGGCCGGCTCTTTCGGCACGCAGGA
>CAZNZG010000237.1:0-5437 GCA_964577455.1 uncultured Gemmatimonas sp. | reverse complement strand
CGGTGGAGATCCACGTACTGCAGGGCGAGCGCGATCTGGCGGTGTACAACCGCACCATCGGCAAGTTCCAGCTCACGGGAATCCCGCCCGCTCCGCGCGGCATGCCACAGGTCGAGGTGACCTTCGACATCGACGCCAACGGCATCCTGCACGTGGCGGCGCGCGACAAGGCGTCGGGCAAGGAGCAGAAGATCCGCATCGAGGCCTCCAGCGGCCTGTCCGACACCGAGATCGACAAGATGGTCAAGGACGCCGAGAAGAACGCGGCGGAAGACAAGAAGCGTCGCGAGGAAATCGAGATCCGCAACCGCCTCGACTCGCAGACGTACGAAGTGGAAAAGAACGTGAAGGAGTGGGGCGACAAGGTCTCGGCCGACCTCAAGGCCCGGATCGATGCCGCCGTCGAGCGGGCCCGCAAGGCGCTGCGCGGCGACGACATGAACGAGATCCGCGCCGCGCAGGAAGAGCTGAGCAAGGCCTACAGCGAGGCCGGCCAGGCGTTCTACCAGCAGCAGGCGCAGGCAGAAGGCGCGCCGGCCGCTGAAGGGGCCGCACCGCAGGGTGACGCGGGCGCCAGCGCCAAGCAGGACGACGTGGTCGAAGCCGATTACGAAATCGTCGACGACAAGAAGTAAGGTTCTTCTGGCGTGATGCCGAGCCCCGCCGGAAACTCCCGGCGGGGCTTCGGTGTCTTATTGATGTGGTTTCCAGGTCCCGCGACACCAACGCAATCAATCCCATGGCTGCACGTTTCTCACGCTTCCGCTTCGCGACCGCCGCAACGTTCTGTTTCGCCGGCGGCGTCCTCTTCGCCTCCGGCATGGACTGGACGAAGATCAGCTGGGCCCAGAGCACGTCGGGCAATCGCCCCGCTGTGGCCGCTCGCGGTCCCATGGGCCCGGAAGGGCTCTCCTCCTTCGCCGACATCGCCGAACGCGTGACCCCCGGCGTTGTCGCGGTCAACACCACCCGGTCGGTGCGCCCGCGTCAGAATCAGATGCGCGGCCGCGTCCCGCAGGGGATGGAAGACTTCCTCGAGCAGTTCGGTGGCCCCCAGCCGCGCCAGCAGCGCGGCGAAGGTTCCGGCTTCATCATGAGTACCGACGGCTACATCGTCACCAACAATCACGTGGTGGCCGATGCCGACCAGGTGTCGATCACCCTCAGCGACGGCCGGACCTTCCGCGCCAAGGTGATCGGCACCGACAGCACCACCGACGTGGCCGTCGTGAAGATCGAAGCCAAGGGGCTGCCCACGCTCAACATCGGGAACGACGAAGCCACGCGCATCGGCGAGTGGGTGCTGGCGGTCGGTAATCCGCTCGGCCTCGACTTCACCGTGACCGCCGGCATCATCTCGGCAAAGGGGCGCGGACAGGAGATCAATCTCCCCAACGCCGGCAACTTCACCATCTCCGACTTCATCCAGACCGACGCGGCGATCAACCCGGGCAATTCGGGTGGGCCGCTCATCAACATGCGCGGCGAAGTGATCGGTCTCAACAGCGCGATCGCGAGCCAGACCGGCTTCTACAGCGGCTACGGTTTCGCCATTCCCATCACGCTCGTGAAGAACGTGACCGATGCGCTGATCAAGGATGGGCGGGTACGTCTGCCGGTGATGGGCGTATCGGTCACGCGTATCGATCCGGAAGACGCCGGCATCAACGGCCTGTCGCGGGTGGCGGGCGTGAAGGTGGCGGGCTTCAACCCGGCCGACGGTGGTCCGGCCAAGGCGGCGGGCATCGAGGTGGGCGACGTGATCATCACCGTGGACGGCAAGCCGGTCGAGCGCGTGAGCTCGCTGCAGCGTATCGTACGCTCGCGCCGCGTGGGCGATCGCATCCCGGTCGAAGTGATGCGCTTCGGCACGAAGAAGCGGTTCGAGGTCCGGCTCGTTGAGGCCGAAGCCACGGCACGCCTTGCGGTCAACACGGAGTCGCCCGAGGCGGCGGCCAATCCGTCGGCGGGCAAACTGGGCATCTCCGTTGAGCCGCTGCCCGCCGACATCGCCACGCGCCTGCGCACCAACGGGCGCGGTGTGCGCGTGTCCGATGTCTCCGAAGAGGGGCCCGCCCGTGACAAGATCGCCGCGGGCAGCGATGTGGTGCTGGCCATTCTGTATCCCACGCCGCGCCGCGACGTGCGCAGTGTGTCGGATCTGCAGGCGGCCATCGCCGGCCTCAAGGACGGCGATTACGTGAGCCTCCTGGTGCAGTCACTCGATCCGCGCCTCGGTCAGCGCGTGGTGAACATCCGCGTGGGCGGCTGACGAAACGCAGGCGATATGATGTGCAAAGCGGGGGAGCCGACGATGTCGGCTCCCCCGCTTTGCTGTCATGTACTCGCTGTGCGCGTGGCGATCAGCGCCCGAACAGATAGAGCGACACACCGGCCTGCACTCGCGTTCCGGTCGATTCGAATTGTCCGTCCTGCCCCGACGTGAGCTGACTCGCCCGGGTGAGCTTGCCGAACGTCCAGAGCGCCGTACCGTTGAGGGCGATCTTCGGCGTGAGGAAGAGATGCGCCCCGGCGCCGGCCGTCGGCGAGATTTCCTCGAAGTCGCGCCCCGAGTTCGCCGTGCGCGCCGTCGCCCCAGCCGTAAGGAACACACGCAACGGCGAACTGGCCCCCGGAAGAACGTTCATGCGAAGCAGAGCGTCGTACTGCGTGAGCGTCACGTTGGTGTTGTTCGAGCCTCCGGTGAGCACACTCCGATCGAAGTTCGCGAGCACCGACCACGTGTCGCTCAACCCCAGCCCGGCGTGTACCCCGAAACCACCGCCGAACTCGAGGTCTTCGGCAGCCGACTTCACATTGACACTCGAGCCGGAGTACTGAATGCCGAGAAAGACCCCCTTGGTCGACTGTGCCGACGCGGTGACCGCGCCGAGCAGGAGGGCCGACGATGCCAGTGCAGTTCTCACTAGATGCTTCATGTACGCTCCAGGGTAAGTGTCAGTCAGTATTGATGAACCGGTACAGCACGCGAATCAATCGATACGCATCGGGCATGCTGCTGCGAGTGAACTCCACCGTCGTGGGGTTTACCAGCCGGATTTCCTGAAAGGCCGCCGCGACCTCGGGAATGGTCGGGTCACGCATTTCCATGCGCACGGTGTAGCGGGCGAGACGCTCGGCCGGTGTACGGCGCGCCGTGGCTACGGCGGCCTTTGCGACCTCCTGAATCTCCCGGCGCGTGTCGGCCAGCGGTCGCAGTTCCACCGCGCGCGAGTTGATGGCGCGCTTCACCACCACACCGCGTACGGTGGGCACCGTCGTCTTCTGCTCGTCGATGGCTACGTCATCGCCGGTGACCATGACGACGGGTACGCCGTACCAACGGGCGAGCAGCGCGTTCATTCCCCCTTCTCCCACGGACAGCCCGTTCACCTGCAAGTCACGCAGCACACTCGACCCAGTATGGGCAAACACCCCACGCGGCGATCCCGCCTTCGCGTGATAGCCCACGAAGATGATCGCGTCGTAGGTGGAGTCGAGCCCCTCCATCATGCCGTGGCGCTTGAAGCTGTGGCTGATGAGGCGCACACGCGGATCGAGGTCTTCCGGCAAGATGTTGCGCTGACTACCGTGCGAATCATTTACGACCACCTCGGTGGCGCCCCCGTCGAACGCGCCGCGAATGGCGGCATTCGCATCCTCCGCCATGAGTTTTCTGGCACGTCCGTACTCGGCGCCGGCGGCCGATGTCTGATTGTCACCGTTGATGCCGCTGATCCCCTCCATGTCGACCGAGATGTAGACCTTGCGGGCCTGAGCGTTGGCGGGAGCACCGGCCATGATGAGCGCCAGCAGCAGGAGATACGGCGTGACGTATCGCATGAGGCTCGTGGGGGATAGGGTGCGAAGACGGAGAAGCGGTCAGCGGCAGCCAGGCATACGGAAAGCGCCGATCTTCGTGCTGTAGGTCGTCGCCCCCGCGCGCAGATAATCTCCAACATACCAGATGGTGCAATCGTCCACCGGATCGACCGCCGTCTGCGTGTAGTCTTCCCATCGCAATGTGGAGGTCTGCGCGGCCGCCCCCTCGGCCAACCGTACCTCGCGGAAGCCGAGGGTACCGGGCGGGTGCGACGGTGAGCGGCCGGCAAATCGCTGGCCGGCATAGGTGTGACGATCCCCCGCCGTGTACCCGATCCCGATGTTGCCCAACCGATCCATCGCGGCACTCGGCAGCCAGCGATAGAGGCTGTCCGGCGTAAGGGTCCCCTGCTGCCGGAGTGCCACGTTTCCGGAGCGCGACACACGGAGCTCGTACCAGCGCACCCCACCGGTACCATTGCCGGTGTTGATGCTGTGCGTGGCCACCAGCGACGCATGGTCGGCAAAGCGCCGGTAGATCAGGCGCGGCATCAGTTTGTCACCCTGCGAATCGAGCCCGCGTTCGGTCCCGGGCTGCGGCACGCAGTTGGTGAGCTGGCCTCCGCACAGATAGCGGTACGGTGCCACCTCGATCCGTTGAGGGCCAACCAACGTGGTGCGCGACGTGTCCTGCCAGTTCACAGAGAAGCGCCACAGCTGCAGTTCGTCGCTCTCCACCACCCCGCGCAGCTGCGCGCCACCGGCCGCAAGCACGAGATTGGGGGCGCCGACCGGCGGCTGCCGCTGTCCGTCGAGATCCGACGTGTTGAGAAAGTTCACATTCGGCACGATACGACACAGTTCGCGCGCGGCTTCCCCGCGCAGCATGCGGGCACGCTCGGCCACGCACAGGTGCTTCTCGATCACCTCGTCGCCCGTGCTGGTGGGCACGTAATAGCCGTCGGGCCACACGGCCGGACGCGGATAGTCGGGGAAGAGCGGCCGAGTGAACTCGTAGCGGTGCCATGCGCCCATTGGGTCGTCGGTGGCACTTACGGCGTAGCACATGGCGTAGTCGCCACGCGCCGAGTCGGCGGGCGGGCGAGGAGGAAGTGGGCGCGGTGTGGAATCCGTCACGGGGGGCGGCACCCGCAGCGCTGCGGTACGCGGTCCACTCGACACCATGCCCTGCGGGACACGCCGGAAGATCGGCAGCACGAGCAGCCATCGATGAGCCAGCTGATCGTAGCGAATCACGGCATCGCCGCTCACGATCTGCTCGCACGCGCCGCCGAACCCTGCAAAGACGGCGTTGGTGGGGAGGGGCCCGTACAGGGGCGTACCATCCTTGCGGAAGATCGCCCACTGCGTGTTGACCGTCTGCACGACGTGCCGGCGCCCTACCGCCAGGGAGTTGTCCGACGGATTGCGCAGCATGGTCGCACCGTGCGGCCCCACGAAGCCGGCGCCGAGGCCATCGAAGCGCCGTACGATGCGCACTCCGGGGCGGCTCCCCATGGTACGCTGTTCCACGCGCTCGCCGCCGGCCGGAATGCCCGTCACGACCGTGCCGGGCGGAGGAGCCTGCGCGGAGAGCACTGACGCCATGGGGGAA
>CAZNZG010000236.1:4071-5493 GCA_964577455.1 uncultured Gemmatimonas sp. | reverse complement strand
CGGAACCACGGGAAATCGTCGAACCGTACGAGCAGTTCCTCTTCGCCCAGCAACAGCCAGAATCCGTGCCGGGAGACGTTTGTGACCTCAGGGGCCGAAGTGGCGAAGCCAGGCATCGCGGATCTCCCTCGTGTGACGTTCGACAATGTCCTGTGCCTCAGCGAGCTGCCGAGCGGTGAGCCCGACCGCGTCAGCAAGTGCCACGTCCGGCGTTAGCCAGAATTTTTCTTCCCCATCCGGATGGGACACATGTACGTGCATTCGGGGTTCCTCACGCGAGAAGAAGAACAGGCGGAAGGGGCCTTCGCGCAGGACGGTTGGCGACATGCCCAGAATATACCGGCAGCGTTAGAGCTACGGGACGGTTTCAGAGGGTCAACGAGGTGGGGCTACCGCAGACCTCAGAGCCTTCCTGCCCAAAGGGTGCAGTCAGGCAACTCGGAGGCGCTGGCGTTGACCGCCATCACGGTGACGATTGTACCCGCAAGAGTTGCGACGGTCGCCCTTCGACTTGGCCGAAAACCCAGGCCACTTGGAAAAAAACGCAAATCTTCGTCCCCCAAAATGCACGTCGGATCGACTCTGGATCAGAAGGTTCCTGGTTCGACCCCAGGAGGGGCAATCGCAAGCGCCGCCGTCACTTACACGTGATGGCGGCGTTTGTGTTTAGAAGCTGGGTGGGGGGATGCCTGGTTCGGTGAATCTACATGGTAGTGTGACCGCTGTTGAGCAGTTGCTGTGAACGCGCAGGTCGCTCTTTATTCGGAAGCGTCGCGGGTCTTCGCGCGTCTTGGGAAAACGCGTTCGGCGAGGCTTACTTGAACGGAATTGCGGACGACGAGACTAAGGCGCTCACCAGTGCCGTCGTACGTGGTTGAGCGCATCCACACACGGCACTCCAATCCTCACTGCGGCATCATGCGAACTAAGCTGCGTATCCCTGCCGCTGCGAGACTCCCGCTTGCGCTGGCGACCATAAGCGCAGCGACTACACTGGTCCTGTCGCCGGTCGCCGCGAGGGCGCAGGGCGGAGGGGCGACGGAGCAGCGCTACCCGCTCACCTCGACCGATGGCCTCCGGTCGCACAACGTGACGGTGGTAGCGGTGACCTATGAGGGAAAGCGCGGTGTGCGCCTCGTTGTTGCCGACAGTGTGCGACGCGCCATCGAGGGGCGGCCCATTGAACAGCAGCAGATCGAGACCTTCGCCGTCGTCGAGGGGACGGATTTCGACGACGGCGTGATCGAACTGGAGGTCGCCGGCGCGCCGGCCCCGGGTGCGACGGGCGGGGCGCGCGGTTTCGTCGGCGTCGCGTTCCGTGTGCAGGCTGACCGGAAGACGTACGACGCTTTCTACCTGCGCCCGACGAACGGGCGCGCCGATGACCAGGTGCGGCGCAACCACTCGGTGCAGTACATCGCG
>CAZNZG010000236.1:0-4061 GCA_964577455.1 uncultured Gemmatimonas sp. | reverse complement strand
TACGAGTCGTACGTCGATCTGGTACCGGGCGTCTGGACGCGCATGCGCATCGAGGTGCGTGGCACAAAGGCGCGTCTCTTCGTGCACGGACAGTCACAACCGACGCTGATTGTTGACGACGTCAAGTCCGGCCCAGAGGGCCGGGGCACCCTCGCGCTCTGGATCGGTCCGGGGACCGTCGCGCACTTCCGGGATCTGCGCGTGAAGAGGTAGAGCGTGTGCGCACCCTTCCGCTAAACACGTGTCACACCCTCGTCCCGCTGAACCGGCCGTTCGATTTTGTCCGTTGATCCCCGTGGGCGTCAGAACAAGGAACCGTTAGCTCGATTGGCCGCTGAGTTGACCACTTCGGCTGAAAACGCAGGGCTCTTGCCGTCCCGGTTTGGATTCGTAAGGCAGAAGGTTGGCGTACTTCACAAATGAACCGGCCGAACCGCCTCTTCGGAGCGACTCTGGATCAGAAGGTTCCTGATTCGACCCCAGGAGGGGCAATCGCCGACAGGCAATTGCAGGCGCCGCCGTCACTTACACGTGATGGCGGCGTTTGTGCTTCGGGGCGAGGGGGTAGCGCTCCCTGCCGATTGCGCGTGGTGCGCTGCTCGGCCATCGACGGCCGGGTAAATTCGGGGTCTTCACCCCACCGACCCGCCTCATGACCACGCGCCCCACGCCGTCCGACCCGGAGCAGGACCCCCGGGTGCATGCCGTCTTCGGTGACATCCGCGCCACCCGCAACACGGACTACATCAACAACCTCTGGCGCATGCTGGCCTTCGATCCGGCGCTGCTGGAGAGTACGTGGGCCGACGTGAAGCGACTCATGGCCACGCCGTCGCACCTCGATCCGCTCACGAAAGAGCTGGTCTACATCGCGGTGTCGATCACCAATGCCTGCAGCTACTGCGTGCACTCGCACACCGCGGCGGCTCGAGCCAAGGGCATGACCGACGCCCAGCACGCCGAGCTGCTGGCGATCGTGGCGCTTGCCGCGAAGACCAACCAGCTCGCGACCGGTCTTCAGGTTCCGGTGGATGCCGTGTTCGACGCCGGCCCCGTGGCGGGCGGCGCGTGAGCCGCCGTCGTACACGCCGTGCGCGCCGTCTGCCCTGCGCGCTGCTCGCCGTCACGGTCGCCTCGGTGTTCCCGTTCGCCGCGCGACCACTCATTGCGCAGCGTGTGACCGCTGACGGCCAGCGTGGCGATTCGCTGGCCACGCTACGCCTCATCGTCCGGCACGACGGCGAGCCGGTGTCTGCTGCCGCCGCGCGCTCGCTCGATGCGACCGATGCAAACGGTCGCGCCATGGGCGCGTCTACCGATTCCGATGGTCGCGCGCTGCTGCGACTGCCCGCTGGCGATCGGCGCGTGGTCGTTTCGCGTCTGGGCTTCCGCGCCGACACGATCGCGCTGACGCTCACGGCCGGACAGGACACGACCGTGAACATCACGCTCGAGTCACTGGCGGATGAGGTCGAAGCCGTCGTGGTGAGCGCCACGCGCGCCGAGCGCCGCGTGGACGACACACCGCTGCGTGTGGAGGTGGTGGACGAGGAAGAGGTGAGCGAGAAACTCGCCATGCGCCCCGCCTCCATCCAGATGCTCCTGGCGGAAACCGGCGGGCTCCGGGTGCAGACCACCAGCCCCTCAGTCGGCAATGCGAATGTGCGCGTGCAGGGGCTTCGTGGGCGCTATGCGCTCCTCCTCACCGATGGCCTCCCGATGGCTGGGGATGGCGGTGGCTTTTCGCTGCTGCAAACACCGATCGACCTGGCGCGCGTGGAAGTCCTGAAGGGCGCCACGGGGTTGTATGCAGGCGGGGCGGGAGGCGTGATCAATCTGGTGAGCCGCCGCCCCGGTCGGGAACGCGAGCATACCGTCCTGCTCAATCAGACGTCGCGCGGCGGCAGCGACGCGCTGGGATTCTTCACCGCGCCACTCGGCGAACGGTGGGGCTACACCCTCATGACCGGCCTCCACCGCCAGCAGCGCAATGACCTCGATGCCGACGGCTGGACCGACATGCCCGGGTACGAGCGCGCGGCGGTGCGTCCCCGGCTCTTCTACGACGACGGGCGCGGGCGCACGGCTTTTCTCACCGGCGGCTTCACTACGGAGGATCGTGCCGGCGGCACCATGCGCGCCGGCGTCCTACCCGGTGGGAGCACCTTTGCGGAGGATCTGCGGCTGCGGCGCGGTGACATGGGTGCGCTCGCGCGCTGGGCCTTCACCGATTCCACCACACCGGCATCGCTGCGCATGCTGCGCGGGGCCATCGTGACCATGCGCGGCTCGGCTGTCGAGCAGCAGCATGGCCATCGCTTTGGTGCCGTTCACGAAAACGATCGGCATCGCACCTGGTTTGGAGAGGCCTCCATCGCGGTACCACGTGGGCGCGCCACGTATGTGGCGGGCGCCGCATTTCAGCAGGATGCCTATCGCAACGCCGGAGTGCGCCCATGGAACTACACCTTCAATTCGCCGGCCGCGTTCGCGCAGGTGGATGTCGATCCCACGGCGTGGCTGTCGCTGTCGTCGAGCGCACGGCTCGATGCTCACAGCGTGTATGGCACGTTCGTGAGCCCGCGACTGTCCGCGCTGCTGCGCCCCATCAGCGAGGGAATGCTCGCCCGCTGGACCGCGCGCGTCTCCGGCGGCACGGGGATCTTCGCGCCGACACCGTTGACCGAGGAGGTCGAGGCGGTGGGCCTCACTCCCGTGGTGCCCGTCGCCGGTGGCATGTCGGCGTATGCAGCGGAGCGGGCACGCAATGGTTCGATCGATGTGGGCGGGCCGCTCGACGTGTCACTGGGGCGCATGGAGCTGAACGCTACCGTGTTCGCCTCGCGCCTGAGCAATCCGCTGCAGGCACGCCCCGCCTCCGGCACGACGGCAGACGGTGCCAGTCGTCTGGCGCTGGCCAACGCCCCCGCCCCCACGCGCACGTGGGGCACCGAACTGCTCGCTCGGCTCGTGCGTCCGCTCGGAGCAGGGGATGAAGGAGATGAGGCGCCCGCTCTTCGGATTACCGCCACGTACGCGTATCTCCGCGCGACGGAATGTGACCCGGACGGCATCAGCGGCGTGCGCTGTTCCCGTCGTGAGGTGCCACTTACGCCGAGGCATGCCGCCACGCTCGTGGCAAGCGTGGAGCAGGAGGGGAAGAGCCGACTCGGACTCGAGGTGTACTACACCGGGCGCCAGTCGCTCGAGCGCGACGTGAATCCGTACCGATCGCAGAGCCGACCGTATGTGCTGGTCGGGGTGCTGGGCGAACGTGCGGTGCGCACACGTGCCGGAGTGGCGCGACTCTTCGTGAATCTCGAGAATCTCACCAATGTGCGGCAAACGCGCGTCGATCCGCTGTTGCTACCGTCGCGTGGACGTGGCGGCCGCTGGTCGACCGACGCATGGACCGAACTGGTGGGGTTCACCGTGAACGGCGGGGTGCGCTTCAGCTTCTGACGCTATGCGGCCACGGCGTCAGCAGCCGGACTGCGGTCACACGGTGAGCAGGCGCTCTTCGGCAGGCATCGCCAGCACCGGCGCGATCCCGAGCGCGGGAAGTGCGCCAAGGCTCGCCAGCGTCACGGTGAGCGTGTGCACATCGAATGGCTTGTCGAGGAACCGCAGATGCGAGTCACGCTCGAGGGCGGGGCCGATCGCTTCGGTGTTGTAGCCGCTGCACAGCAGCACGGGGAGACTTGGCGAGTGCGCGCGAATCGATTCGTACGCGCGTACGCCTCCCATGACGGGCATCATGACATCGAGCAACACGAGCCTCCACGCCGTGGGGGCCTCAAGGAAGGCGGAGACCGCCTGGGCTCCGTTGGCCACGGCAACCACGTCGAAGCCAAGCTGACCGAGGACACGGCGCAACACGATGCGCAGCGACTCTTCGTCGTCTGCCAAAAGGACCCTTGGCTTCTGCAAGCCCTGCGGGCCGATGACCTTCACGCGACTACCACCTTGTGCACGGCGCTCTCGGTGACACGGCCCCATTCCCGCACCATTACACGCGGAGAGCCATGACTGCCGGTGCATTGCGAGCCGGAGCTACATCG
>CAZNZG010000235.1:2812-5504 GCA_964577455.1 uncultured Gemmatimonas sp. | reverse complement strand
GCACTCCATGGGAGGCGGCAGCGCCGCGATCGCGCTCGCGGCCGGCCTCGAAGCCGCCCGGGCGGTGGTCATTGCCAGCCCGGCCTCGCTGCATGATGTGCTGCACCGCTTCGCCACCGCGATGCATCTGCCTCCGAACGCCACGTCGCATTTCGTGGAGCGTATACGCACTCAGGTGCTCTCACGCGGCCATCGCGACGTGGACGTGCTGCAACTGTTGCGTGAACTCCGGACCACGGCTCTCGTGGTCCACGCTCAGGACGATCGCGAGGTCCCGTTCGCCGATGGTCAACGCATTGCCGATGCCTGGCCCGGCGCCCGCCTGTTGCCGGTCGACGGCGTGGGACATCGCCGCATCCTGCGCGACCCGATCGTGGTGGAGCAGGTCGTCGCGTTTCTTTCGTGAGCGAAACCGACCGCGCGCGACGGTGCGCGGTCAGGCTTTCGTGGCGTGCACCTGCACCGTATCGCCCACACGGATCACCCCCGTGCGCGCATGCGTGGCGTTGACGCCGAAGACCACGCCGTCGGCCGTGCGCCGATACGCACCGAAGGTCCGGAGCGGCTCGACACCCTGCGTCAGCGAATCCGGATCGACCGTGGTGAGCACGCACCGCGTACACAACGAGCCCACCCCCACGGGCACGCTCCCGATCGTGACGGCCGACCACTGGTCCTCCTCGTACGGTGCGAGACGGTCCAGCCACACGTTGGCGCGGAAGCGGCGACGATCCATCATCTCGCCATGTCCCTGCTCCACCAGGCGCGCATTGAGGGCGTCGATACTCGGGTAGCCGAGCAGCAGCAACGGCGCGCCATCGGTAAACGCCACCCGCCGCGCATCGTGCGGAAGCGGGCCCGCGTACTTGGGGCGCAGCGGGCGCTGCGACTCGTCGTCGAGGTAGACCAGCCGGCACGCGCGACCGACCGCATCACTGCACCAGTCGGCAGCCTCGTCACCGGCATCGAGGGCAGCCACGGCGTCATCCCACACGTGCACCGTGCGCTGTGCGGCATCGGCCCCCGGCACCACGGCCGTGAACGTGGGATGCCGCGGGGCGTCGAGCAGCAGCGCCCCGTTGCGGTCCCCGGTCGCGAAGCGCGGCACCACATGCAGCAGGGCGTGGCAGGTGCGCGCCGTGATCGCCATGCCCTCGCCGTCCACGAGCAGCCACCGCCGATCCCCCATGGCCCCGCGCTCGTCGAGCGTGAGCTGCTCGACGGCGATGCCCGCCGCCGACTTGAGAGGATACACCGTCAGGGCCGCCACCCGCGGCAGTTCGTGCTCCACCGTGTCCGTATGCACCGTCATTCTCTGTGGCTCCTCTGTTCCGTGTGTTCCGAACGCCGACGTGCGTTCCAGTACAGATAGACCGGCACGCCGAGCAGCAGCAGCCCCGCACCACGCGCCGCATTGCCGGGGTTGGACATGATCGAACCGATCACCACGTACACCGCCGCCGCCACGAACAGCACCGTGCCCACGGGGTGGATCGGCGACTGCAGCGGTGCCTGGACTCCCATCGCCTCATCACGCCGGCGCAAGACGAACAGCGATGCCGCCGTGGAGCCGAAGAAGATCCAGTCGGCAAAGACCACATAATCGAGCAGTTGACCGTACGTTCCCGTCAGCAACAGCAGGAGCGCCACGCCCCCCTGCGCCAGCAGCGCCGCCACCGGTGTCCGTGTGCGCGGATGCAGCGCCGCCATTCCCCGAAAGAAGAGGCCGTCGGCCGCCATGGCCTGGTACACCCGCGCGGACATGAGAATGACCATGCTCAGAAAGCCCACCGTGCTGGTCACGATCCCCGCGGTGATGAGCGTACGACCGTTGGCACCGAGATACACGTACATCGTCTCCGCTGCCGGGGCTCGGCTGGCCGCCAACCCCTCGAGCCCCAGAGCGCGAAGGTAGGCGACGTTCACCAGCAGGTAGGTGGCGGCCACGATCAGCACGCCGAGGATCAACGCCCGCGGCAGCGTTCGCTGCGGATCCACCAGTTCTTCGGCCACCGCATTGGTCTGCTGCCACCCGCCAAAGGAAAAGAGCACCGGAACCAGCGCCGCCCCCATGGCCATCACGGTGTCCGTCAGGCTGGCCGGTGGCGAGAGCGGTTGCTCCAGTACCGGGGGCGGCGCAGGATGCTGCGGCGCAAGGACCAGCGCCGCGATCACCAGCGTCACGATCGCCGCCAGCTTGAGGACCGTGAGGATGTTGCCCGTGGTCGCCCCGACCTGCACGCCCAGCACGTTCAACGCCGTGAGCACGACGATCAGCGCGATCGCCAGCATGCGCCCTGCCCCGGCTCCCAGCTGCAGCAGTTCCGCCAGATAATTGGCGCCGGTCATCGCCACGGCTGCGATGGCACCGGTGGCCATGATGAGGAAGAGGGCCCACCCATAGAGGAACGCGGGAAAGGTCCCGAATGCGTCACGGAGATACACATACGTGCCGCCCGCGTGCGGCCGCCGGGCTCCGAGTTCGGCGTACACGAAGCCGCCGATGATCGCCACGACGGCGCCAAGCCCCCACGCCGCCAGAGTGAGTGCCGATGTCCCCACACGCTGCGCCACCACGGCCGGCGACAGGAAGATGCCGGCGCCGATGATGCCGCCCACCACCAGCATGGTGCCGGAGAAGGTGCCCAGCCTGGCGGCGTAGCCAACCGGTCCCGCGTGCTGTCCCGCGTGC
>CAZNZG010000235.1:0-2712 GCA_964577455.1 uncultured Gemmatimonas sp. | reverse complement strand
GTCCCGCGTGCTGTCCCGCGTGCCGTCCCGATGCGTGTGCCATGCGCCAAACTGCCCCGTGTACATTTCCTCCGCTACCCGTGGTGCCTCATTGTGCTTCCATCCCGCGAACCATGAGTCTCAAGTTCCGTCGCGCGGCGCTGGCCCTGCTGGCCGGTGCCGTTCCGCTCACGGCGCAGAAAGCGCCGACCATCCCGCATGAGAAGTACACGCTCCCGAACGGGCTGGAGGTGATTCTCCACGTGGACCGCTCGGTGCCGATCGTGACCGTGGAGAACTTCTACAAGGTGGGCTCCGGCGATGAGAAGCCGGGGCGCACTGGTTTCGCGCATCTGTTCGAGCACGTGATGTTCATGGGCTCGCAGAACGTACCGGTCGGCAAGTTCGACGAATGGCTGGAAGCGGCGGGCGCCAGCAACAACGGCTCCACCAACTTCGATCGCACCAACTACTACGAAACCGGGCCGTCCAACGCCCTGCCCCTCATGCTCTGGCTGGACGCCGACCGCATGGGCTGGCTGTTGCCCACCATGGACAAGGCCAAGCTGGACCTGCAGCGCGATGTGGTGAAGAACGAGCGCCGACAGGGCGTCGACAACGCGCCATACGGGATCGCCGACGAGCTCATCCTCCCCACGCTCTTTCCCAAGGGACATCCGTATTCGTGGGATGTGATCGGCAGCATGGATGATCTCAGCGCCGCCGCAGTGGACGACGTGAAGGACTTCTTCCGCCGCTACTACGCGCCGAACAACGCGACCATCACGATCGCCGGCGACTTCGAACCGGATTCGGCGAAGGCCTGGATCCGGAAGTACTTCGGCCAGATTCCGCGTGGCACCAGCGAGATCACCCGTCCCTCCGCTCCCGCCATCACCCTCACGCGTGACACGCTGCTCACCGCGGAGGATCGTGTGCAACTCCCGCGCGTGTACTACACGTGGCCCGGCGTGAAGGCGTTTTCCCCGGACGACGCCGCGCTCGACGCGCTCACGGAAATCGTGGCCGGAGGCAAGAGCTCGAGGCTCTACCGTTCGCTCGTGTATGAAAAGCAGCTCGCCCAGGACGTGCGCATGAGCAACCAGTCACAGAAGCTCGACGGCATGATCCAACTCGTGAGCACGGCGCGCCCCGGCGTGGCGCTGCGCGATCTCGATGCGGAGATCACGCGCATCCTGTCGGACATTGCGGCGAACGGTGTGACCGAGCGCGAACTCACGCGCGTCAAGAACGGCATGCGGGCCTCGATGACCGACCGGCTGTCGAGTGTGTCGGGCAAGGCGTTCCAACTGAGCTACTACAACTACTTCACCGGCAATCCGGACTACATGGCGCAGGATCTTGCGCGTTATGAACAGCTCACGCCGGCCCTCGTGCAACAGGCGGCGCGCCGCTATCTGACCGGCACGCCGCGCGTGGTCCTGAGCATCGTACCCACCGGCAAGAAGGACCTCGCTCTCACCGCCGCGACGCTCGGAGGCATCCGCTGATGCGCCACGCCATCACCTACCGCTGGCGCACCCTGTGTGCGGCAGCTGGCCTCAGTGCCTCGACCATCGGCGCGCAGCAGCCCCCGCAGGCAGCGAGCGCCACGCCTCCCACGCTCGCCGCTCCCACGCCGCTCACGCTGCCCCGCGTGGTGCAGCGCACGCTGCCCAACGGGCTCACACTGCAGATCGTGGAGCAGCACGAACTGCCCGTGGTGGACGCCGTGCTGGTGGTGCGCACCGGCAGCGAGGCCGACCCGGCGGGCAAGGGGGGGCTGGCCACTCTCGTGGCCAACATGCTGGACGAAGGCGCCGGTTCGCGCGATGCACTCGCCCTCGCCGAGGAGATCGGTTACCTCGCCGTACGACTGGGCACCAGCGCGTCGCTCGAGCAGAGCACCGCGTTTCTGCATACCACACGCAGTACGCTCGACAGCGGCATGGCGCTCATGGCCGACGTGGTACTGCGCCCCACCTTCCCCGAAAAGGAGTTCACGCGCCTCAAGGGCGAGCGCCTCACGGGGCTGCTGCAGGAGCAGGACCGCGGCCCCGCCATGGCGGACCGGGCCTTCGCGGCACTGCTGTACGGTGAATCGCACCCGTACGGTCGCAGCGCAAACGGTGCCAGGGAAAGCGTGGACGCGATCACGCTCGACGACGTGAAGACGTTCTGGCGGACATGGTACCGTCCCAACAACGCCACGCTGGTACTCGTCGGCGATCTCACGGTGGCCGAGGCCGAGGCGCTCGCCTCGCGCGCCTTCGGTCGATGGGAGCGAGGCCCCATTGCGCCCCCCGCGTATCCCACGCTGGCCGCCCGGCGCGCCGGCACCGCCATTCACATCGTGGACAAGCCGAAGGCCGCGCAGTCCAGTTTCCGTATCGGCAGCATCGGCGTCGCCCGCAGCACGGCGGACTACTATCCGCTCATGGTCATGAACACCGCGCTCGGCGGCTCCTTCACCTCCCGTCTCAACAACACGCTGCGCGAAGTGAAGGGGTACACGTATGGCGCCGGGTCGGGGTTCAGCATGCGCCGCGCCGCCGGTCCGTTCACGGCACGTGCCGAGGTGGTGAGCGCCAAGACGGATTCGGCACTCATCGAGTTCATGAAGGAGCTGCGCAGCATCCGGAAGCCCATGCCCGCCGAGGAGCTTGCGAAGGTGAAGCGCTACCTGCGACTCGGTTACGCCGACGGCTTCGAGAGCACGGGCGACATCGCCTC
>CAZNZG010000234.1:4574-5511 GCA_964577455.1 uncultured Gemmatimonas sp. | reverse complement strand
CGTGGGGAGCCTCGGCGCGCTCGAAATCCCCGAGATCGTCTATCCGAACGATCGCCGTATCGCACCGCACGAGCATCGTGTGTACCGGGTGACGGCCATCGTGTGGCAGATCATCACGACAGAAGGCGATCGTGATTGGCACATTGTGCTGCGTGATCCGGTAGACAACAGCACCATGATCGCGGAGATCCCTGATCCCGCCTGTACCACAAACGCTGTGCTCGCGTCACGCTTTCAGGCGGCGCGCGATGCGCTGAGGAGAGTACCGAAGCGTGGCCGGGCCACCTTCACCGGCGTGGGGTTCTGGGACTACATCCACAACCAGCGTGGGCGCGCGCGAAACGGCTTCGAGTTGCACCCGGTGTTGACGGTCGAGCGCAACTGACTCGGCATTGATCGCTTACCGCCCCTCCAATACCATCACCAACGCGGCCACCAGCGTGGCCACGTCGCCGGTAGGGCAGGTGGCCAATGGCGCGCCGGATACTGCTGCGCCGCGAAACACCAGCCGCCCGCTCAGCGTGCCCAGTGGGGCCCCCGACACCGCCGCCCCCTCGAACACACGGCCACGCACTACCGTGACCACCGGTGCGCCGCTGAGCGCGCTCCCCCGATAGAGGCGGTCGCCACCGATCGTGAAGCGTGGCGCGCCGGACACCGTCGAGCCGGTAAAGATGCGAGTGCCCACTCGGGTGCACAGTGGTGCGCCGGAGACAGCGGAGCCGGCGAACGCGCGATGGGTTTGGCTCATAGGAGCTTACGCACCCTGCAGCGCGCGTTTCGCCACGATGTCGGGCGCGAGTTCCGGTGCGATGGCCTCAAGAAAATGCACGGGTCGCACGGAGATTGGCAGTCGCTCGATGTTCCGTGATGCCATGTGAAGCGCCTGCCCAAGAGCGCCCTCGGTGTGAGAGAGGACGAGAGCTTCGCAAAAAGG
>CAZNZG010000234.1:0-4564 GCA_964577455.1 uncultured Gemmatimonas sp. | reverse complement strand
GCTCAGGAGATGACGGTACGATATACGCTGGCGAGGGGCCCCATACCGGACGGAAGACAGCGGATGCGTGCAAGCAACCGGAGTAGATCTCTCAGGCATTGCGGTGGGCGGAGAGCGGGAGGCCGCCCACGAAGAGCTGCCGGAAGCGCCATGTGACGAAGCAGACGTTCAATCGGTGGAAAGGATGCGTGGCGAGCTCGGATCCCAGAGGTGAACGAGCTACGTCACCTGCGCAAGGAAAACCTCCAGCTCGAGCAGCCGGTAGCAGACTCGAGTCTCGACAAGACGATTCCGCACGAATCCCTGCAAAAACATGGTGAGCCCAGTGAAGGGGCTGACGTTGATGCGACCCGGCTTACCGTGGAACCCATTGGCCCCACAAAATTCCGCATGCCCCGCTCTCGCCCCGATTCACTCTCCCGCCGCGACCTGCTGACCCGCGGCGCTGTCAGCGCCATTCCTCTGCTCGGTTCGCCGCTCCTCGGCTTGCCGCGCGAACTCACCGCGCAGCAACCTCCTGCCGCGCGGCCACCGAAAGCCCGCGACTACATCGTCGAAGCCTCCGCCGCTCTGGTGTGGCACAACGGCGCCCCGCAGCTGCTGCGTGATGCCTCGGTGCGCGTGCGCGGCAACGACATCGTGGAGGTGCGCGAGGGGCGCATTGCCGGCAACGCGGCGCGCATTGACGCGCGGGGGCAGCTGCTGCTGCCAGGCTTCATCTCGGGGCACACGCACGCAGCATCAGGCACGCCCACGCGTGGGATCATCGAGGAGGGGCGCTCCTACCAGCGCCCCATCGAACTGCTCGATGCGCTCCCTGACGACCTGCTCGATCACATCACCGCGTACAACATCGCCGAGCTGCTGCGCTCGGGGTGCACCACGCACGTGGAGATGAGCCTCAGCCTCAAGCAGGCGCAAAGCTACGTGCGGGTGGCGCGCAATTGGCACGTGCGCGGCTATCCGGGCGGCATGGTGCCCGGCACGGCACGGCTCTTCCCCATCTGGCGGCGCAGCAACGATGCAGCGCTCACGCAGAGTGTGCCCGACACCCTGGCCGAGATCGAGGCCAATCGGGTCTTTGCGCTCTCGGTGAATGGTGCCGAGGATGGGCTCATCCGCCCCATGATGACACCGCACGCTGCCGACACGCATACGCCCGACACCATGCGGGCAATGGTCGCCGCGGCACGCCAGCTGGGGAACGGCATGCACACGCATCTCGCGCAGGGTGCGGGTGAAGTGCGCGCGACGCAGCGCTTGTATCAGCAGTCACCGGCTCAGTGGCTCGAGCAGTTCGGTGTGTTCGACGGGCCGTTCTTCGGGGCACACATGACCGGCGCCACCGCCACCGACTGGGCGATCTTGAAGAAGCACGGTGGCGTATATGCACACTGCCCGAGCGGCGGTGGTGCAGGCAACTCGAGTGGAGCGCAGCCGTACCCCGAAGCGCTGGCTGAGGGGGTGCGTGTGAACGTGGGAATCGACACGCACTCCAACGACTATCTCGAGAACCTCAAGCTCGCCGTGATCTGCGGACGGGCACGGGCCCGGCTGCTCAATGCACAGCCTGGTCGTACCGGAGCGCCACTCCCCATGCCAAGCATGCGCGAAGCCGTGTACGGCGCCACGCATCTCGCCGCCGACGGCCTGCGGCGCCCCGATCTCGGGCGCATCGACGTGGGCGCGAAGGCCGATCTCTGCACGATCGACGTGAGCGGCCTGCTGGTGGGCGGCGGCGCGGTTGGGCCGGAGCCCCTCAACAACCTCCTCTACGCCAGCGGCCTCAATGTGCGTCACGTGATCACGCAGGGGCACGTGCAGCTGTATCACGGACACCTGGTCGTGGACGATGCCACCCGCATTGCCGCGCGCGGCGCTGACGCAGTACAGCAGATCTGGGCGCAGCTACGGGCAGAGGGGTGGTTCGACCGCTGACGCTACGGCCGCCGGCGTCGTGCCGAACATTTCACCTCCACCAGCGCCGCAGGACGCGGCAACGCACTCACCGCGAGCGTGGCGCGCGCCGGCGGATTGGCCGGGAAGAACTTGATGTACTCCGCATTCATCGCTGCATAGTCGGCGATGTCTTTGAGGAACACGGTGCACTCGGCCACGTCGGCCATGGTCGCCCCACCGGACTGCAGCGCGGTGCGGATGTTCTCCATGGTCTGACGCGTTTGTACCGCGATCCCACCGGCGATGATGTCCTGCGTGCCGGGGGCGATACCAGTCATCCCCGACACGAAAACCCACTCACCGTCGCGAATGGCCACCGAGTAGGCGGGAACCAAGGGGGCGAGGCCGGGCGGGTTGAGCACCTCACGGCCGTTCGAGCCGGGGCCACTCTGGGCAAGCGCGGGGGTGGCGAAGGCACTGCCGGCAATGGCAGCAATGATGGCAATCGAGCGACGAAGCTGGCGGTGCACGGGCGCTCCTCTGGAGGGGTAGATGGGCTCCCCCCAATTGGCGCCCTCGCCGTTCGCATCGCAACTTCTGCGATCACGCCGTTCGGACCTCTCTTGCCCCGCCTCCCGTGCTGCGCTCCACGTTCCGCACGCTCGTACTGTTCGCGCTGTTTGCTGCACCGGTCGTCACCACGGCACGTGCTCAGGAACCCAGCCGGATGCCACCGGTCGACTGGAAGCACTCGCCGGCGAAATTCGACGCGTTGCTCACCGAGCGCAACGTGATGATCCCCACGCGCGACGGCGCGCGCATGGCCACGGACATGTACCGCCCCGCGCGCAACGGCAAGCCGGTGGAGGGGCGCTTCCCGGTTCTGCTCAACCGTACGCCGTACAACAAACAGTCGCTGCACGAGCAGGCCGTGTTCTACGCCGAGCGTGGCTACGTGGTGGCGCTGCAGGACACGCGTGGGCGGTACAAGAGCGAGGGGTTGTTCAGCAAAGTGCAGCCCCTCGATGGAACTGATGGTTACGATGTGGTGCAGTGGCTCTCCAAGCTGCCATACGCCAACGGCAAGGTGGGGATGTGGGGCTCGAGCTTCGGCGCACACATGCAGGCCGGGGCGGCGGTATATCATCCACCGGCGCTGAGTGCCTTGCTGCTCAACATGGGTGGGCTGGCCAACGGGTGGGACCACGGGGTGCGATATCGTGGCACCTACGAGTACGGCCGCCAGCTCACGTGGGCGTGGGGGCAGTTGCTGGCCGACGCGCGCAGCGACGACGTGCGCGCACTGCTCACCAAGGAAAAGGTGGAAGACTGGTACGGCGCCGCGTGGCGCCGCGGCCTCAACCCGCTGTCGGTATCGAGCCAGTACGAGGGGTGGTTCTTCGATTTCTGGGAGCGCGCCGACTACGACGCGTTCTGGAAGGACCCCATGATGGCATGGGACGAGCATTATCCCGCCACGAGCGACATCCCCATGCTGCACGTGGGTGGCTGGTACGACATTTTCCTTGCGGGCACGTTCAAGAACTTCAGCGAGCTGCGCAAGCAGAAGCGCGCGCCGCAGCGGATCGTGATTGGCCCGTGGACGCACAGCGGCAACAACCGCGCCTACGCCGGCGATGTGGCCTTCGGGGACTCGGCGGCCATTCCGGATTTCCTCACCGACTTCCACATGCAATGGTTCGACTTTGCCCTCAAGGGCGAGGCGAATGGTGTGGACAAGGCGGCGCCGGTGAAGCTGTTCGTGATGGGCACCGGGGATGGGCACAAGGACACGAACGGTCGTCTGTTTCACGGGGGCTTCTGGCACGAGGCGTCAGTTTGGCCGCTGCCGAACACCCGCTTCGAGCCGTGGTACTTCCACGCCGATGGCACGCTGTCACCGAAGCGTCCCGGAGAGGCAACGTCGAGTACCACGTACACATTCGATCCGCGCAATCCGGTGCCCACGATCGGGGGTGGCTCGTCGGCGCGCCTCAAGGACGGCGCGTACGATCAGCGCGAGAACCCAAGGTTTCCGCCGAGCGCGGCGCCGTGGCGTCCGCTGCGGGCGCGTCCGGACATTCTGGTGTTCCAGAGCGAGCCGCTCACGGAAGACATGACGGTGGTGGGCCCCATCAAGGTGGTGGTGCATGCGTCGGCCACCACGGTCGATACGGACCTGACGGCGAAGCTCATCGACGTGTATCCGTCCAGCAAGGATTGGCCGGGTGGTTTCGATCTCAATCTCACGGATGCCATCGTGCGCGCGCGCTATCGCGCGACGAGGGAGAAGGCCGAGCTGCTCACGCCTGGCAGGGTGTACGAGTTCACGATCGAGCCCTTCCCCACGGCCAACGTATTCAAGAAGGGACATCGCATTCGCGTGGACATTTCGAGTAGCAACTTTCCGCGCTTCGATGTGAACCCCAATACGGGTGAGCCGATCGGCAAGCACCGTCGGATGGTCACGAGTGACATCACGGTGCATCACAGCGCCTCGTATCCGTCCCACATTGTGTTGCCGCTGGCTCCAATGCGGCGGCGCTGAGGGCGGGTCGGGGGAACAGCACCGCGGATCCGGCGGATGGGTCGCGGATACAGCCTGAGCGTGTTTACCTCCGGGTGCAGTCTGTGACTCATCCGCCGGCTCCGGGGTGCTGTGCCC
>CAZNZG010000233.1:0-5560 GCA_964577455.1 uncultured Gemmatimonas sp. | reverse complement strand
CGCCCCATCCCGTCGGGACGCATCCCCGGACAGTGGGGGCTGGCGATCGCGATCTTCTGGAGCGCGCTCTGCGTGGTGTGGGCGCTCCCGCTCGGCCTGTTCGGCATGGGCGCGGTGGCCGTGGCACTCGCGTTTTCGTGGGGCTACAGTGCCCCGCCCTTCCGCTTCAAGCGCAACGGCTGGCTGGGGAACGCCGCCGTGGGCTTCACCTATGAAGGGCTGGCCTGGGTGACCGGCGCCGGCATCATGCTGGGCAACGTGCTGCCGCCGGCGCCGCTGCTGCTGCTCGCGGCGCTCTACAGCATCGGGGCCCACGGCATCATGACGCTCAACGACTTCAAGGCGATCGAAGGCGATCGGACGATGGGGGTCAATTCGCTCCCCGTGCTCCTCGGCCCCACGGGCGCGGCGTGGGTCGCCTCGCTGGTGATGCTGGTGGCGCAGTGCGTGGTGATCGGCCTGTTGGTCTCGTGGGGCCGTCCGGGCTACGCGATCGCGATCGGCTGTCTTGCTGCGATTCAGGCGGGACTGATGTGGTGGTTCCTGCAGAAGCCCGTCGAACGCGCGCTCTATCTCAGCGCTTTCGGGGTGCCCTTCTATGTGAGCGGGATGATGGTGTCGGCGTTCGCAGTCCGCACGCTGCCGGCCATCACCGGCTTCACGGCGGGAGCTCTGCGCTGATGGGGACGACCATGGCGCCGATGTCCGCTCCGAACGAGCGCGCTTCCCGCGCCGTGGGAGCGCGTGCGGTTGCGGCAGAAGCGGGCATGAGCTGGTGGCAGCTCACGCGCCTCGGGTTCGTACAGGCTGCGATCGGCGCGGTGGTGGTCCTGCTCACCACGACCATCAATCGGGTCATCGTGGTGGAGCTCGGGTTGCCGGCGACGATCCCCGGTATTCTGGTGGCGCTGCACTTCGGCGTGCAGCTCATACTCCGGCCGCGGCTCGGTCACGACAGCGACGGCCACGGCCGCCGCACGCCGTGGATCCTCGGCGGCCTGCTGGTGTGTGCCTTGGGTGGAGTCGGTGTCGCGGCGAGCATTCCCGTGATGGCCGACAATGTGGTGCTGGGTGTGGCGCTCGCCTCATTGGCCAGTGTGATTCTCGGCGCCGGGGTGAGTGCCTCCGGCACACCGCTGCTCGCGCTCATGAGTGAGCGGGCCAAGCCGTCGCAGCGGGCGGGCGCTGCCGCCATCACGTGGATCCTGATGATCGTCGGCATCATCATCACGGCGGCCACGTCGGGAGCCCTCCTCGATCCGTTCTCCTACACGCGCCTGATCGCGATTGCCGGCGGGATCGGTGCCGTTGGGCTGGCGGTGGCGCTGGTCGCCACCTGGGGAGTGGAGAAGGGGCCTCGTCCGATCATGCCGTCCACGCAAGACGCCGAGGGGAAGGGTGCATTCCTCGCGTCCTTCCGTACGGTGTGGGGCGAACCGGCGGCCCGTCTGTTCTCCGGGTTCATCTTCCTCGCGATGTTCGCGTACAGCGCGCAGGACCTCATTCTGGAGCCGTTCGCCGGCATTGCCTTCGGCATGACGCCTGGCGAGAGCACCAAGCTCTCGGGGGCGCACCATGGCGGGGTGCTGGTGGGGATGATCCTCGCGGCGCTGATCGCCACGCGCAGCGGCCAGCTTCGGCACTGGGCCGCGGCCGGATGCGCGGCGTCGGCCGTTACCTATCTCGGGCTGGTGCTCTCCCCCAGCCTCGCCAGTGCGACGGTGTTCACGGCGATCGTGGTGCTGCTCGGCCTGTCCAACGGGGTGTTCGCGATCGGGGCGATCGGCTCGATGATGGCACTGACCGGCGACAAGACCGATGGCCGCGCGGGGCTGCGCCTCGGTGTGTTCGGGGCCGCGCAGGCGCTCGCGTATGCGGTGGGCACCATGAGTGGTGCGGCGGGTGTGGATGTGGCGCGCGCGGTGCTCGAGTCGCCGCTGCGCGGCTACCTGGCCGTGTTCGGCGTACAGGCCGTGCTGTTCGGTGCCTCGGCGTGGCTGGCGCTGCGCAGCGCGTCGAGTGAGCGCGCCAACGAGGTATTCCGGCAGCGTGGTGACATGCTGCAGGCGGTGATCCAGTGAGCACGAGTGAGGAGGGTCGCATGAGTGAGCACCAGGAACGACACGACATGTCGCTGACCATGCTCGAGCGGGGTACGCCGTCCGAGGACGGCGAACTGTTCGACGTGGTGATCGTGGGTGGGGGGCCGGCCGGCGCCACGGCGGCGCATGATCTGGCCTGCGCAGGGCGCAAGGTGCTCCTGCTCGACCGCGCGTGGCGCACCAAGCCGTGTGGCGGCGCGGTGCCGCCGCAGCTGCTGCGCGACTTCAGCATTCCGCAGTCGCTGCTGGTGGCGCGCGTCAATACCGCTCGCGTGATCAGCCCCACGGCCAAGAAAGTCGACATCCCCGTGGGCGACGGGTTCGTGGGGATGGTGGACCGCGACGTGTTCGACGAGTGGCTGCGCAACCGCGCCGCCGTGGCGGGTGCCGAGCGCCGCACGGGGGCGTTCACGCAGTTCTCGCGCGATCGCGACGGGACCGCGGTGATTGCCTACACCGAGGGGCGTTCGCGGAGCGGCGCCACGCGGACCGTGCGCGCGCGCTACGTGATCGGCGCCGACGGAGCCCTGTCGCCGGTGGCCAAGCAGTGCATCCCCGGCTCGCACAAGGCCAAGCATGTGTTCGCGTATCACGAGGTGGTGAAGTCCCCCACTCGCGACAGCGACGTGTTTGGTCACGACCGGGTGGATGTGTACTACAATGCCCCGCTGTCTCCGGACTTCTACGCGTGGGTCTTCCCGCACGGCCCGACCACGTCGATCGGGACGGGCACGTTCCAGAAGGGGTTCGGCCTGAAGGAAGCGGTGGCCAAGCTCCGCGCCGATACCGGCATGGACACCCTCGAGACGATCCGCCGCGAGGGCGCCCCCATTCCCCTCAAGCCGCTCCCCCGCTGGGACAATGGCCGCGACGTAGTCGTGGCCGGCGATGCGGCCGGGGTGGTAGCGCCGGCGTCCGGAGAAGGCATCTTTTACGCGATGACCGGCGGCCGTCTGGCGGCCGATGCGGTGGAAGAGGCATTGCAGACCGGCAAGGCGTCGGCCCTGAAGAAGGCGCGCCGCCGCTTCATGCGGCTGCACGGCCCGGTGTTCCTGGTACTCGACGTGATGCAGAGCTTCTGGTACAGCACGGACAATCGTCGCGAGCGGTTCGTGGCGATCTGCCGTGATCGTGATGTGCAGCAGCTGACGTTCGATGGGTACATGCGCAAGCAGCTGGTGATTGCCAAGCCGCTCTCGCACGTACGGATTTTCTTCAAGAACCTGGCGCATTTGGCCGGGCTCGCGCCCGCCTGATTCACGACTCCGCATCCCTTCCCCGATGCTGATTTCGATCGCCATCGATTTTCGCCATGCCGATGTGGCTACGCGAGAACGCTTCCACCTCTCGGAGGAGCGTCTCACGCAGCTGTACCGTACGGCACGCACGGAAGTCATCACCGAATCCGCGCTCATTTCCACCTGCAACCGCACCGAGCTGTATGCGTGGGTGGACAGCGACGAGCCGCAGGTCATCGACCGGGCGGTCCAGACGCTGGCTCGGCGCTGGATGCGCACGCGCTCCGAGGGTGACCAACTGCTCACCACGGCCACGCGGCGCCTTGGCATCGAGGCCGCCGAGCATGTGGTGCGCATCGCGTCGGGGCTCGAGTCGCAGGTGCTGGGTGACAACCAGATCCTCGGCCAGCTGAAGGCAGCGTACAAGCGCGCCTCGCGCGGTCAGGCAGCCGGTCCGGTGCTGCACCGCCTCTTCGAGACGGCGCTGCGTGCGGGCAAGCGTGTACAGACGGAAACGTCGCTCACCGCCGGCCGCAATTCGGTGGGCGCGGAAGCGGCCATCACGGCGGCGCAGCGCTTCGGCAATCTCGAGAATGCGCGCTGCGTGGTGATCGGTGCGGGCAAGACCGGCGCGCGCTCCGCCAAGCAGCTGCACAAGCTCGGCGCGCGCGACATCGTGGTGGTGAACCGCACGCTCGAGAACGCGCAGAATCTCGCCGGCATGGTGGGTGGACGCGCGGCCCCGTGGGACACGCTGCATGTGGAAGCAGCAATGGCCGACGTGGTGATCGTGGCCACCGGCAGCGAGGTGCCCGTCCTCGAGGCACCGGCCCTCCAGCGGGCGCGTGAAGCGTGCGCGGCGAGTGGCTACGCGCTGCTCATGATGGATCTCAGCGTGCCGCGCAACATCGATCCGGCGGTGACCGAAGAGCCGGGTATCACGCTCGTGGATCTCGATACGCTGCATCAGCCGCTGTTGTCGGCCGAAGTGATGCGCAAGGACGCCGTGCCCCACGCCGAGATGATCTGCCAGGAAGAAACCCAGTCCTTCATGGACTGGCTGGCGACCATGCCGGCGCGCGACGCGATCAAGCCATTGCGCGAGGCGCTCGAGGATGTGGCGCGTCGTGAAGTGGCCTTCCATGCCAAGGACGCCGATGTGGCCGAGAAAGCCGCATCGCGAATCGTCGCGAAGCTGCTGGCCGGCCCGATGGCGGCGCTGCGGCGTGCGTTGCAGCGCGGCGAGCCCCTCGATCAGCACGCCATGATGCTGCTCGAGATGTTCGCTCCGGCCGGTGGCGCCGGTGCATCGCAAACCCGGACGACCGGGTCGCACCGCGCCGTGTCTGCCGCCGATG
The DNA here is from genome assembly GCA_964577455.1 of uncultured Gemmatimonas sp. Lineage (GTDB taxonomy): Bacteria > Gemmatimonadota > Gemmatimonadetes > Gemmatimonadales > Gemmatimonadaceae > Gemmatimonas. Next base: position 862 of record CAZNZG010000233.1, on the reverse strand, counting down.
TGCAGGCGCACACGACGGCAACCCGGCGGGCGGATCAGAAAGCGGCACCCGTGGTGGCGGCTCCGGCCGCTCCCACGGGCACGACTCCACCAGTAGCACAGGCGGTGCCGCTCATGACGACCGAGCAGTTCACCTGATCGTGCCACACCCGGCGACGCGTCACAGACACCGGTGACGCGTCGCTGTTCTTTTGCGGATGTTTCCGGAAGTCCGTGATCACCCGGGCGGTGTCCCGCCCGAACTCCCCCTGCGTATGAACGACCTGCTGTTGCGCGCGCTGCGCCGTGAAGCCGTTGACCGTCCCCCCGTGTGGATGATGCGGCAAGCCGGACGGTACCTCTCGGAATACCGGGCGGTTCGCGCCAAGTCCGACTTCCTCACGATGTGCCGCACGCCGGAACTCGCGACGGAGGTCACGCTGCAGCCGATCGATCTCGTCGGCGTCGACGCGGCGATCATCTTCAGCGACATCCTCGTGATCCCCGAGGCGATGGGGATGCACCTCACGCTCGACGAGGGCGTGGGTCCGCAGTTCCCTTCGCCGATCCGCAGCCAGAGCGATCTCGACCGGCTCAACCCGGTCGTGCCGGAAGATCAGCTGGGCTACATGCTCTCGGCGCTGCGCATGACCAAGCGCGAGCTCAATGGCCGCGTGCCGCTGATCGGCTTTGCCGGTGCCCCGTGGACCCTTGCGGCCTACATGGTCGAAGGCAAGGGCACCAAGCAATTCGCCGTCGCGAAGAAGATGCTCTTCGAGAATCCGTCGCTCGCGCACGCGCTGCTCGACAAGCTGGCCACCGCGGTGGGCGACTTCCTGGTGGCCCAGGTCGAAGCCGGGGCGCAGGTGGTCCAGCTCTTCGAG
>CAZNZG010000232.1:0-5605 GCA_964577455.1 uncultured Gemmatimonas sp. | reverse complement strand
CCGGTGGCGCGTTGGGTATCGGTTCAGGCCGACGTCCGTCAACAGTACGGACGTGCCGTGATGGACGGCGACTACGCCGGGTTCGACAAGCTCGATCTCGGTGGCCGTCGACTCGGCGTGGGCGTGCTTCTGCACCCCTGGCGCTGATTACCGGATCGGTAACGAGCGGCCAGAGATGTAACCACGCGGCCGCACGTCGTCATGACGTGCGGCCGCGTGCCATTTCCGGGATCCACAGCGGCGTGAGGCGGGCCACACGGGCCCACACGGGCCCACACGGGCCCACACGCCGTCAACCCACGAGCGGCACCACCGCCACGAGCAACGAGACTGTGAGCAGCACAAGCGCCGACAGCAGGGCCCACTTGAGCGTGAAGCGCTGATGGTCGTCGAAGTCCACGCCGGCAAGTCCCACCAGCAGAAACGTGGACGGCACCAGCGGGCTGAGCAGATGGACCGGCTGGCCGATCAGTGAGGCCCGGGCCATCTCCGCCGCGGTGATCCCGTATGCTTCACCTGCCTTGGCAAGAACGGGGAGCACGCCGAAGTAGAAGGCGTCGTTCGAAATGAAAAAGGTGAATGGCACGCTCAACACGCCGGTCACTACGGCGAGATACGGCCCGAGTGAGGGCGGTACGAGGGTGATCACGCTGCCCGCCATGGCATCCACCATCTTGGTGCCCGAGAGAATGCCGGTGAACACGCCCGCGGCGAAAATGAGCCCCACCACGGCCAGAACATTGCCCGCGTGCCGCGACAGCAGCGCCTTCTGCTGGTCGATCGACGGGTAGTTCACCAGCACCGCCACGGCGAAGCCGATCATGAAGAGCACCGGGAGCGGCAACAGCGCCGTAACGAGCGCCACGAGCAGCGTGCCGGTAAGCACTGCATTCACCAGTAACCGGTCGGGACGGCGATGCGCTGTGTCCTCCTCGTAGGTGGGGTTGGCGAGTTCCTCCTCCAACACACCGTCCGGATGCTCGCGAGCCGCTGTCTGCGACAGGCGCACACGCTCCGCCACCCCCAGTCGGTACGACACGAACAGCACCCACACGATGCCGACCGCCATCGCCGGCAACATCGGTACGAACACGTCGCTCACGTCCACACCAAGCGCACTGGCCGCGCGCGCCGTAGGCCCACCCCACGGCAGAATATTCATGACGCCGCCAGCGAGCATCGTCACGCACGCCAGAACGAGCGGGCGGAGCCGGAGCGCCCGATACAGCGGCAGCATCGCGGCCGTGGTGATCATGTAGGTGGTGGAGCCGTCGCCATCGAGCGACACCAGCAAGGCGAGCCCAGCCGTTCCCACCACCACCTTCACGGGATCACCGTGCACCAGAGCCACCAGGCGCGCAACGAATGGTGCAAACAGCCCGGCATCGATCATCACGGCGAAGAACAGGATGGCGAACATCAGCATCACACCCGTGGGCGCGAGCTTCGTGATGCCCGCCACCATCATCTCACCGAGCGACGGACCGAAGCCGGCGGCGAGCCCCACTCCGAGCGGCACGAGAATGAGCGCCGTGAGGGGAGACAGTCGTTTCGTCATGATCAGCGCCATGAACAGCACGACCATGCCGTACGCCCAGACGGTCAGCACCGCTCACCATCGATTCGCGATCGTCGCAGCATGCTTTTCTTGATACAGGAATACCGAGGAATCGTCACGGGATAACATGCCGCGCGGGCAACCGCTTCGCTTGAAGGTGAGTGCGCGTTCACCGAGCCACTCCTGCGTTCGCATTGCGCGCCGTGGAATCGTGTCCTAACGTCACCCAATGAATGCCTTGCAATGGATTCGGTTCAGCATCGTCGCGACGGCCATCCTGGCGGTTGCAGGGTGCAAGAAACCGTCACCGCCGGTGTGGCGCGTTGGGCTCATCGGTGTGTTCGAAGGCAGTGCGCGCAATTCGTCGGGGCACCCCGGCCGGCTCGGTGCACGCATGGCGGTCGACGAACTCAACGAGGCCGGTGGCGTGAACATCGGCGGCGTCATGCATCGGGTCGTGCTGCTCGATCGTGAGACGGCCAACCGCCCCGATGCCGCCGCGGCGGCTGCCCGCGCACTGATCAATCTCGATTCAGCCGACGTGGTCGTAGGCCCGCAGTTCAGTGCGCTGGCACTGGCCGCGGGTGTGGTGGCCGAAACATCGGAAGTCCCACTGGTCGCGCCCATGGCCTCCTCGCCGCAGGTCACCGCCGGGCACCGATACGTGAGCCGACTGGCGTTTCTCGATGCGACACAGGGCGAGGTGCTGTCCCGCTTCGCCTATGACTCCCTCGGCATCCGGAGAACCGCGGCGCTCTACAACGCCGCCAGCAGCTACGGACGGGAGATCGTGGAACTCTATCGCTCCACATTCATCGCGCGAGGCGGTCAGATGGACATCGCCGAGACGTACAACGTGGACGATCCCGGCCCTCCTCTCGCGCAGCTCCGCCGGCTTGTGGCCGGCCGACCCGACGCCATCCTGCTCCCGAACTTTTCCATTCGCGACTCCACCCAGGTGCGCCTCCTGCGGGAGCTGGGATTCAACGGTCAGCTGCTGGGAAGCGATGGCTGGGATGCCATTGCCTTGCGCGGGCGCGACAACATTCTGAATACCATCATCGTGGCCAACTGGGATGCAGGGAGCGGCCGTGAGGGCGTGACGCGCTTCCGCACGCGATTCGCGGCGAAGTATCCCGACGAGCGCCCGCGTGCCACTGCCGCCGCCACCTATGATGCCATCCTGCTGCTCGCGCGTGCCGCGCAGCGCAGTGCCGCGCGCACTGGCCTCGCACTCGCCGAGGCGTTTCGTCGCGGTGATGCGTATGACGGCGCCTTCGCGGCCTATCGGTTCGACGGGACCGGCAATCCTGTCCGCGGCGCCACTCTGTTGCAGATGGTGGCTGACAGTGCCCTGTACCGCGCCACGATTCAGCCGCCCACGCCGTGAACCGTCGGTTCACGCGAAGTTTCCCGGCGCGTCTGTCGGCTGCGGTGCTGGCGCTCAGCTTCGTGGTGTTCGGGCTGAGCGCCTATACCGCCTACAGCGCCGCCGCCGGAGCGCTTCGGGAACGGTTGCTCGCACAGCTCAGCGCCGACGTCACCGAACAGGCGCAGCGCACCACCGAGTGGCTTGCGCGGCAGCATGCGGGGCTGCAGCTCGTGCGGCGTACGCTGTCGACCTTGCCTGACACGGTTGGTCCGGACGCGGCGGGGCTCGTGGTCGACACCGCACTGCTCGCCTACGAGGAGCTGCAGCTCATCCGCGTGCCGGGCGGCATGGTGGAACGTTCGACACTACCGGCATCGGTCGGTACCTACACCGTCGACGAGGAGTTCTACGTCCGCGGACGCGTGAGCACCTATACGCAGCGGATCTATCTCAGTGCCCGCACCGGGAGGCCGCGCCTCACCATTGCGACACCCATCGATCGAAAGGGGACGACGGGCGTACTCGCAGCCCATCTGGACCTGTCGCGCATGGAGAAGGCCGTCGGTCACCCGTCCACCGCCTCGCTGCCCGTCGACGCGTATCTGGTGAACCGTTTCGCCGAGTTCGTGTCTGCGGAACGCTTCGGGCGCGAAGGCATTCTCCGCGGGGTGCACCACTTTGCCGTGCGAGAGGCTCTCGCCGGACGCGACGGCGCGGGACTGTACACCAACTACGATGGTGTCCCGGTGATCGGGGCGTGGCGCTGGCTTCCCGAGCTGGAATTGGCACTGATCGTGGAGTCTCCGCAAAGCGCGGCCTTTGCACCGGCGCGCCGATTGCTCACCCAGACGCTGCTGCTCGGGATCATCTCGACGATCCTGCTCGTACTCGGCATTACCACCATCACGCGGCGATTCACGGCGCCGGTGCTGTCGGTCGCCAATGCCGCCACCCAGGTCGCGGGCGGCGACTTCCGTGTGCGTACCGACGTACGCGGCGACGATGAAGTAGCGCAGCTGGCTGAGTCGTTCAACGTGATGACCGGGCAGCTCGACACCCTGTACCGCCGCCTCGAGTCGCAGGTGGATGCCACGCGTGCGGCGCTCGTGGAGGCGCAAAGCAGCCGTACGCTGTTGCAGGACCTCATGAACAACACGGCGATGCTGGTGCTCGTCGTGGATCTCGACGGGTCGGTGCGCCTGCTGAATGCGCGCGCCGCCTCCATGTCGGGGTTGCCGGTCACGGCGGCCACCGGGCGCACGGTACACGAACTCTTCGGCGAAGAGGGGGCGAGTATCGAGAGGCTGGTGGCCCGTGCCCGTGAGACCGACAATATCGTCGAGCAGGAGGTGGCGATCGAACTGCCCGGTGGGCCACGTGACTGGCAGATGGTCGCGTTTCCCCTCGAGCAGGCCGACGGGCTTCCCTATGCCGTGGGAGTGATCGGCACCGACCTCACCGAGCGCTCCCGTGCCGAGGAGGAACGCCGCGCCCGCGACGCCTCGGTGCAGCAGGCCCAGAAGCTCGAGAGTCTCGGCGTGATGGCCGGCGGCATCGCACACGACTTCAACAACATTCTCGGTGCCATCATCGGCAACGCGGAGTTGGCGCGCGAAACGGTGGCAAGCGGCAGTGAAGCGGCGGTGGCGCTCGACCGCATCAACGGGGCAAGCCGTCGCGCCGCGGAGCTCACCCGCCAGATGCTCGCCTATGCCGGACGCGCCAGCCTTCGCCGTGAAGTCATCGACGCGCGCCGGGTGATTGCCGACATCCTGCCCATCGTGCAGGCATCGCAGTCGAAAAAGGTGCAGCTGCAGGTGGCCTCGCTACCGGAGCCGCTGTGGGTCGAACTCGATCCATCGCAGCTCACGCAGGTCCTGCTCAACCTGCTCACCAATGCGGCCGAAGCGATCGGTGAGCGCTCCGGCACCGTGCAGTTGTACGCGTCGGGACAGGCATCGCCAGCGGGCGACCTGCCTGGAGCACCCCCTCCGCACGGCTGGCTTCGGCTCACCGTGGAAGACGACGGTCCCGGCATTCCGCGCGAGGTGCGCGGGCGCATCTTCGATCCATTCTTCACCACCAAGGCGTCCGGTCGTGGACTCGGTCTCAGCGCCGTCCGCGGCATCGTCGGCACGCTGAACGGTGTGCTCGAACTCAGCACATCACACGAACGCGGCACGCGCTTCGATATTTTTCTTCCGCGCGCCGTGCCGCCGGTGGACAACTCCATCAGCGTGGCCGCCCATCTGTCAGCCCGCGCGAGTGGGACGCTGCTGGTCGTCGACGACGAAGCGCCGATCCGCGACGTCGTGGCACGCGTGGGGCGGCGCATGGGTCTGCGCATAATCGAGGCAGGAGATGGCGCGGAGGGGCTCGCGCAGTTCCTGGCGCATCAGCACGAAATCGCGACGATTCTGCTGGATCTCACCATGCCGGGCATGGGCGGCGCGGAGGTGCTGGCCGCGGTGCGCGAAACCCACCCCACCCTCCCGGTGGTCGTGGCGAGCGGTTACGATCGCGACGATGCCCTGCCCACGATCGACGACGACCGCTACACGCGATTCCTCGCCAAACCGTTCGGCGCAGATACGCTGCGGCAATATCTCGCGGAGGCCCTCGCCCATGCGACCTCCGCGTCGTCATCCTGAGCGCTCAGCGTTGAACGCTCAGCG
>CAZNZG010000231.1:0-5644 GCA_964577455.1 uncultured Gemmatimonas sp. | reverse complement strand
ACGAGTGGCGGATACTGCCCGTAGAGCGACGCGGCCTGTCCGTCGGGATACGTGGGATTGCGATACGAGTCCAGCACCTGCACCTCGTAGCGGCCGCCGCCGAAGAACACGCCGCTGTTGCCGCGATCCTGATCACGCCCCTTGGGTGGGTTGGGGGCCATCCACTCAATGTGGAGCTGCACATCACCGAAGCCGTCGCGTGTCATCATGGTCCCGGTGCCGGGCACCACTTCGAAGGCGCCGTCCACGATACGCCATCTGGCCGCGCTGCTGTCGCTCATAATCCACTGGTCGAGCGACGAGCCGTCGAAGAGCACGGTGGCGTCCTTCGGTGGCGGCAGCGGCACGTGAGCCCCCGGTGTGACCACTGGCGGCGCAGGGCGGGTACGGGAGTGTTGTGGCCAGCCACCGAGGGGGGCTTGCTGGGTATGGCCTACCAGCGGGGTGGCTGTGAGCAGGGCGAAGATCGTGAGCGGCCGCAGCGGGTTCACGGCACGTCCTGGCCAGTGGCCGCCACGAGCACTTCGGTCCACTCCTGTGCATCCAGCCGGATACCGGTGGCGGCAACGGCTTCCTGCATCGCCTCGATGCGACGCGATCCGGCGATCGGGTAGGGACGGCTGGGCAGCCGCATGAGCCAGGCGAACGCGATCGTGGCAGCGGATACGCCGTACTGCGCGCCAATACTGGACAGCACACCGCGCACGCGCATGGCGTCTTCGGTGTCACTCGTGAAGAGGGCACCGCCGGCGAGCGGCGACCAGATCATGGGACGTGCGCGCAGCCGCTGTGCCTGGTCGAACGTCCCATCGAAGATGGGCGCGCGATGCAGCGGATGACACTCCACCTGGTTGGTGACCAGCGGCGTGCGTGCGTGCAGCAGCTCGAACTGCGCCGGTGTGTAGTTGGACACACCGAACGCCTGCACCTTGCCCTGTGTACGGAGCTGCTCGAAGGCGGCGGCCACTTCGTCGGCGTCGAGCAGCGCATCGGGACGATGCAGCAGCAGCAGCTCGATACGCTCGGTACGCAGGTTCGCGAGACTCTGCTCCACGCTGCGCACGATGTGCTGTGCGGTACTGTCGTAGTGCTTGATGCGCGTATCGGGGCGCGACGGCGCACGCAGCTGGATGCCGCACTTGGTGACCAGTTGCATGCGCGCGCGCAGCGCCGGCGCAATGGCGAGGGCCTCGCCGAAGAGTGCTTCGACGGTGTAGCCGCCATAGATGTCGGCATGGTCGAAGGTGGTCACGCCCAGATCGAGGCACTGCTCGATCCAGCGGAGGCGCTCCTGCGGTGACCAGTTCCACGACGACATGCGCCAGACGCCGGCGACAATGGGGGAGAGCATAGAGAAGTCGTTCGGGTGGGGATGGGCAGAGCATTACGTCTGCGGCCACCACAAACATGTGCATGCGAGCCGGTCTCGCGCGAGCGTCGGCGATTGCCGGTGAACACCAACGGAGATCGGCGGCGACCGTCGAAGACCGGAACATCCCGGCAATCGTGCGCGATCACCGGGAGACGTTGCCACCACTGCTGGGGATGCTATGCCCTGGCGAGCAGGACCACTTGTCCGGCGTGGTACACGTTGTGCTGGATCACGCCGTTGAGCATGGTTGCGAAGTGCACGCCACTGCCGAGGGGGGCATCATGATCGAGCCCATCACCGCACACCGCCAGCAGGCGCTCGGGGGCGAGATTGGCGAGCGCGGCATCGAGTGCCGCACCGGCAGCCACGAGGTCACGCAGCATGTCGCCCCAGTGGTCTTCGGCCAGCGACGCCATGTCATTCCAGTCACCCCTCGCAGGCATGCGCGGGGCGCCGCCGTCGAGACGGCGCGTGACTTCTTCGAGCCACGCAATGCAGTGCCCGGCAATCTCGGCGATGCTGTGCGAACCGGTCGCCGGGCGGGTGATGGCCTTTTGCCAGCTCACCTCGCGCAGCGCTTCGAGCAGGGCCGGACCATGCCACGCCTGACCGTGGAGCGACCGGTGCAGTTCCTCGCGCAGAAAGAGAACGGCGTCGAAACCATCCGGTGCGGCCGTCATGTGGCGCGGTCCCGCCGGGCGAGCAGGGTGGCGGGCACTCCAATGACATACCCGGCCATCAGCAGCAGCGGGGCGATCGTCTCGCCGCCGCGCCAGAGGTCGGCGTATCCGGCCAGCAGCGTGATCAGGGTACCGCCGCCAGCCAGCAGCGATCGGTGGTCGAGCGTTCCGCTGCTCATAGCGCGTCCCCCGCGGATCCCACCGGGATGGGATCGAGCGCGATGTCGTTGACCGAGAAGCCTACGGCCACCGCGTCGCGCGGCAGCAGCGCGCGTACGCGCCACTCCGTGGCCGATACGCGCATGAGAGTGGCGCGCTCGAACGGGGCACGACGGCCACTCCCGGCTGCTGCGGCGGCAGACTGGTGCGCCGTAGGCGCTGAGCGCACCACGTGCCGCACCTGCACCGAACGCAGGTCGTCGAGTCGTGTGCCTCGCACCACGTAGTCCACCACGTGCATGGTGTCGAGGAAGCGCCCGTGCATGATGGCCGCCAGCGAATCGGCGCCACGGACCGGTACGGCGCTGTCGCCCATGACCATCGCCGCGGGGTGTACGCGCGACACGAGTACGCGCTGGTCGCCTTCGCGGACGGAGGTGGCCAGCATGAGGAAGGCGGTGACCAGCACGCTACCGAGTGCGGTGAGCGAGCCACGCCGGCGCCAGCGTGACGCGCGCGAGCCGAGCGGTTGCGAGAGTCGGCGCGGCGTGGGGAGCGCACGAATCTGCTGCATGATGCGCGCGCGCGACTCGCTGCGAGAAATGACCGGTACGCGCAGGGCGTCTGCCAGCCAGGCGGGCGCCATGTCGTCGGGATCGGGAGAGAACGGACCGGACGTCATGAGGCGAGGTGCTCCGTGAGCAGGGTGCGAAGACGACTGCAGGCGCGCTGGACGCGCATCTTGAGCGCGGATACCCCCACGCCGGTAACGGTCGCCATTTCTTCGTAGCTGAGTTCCTCGGCGAAGCGCAGCACGATCGCTTCGCGCTGCTCCGGGACGAGGTGTGCGATGGCGCGCGCGAGTTCGGCGCGGGTGGCGAAGGCCTCGCCGGGGCCGTCGGTCGTCAGGCCGGCGGCGTGCACCTGAGGGTCGAGCGCCACATAGCGCGCGTTCTTCGCGGCACGGGTGCGGCACTGATTCACGAGAATGCGCATGAGCCAGGCGCCGAACTTGTCGCGCTCGTGGTACTGACCGAGATGACGGTAGGCACGCACGAAGGCGTCCTGGACCACGTCTTCGGCGTCGTCGGAGTCGGCCAGCAGGTGTGTGGCCACGCGCAGGCAGCGCGCATGGTACCGGTCCACGAGTGCGCCGAACGCTTCGGGGTTACCGGAGAGTACCTGCCGGACGAGTTGGGAATCGGGAGGATGCACGCCCGGTAACCCGGGAAGAGGAGGGAAGGTCACAGCGGGGTGAGACACCGGAAAGTGGCGGCTGGTTGCGACCCCGTTGGAGAGCTGAGACCTGGCAACTTTGAACTTGGCACTGAAAACTCCCCGCGGTTGGCGGAAATCCCGTGGACGGCGGGGAGTTTTCAGTGCGCAGTGGCAGTTTTCAGTTCTCGGTTCTGCGAGCGCACTGATGATCCGAAACCGATCAGTTCCGGGTCGTGGGTTCGGGTTTCGGCTTACGGGTTCAGCAGCAACCATCGAGTTTCCGTTATACGTACGGAGCTGTCGTTCACCCCGTTCTCTCTCAGGATCGCTGATGGTTACCCGATTCGTCCCTTTCGTGCGCCGCGCGGCCTTTGCCGCCACCGTCCTCGCCCCCGCCCTTGTCGGTGCCCAGCCCGCTCAGCTTCCCCCCATCGCCGAGGATCCGCGCATCCATGAGGCGGTGGCGAGCTCGTCGGCGGAGCGCATCCGCAAGGACATCACGACCCTCGTCAACTTCGGTACGCGCCACACCATGTCGGACACGCTGTCGAAGACACGCGGCATCGGTGCGGCGCGGCGGTGGATCTTCGCGGAGTTCGAGAAGATCTCGAAGGAGTGCGGGGGGTGTCTCGAAGTGCGCTACATCAGCGACATCGTGAAGGGGGATCCGAACGGCCGCATCAAGCAGGACATCAACGTGGTGAACGTGGTGGCGATCCTGCGCGGCGCCACGGAGCCCAACCGCTTCATCGTGCACACCGGCGACATCGACTCGCGCGTGACCGACGTGCTGAATGCCACGAGCGACTCGCCCGGCGCCAACGACAACGCCAGCGGCATCGCGGCACTGCTCGAGGCGGCCCGACTCATGAGCAAGCACCGGTATGCTGCGTCAGTCGCGTGGGTTGCCCTGTCGAGCGAAGAGCAGGGACTGCAGGGCGGCGACATCGTGGCGAAGGCCGCCCAGCAGGAAGGTTGGCGCATCGACGCGGTGATCAACAACGACATGGTAGGGAACAGCCGCGGCATCGATGGCGTGTTCGAGAACACCAAGGCCCGCGTGTTCGCGCCCGGGCTGCCGGCCAACACGCCAGCGGCCGAGATGCGCCGCATTCTGACCAATGGTGGTGAACTCGACACCCCCAGCCGTCAGCTGGCGCGCTACATCGACATGATCGCCGATCGCTACCATCCCAACATGGACGTGGAAATCATCTATCGTCTCGATCGTTATGGTCGCGGGGGGCACCACACGCCGTTCTTCAACCTTGGCTCGGCGGCGGTACGTCTCATGGAAGCGCACGAGGATTACACCAAGCAGCATCAGGATCCGCGTACCGAGAAGGGCATCACGTACGGCGACGTGCTCGAAGGCGTAGACTTCGACTATGCCGCGAAAATGACTGCGCTCGACGCCAGCGTGCTGATGTCGCTGGCCGCTGCGCCCGCCGCGCCGGTGGATGCGCGCATCACCGGTGCGGTCCAGCCATCACCCACGCTACGCTGGAAGGCATCGCCGAGCCCTGACGTAGCCGGTTATCGCATCTACTGGCGCAAGCACAGCGACGTGAATTGGACTCGCTCTCGTTACGTGGGCAACGTGACGGAGCATACGCTGAAGAACGTGATCATCGACAACTACTTCTTCGGTATCGCGGCCGTTGGGAAGAACGGGCAGGAGAGCGTGGTGTCGTTTCCGCGCTGAGCCTGGGCTCCGCGGTTACCGCGGAAATGAGCGGGTCACACGGAAACTCGCAGCGACAGCAGCAACCGATACAGAACGGCCGTTCCCTGTCGCCGAGCTGAGGACGTCGCCTCTACACGGCGCGACCCGTGCCTTTCCGCGGCCCCCGCTGGTTTCCGTGGTAAGATGGGGCTCCGTGGCTACTGCAGAAATCAAACCGGCACACCGAAACGCGCCGTCGACGCTGCCAGGAAAGCACACCTACACGCTGCCGCCATGCGGTGTCAACGCCGCGCGAGCGCACCTTGTATGAGCGGTTCCACGAGGCCGGCCATCATCCGATAGCCGGCCTCGTTCGGATGCACACCGTCCTCGGCCAGTGACTTCGGCAGCCCCTGCCGCGCATCGGCCATGGCCGTGTGGTAATCCACGTAGATGGCGCCGCGCTGCGCGGCGTACTGCTGTAGCCAGTTGTTGAGCGCCACGATCATCGGCTCAGGCTCGAGCCCCGGTTTCCACGGATAATCGAAC
>CAZNZG010000230.1:0-5674 GCA_964577455.1 uncultured Gemmatimonas sp. | reverse complement strand
TTGCTCGTCTTGCGCGATTTCGGCTTCGGCGCCTCAACCGCCGGCGTCGCCGCCTTCTTCGCGACCTTCGCCGGCTTCTTCACGCTGAGCGGCTGGCGGGGGGAGCCGGGGCGGGAGGGCATACAGAGAAAAAGCGAAAAGGGAAAAGGGAAAAGGGGAAGGATACGGTCTTCGCAGATACTGCGGATGGGGAGCCTTACCCTTTTCTCATAACCCTTTCCGCCGTTTCTCAGTTGCCCCTTCTCCGTTGCCCCTTCTCGTTCAAACGACCCGCAGCCGCGCCGGCGCCGTCGCCTGTTCCGCCCGCTCCTCGCCGCGCCGCTTGGCCGCAAACGCCAGCACCTCGGCCGCCGAGCGGGTGTTCAGCACGTTGTGCGCGCTCAGCCATCCCTTGCGCGCCACGGCCACGCCGAGCTCCAGGTTCTCGAAGCCCTGCGGTGAGTGTGCGTCGGGGCCGATGCTTACCATCGCGCCCTTCTCGGCGGCGATGCGGCAGGCGTGCCAGTCGATGTCGAGACGGTGCGGGTCGGCGTTGAGCTCGATCGCCACGCCCACCTGCGCGGCCTTCTCCATGATGGCGTCGAGGTGGATGGCGTACGGCTCGCGCGTGAGCAGCAGACGTCCGGTCGGGTGACCGAGAATGGTGAGGTGCGGATCGTCGAGCGCCTTGAGCACACGGTTCGTCATCTGCTCGGCGTTCATGCCGTAGCGTGTGTGCACACTCCCGATCACGAAGTCGAAGCGGTCGAGAAACGCCGCGTCGTAGTCCACGCGCCCGCAGGGGAGAATGTCGGCCTCGATCCCCTTGAGGACGCGGAAGTCGAGCCCTTCCTTCACGAACGCGGCGTTGAGCGCATCGATCTCGGCGTGCTGCTCGAGGATACGGTCGCGCGACAGGCCACCGGCGTACGTGTTGGACTGCGAGTGATCGCTCACCCCGAGGTAGCGGAGGCCACGCGCATGCGCGGCGCGCGCCATCTGTTCGATCGTCGCCGCACCGTCGCTGTACTGTGAATGGCAGTGCAGGGCGCCGCGCAGCTCCCGTTCCTCGAGCAGCGTGGGGAGCGAACCGGACACCGCAGCCTCCACCTCACCCGCCGCTTCACGCTGCTCGGGGGGCACGAAAGCCATGCCGAGCTGGTCGTAGAGCGCCGCTTCGGTGGCGATGGCCACGAGGGCGCCGTCGCCGTCGCGGAGCTCGTCGTTGGTGAGCGTGTAGCCCAGCGATGCCGCGCGTTCGGTCACCTGCTTCACATGCCGCGCACTGCCCGTGGCACGCCAGAGTGCGAGCGCGAACTGCTCGGGGCGCACGCAGGCAAGGTCCACGCGCACGCCATTGTCGAGACGCAGCTGCAGTGTGCGTCCGCCGCCGCCCAGCACTTCCTTCACGCCACGCAGCTGCGCGAGCGTGGCGGCCACGATCGACGGCGACCCGCGCACGGCGGCCACGAGATCCACGTCGCGCACGATCTCGTTGCGGCGGCGAATGGAGCCCGCGATCTCGAGCTGCAGCACATCGGGGTGCACCCGCAGTGCGTCGGCCACTCGCTCCGCCTCGGCACGCCCATGCTGCCAGAGCACGTACGCGCCGGTGGCCCGCAGGTCGGCGATCCCCTTGAGCACCTTGTCGGCGGTTTTTGCGCCGAACTTGGGGAGCGCCGCCAGCTTCCCCTCGCGCGCGGCCTGCTCGAGTTCGAGCAGCGTATCGATGTGCAGGCCGTCGTGAATGGAACGGATGCGCGCCGGCCCGAGCCCGGGCACGCGCAGCATCTCCATCAGCCCCTCCGGGGTCTCCTCCTGGAGCCGCTCCAGCAACACCGAGCTGTTGTGTTCGGCGAGCTCCTGCAACACCGCGAGCGCCTCGGGAGACAGCAGATCGGGATGCGCCAGCTCACGCGGGTCGAGCTCGTGCCTGAGCGCCTCCGCCAGCGGGCGGTCGCCCAGCGCCGCGGTCGTGCGCGCGGCCACCTGCATGGCCTTGACCGCCGCGGCGTCCTCGTCGTGGAGCTCGAAGAGGGTGGCGATCTGGCTGAGAGCGTGAGCGGCGGAACGGCAATCCATCCGCCAAATCTACCCGCCTACGGAGAGGGGGAGAAGCGAGAGGGGAGCGGTCAGCCGGAGCGGGTGAGCGGGCAACCGCTGAGAGCTCAGCCGGGATAGCGGTGAGAGCTGACCCACGCAGACACCGAGAACTGACCCCGCGCAGGTTCAACTCTCACGGTCTGCGTTATTCCGCCTCACCGCTATCCGGGCTCATCGCTCCCGCTCACCCCTCAACTCCGCCTCTCAGCGCTCAGCGCTCAGCGCTCAGCTCTCACCCCTCGACGCCCGCGAGGTGCTTCATCTGGCGCACCAGGTGCACCATCTGCTCTTCCGTCAGTTCCATCTCCTGTTCCGCCGCGTCTGCGTCGATCAGTCCCGTGCGCATGCTCACGCCCACCTGGTTGAGATAGCGCACTTTCGACAGCACCTCGAGCGTGATCTGCCGGAGGCCGTGGTACCGTCGCTTCTCCGCGTTGGCGCGGCGCCAGCGCTGGGTGAGTTCCTTGGGGCCAAGCCCGCGCGCGAGGGCCACGGCGTCGTCGATCGTGCGCCCGGGGAGGATCCCGCGGTCGGGGATCCCGCTGTTGGTCCACCCCGTTTCGGCGAAGAAGAGACGCCCCACGAACTCGATACCGTCGTGTGCGGTGTGCAACGTGACGCGCACGTCGCGTCCATCCACGGTGATCGTGGTGAGCGGCGTGAGCGTGACGGGTCCGAATGGCACCATGATGCGAACGGCGAAAGGCGGCGTGAAACTACGACAGGGCCGGCGACGATCCCCCGAGGAAGGCACCGATGGCCGCAAAGAGCGCCTCGGGCTGTTCCACGTACGGCACATGGCCGCACTCTTCCAGCACTACCATCTCCGCCCCCAGACACTCGGCGGCGGCCATGGCAGAGGCCAGCGGAATGGGATCCTGCCTCCCATGTACGACGAGCGTGGGGATACGCACGGCACGCAAAGTTTCCATCATGTTGTAGCTCCCCAGCGACTGCCACACTGACTGCTGCACCTTCCCCGTCACCCGGAACGGCGTGAGCGACGCGGCCTTGCGCGGATCGGCGAAGTACCCCGCCACACTGAGCTCGAAGCTGCGCTGACGGTACGCATCCGGATCACGCTCGCGCAGCCCGCTCGCCGCGAGATCGGCGCGCAGCCCCTGAATCACCTCGCCACGCCCCCGCACGGCCAACGTGGCCTCGAACTCGTCGCGCCACGCCCGCGTGATCGGCGCCGGCGACACAAGCACCAGCCGCGACGGCAGCGGATAGGCCGCGGCATCACGCGTGCCCTGCACCTTGTAGAGCATCGCCAGCAGGGCTCCCCACGAATACCCGACGATCGGGGCCCCCTCGAGCCCCAACTCGCGGATCACCGCCGCCAGGTCCGCCACCTGCGTCTCCCACGTGATGGGGGCAGGATCGTCCGTCTTCGACTGCCCGCCACCACGCTGATCGTAGGTGAACACCCGGTGCGTCGCCGTGAGCGCGAGCATCTGCGGATACAGGTAGTCGTGATGCGCACCGGGACCGCCGTGCAGCAGGAGGAGCGGCGGACGGGAGCGGTCCCCGTCTTCACGGAAGAAGAGGGGGACGGAGGTGGAGCTGGTATATCCGGTGCGGGGCATGACGGCAGGAAAATCGGAAGCGGCTCACTGCGGGAGCGTGCACAACGGTAGCGCGTGCCACGGGAGCCACATGGCGCGACCACGCTACGTCGCAGCCCTTGCTCCCGCCTTATCGGCTCCCGAAGTATACGCTCCCGCAGTGCCTCGCTCCCGTTGTTCGCCGTTGCGACTCCCGTAGTGCCTCGCTCCCGTTGTTCCGCTTTTCCCCGACCGACGCACTGCGTCTATCTTTCCCTCATGCCTCCTCTCGGTTACCGTCGCGCCACGCCCTCTGCCGCCTCCGGCGAATCCGGGGTGCATCGTGCCCTTCCCGACGGGCGCGCAGCGCGGGGGACGCTGCGTGCCCTCGCGCTGCTGGTGGACCGCATGGCCACCCTGGGTGCGGGGCGCGAGGGAGGCACGGTCGATCCCTCCGCTCAGGAGAGCATCCGCGATGCCCTGCGCCAGTTCACGGCGCGCATCCGCGACGCGGCCATGATCTGCCGCATCATGGACGGGCAGTTCGTGCTGGCGGGTGAACCCGTCGATCGCGGCCTCACGCGCGACGACCCGCTCCTGGGTACTCTCCTGCATCGCTGTCTCACCCTCGGCGTGGGAAGCATCACCGTGCGTCAGGGCGCAGCGCCGGGCGAGCTGTCCACCCTTGCCTCGCTGTTGTCGCAGCCGCGGTCCGCCGAGCAGCCTGGCGTTGGGGCCCCCTGGGGGGAGCGGTCCAGCTACACGCCCACCACCCTCAGCGCCGTGGCCGATCATGGCACCGCGCGCGAGCTGCTGCGCTCGTGGAGTGTGCTCGTCACGCCGCCGGAGCTGCCGCCGGGCATGCGCATGGCCACGCCCGCCGAAGGGATGGCGGCGTTGCAGGAGCGCGCCAACGACGACCGCGCCGTCGGCAACACCGCGGCCCCCAGCGCCGCGTCGGCCTTCGCGCGCTTCGCGGCCGCACAGGACGATCTCGCCGCCAGCACCGCGGCCACGGTGCTGATCGAGGTGATCGACACCGCCGAGTTCCGCGGTGAGGCCCGCGTGCTCGAGGGGCTCGCCTTTGCCACCATCGCACAGCTCCACACAGTGGGCATCGGCCCCGGACGTCTGGCCGCGGAACGGGTGCTGCGCCGGTTGCAGCACCGCAGCAGTCTCGAGCTGATCGCGAAGCGGCTGCCCCACGTGCCCGACCGCACGCCGCTGCTGGAGCTGCTCGCGCGCGCCGGCGAAACGGCGATCGACATCCTCGTGAAGCAGCTCATGGACGCCGATGACGCCGCGGCGCGGCGGGCGTACTTCGACAGCATCGTGAGTCTCGATATCGGCGCCACGATGCTCTTCGATCTCGTGCGCGACAGTCGCTGGTATGTGGTTCGCAACGCCGTCGCGCTGCTCGGTGAGATGGGGGTGGAACAGGCCGATACGGCCATGTTGCCGCTCATGCTGCACAACGACGAACGCATTCGCATCGCCGCTGCACGCTCACTCGTGCGCCTCGGTACCGCGCGCGCGCTGCAGGGGCTGCACGCGTCGATCGAGGACCCCAACGCCGAAGTACGCCGTCTCGCTGCGGTGAGCTACGGCCTCACCCCCAGCGCTGCCGGAGGGGTTCGCCCCCCCGCCGCGCGCCTGGCGGTCGCACTCGAAAAGGAAGCCGACGAATACGTGGCACTCGAGATGCTCGCCTCACTCGGCAAACTCGGCAGCGCCGACGCCATCCAGCGCCTGCTGCGGGTCGCGATGCCGCAGCAACCCAGTGCCGACGTGCAGGAAAAACCCCGCGATGCCTGGCTGCGCGTTGCCGCCATGGAAGCACTGGTGAAGGCGCGAGGCAACGCGGTGATGCCGTACGTGCAAACCCTGATGAGCGACGGGGACCCGGAAGTGGCCCAGGCCGCGCTCCGTCTCAGAGGCTGAGATCTGAGTGCTCAGCCTCTGAGGCCGAGAAGTCAGCCCGGAGAGCAATGAGTCGGAATAACGCAGAGGGTGAGAGTTGAACCAGCGCTGGTTCTCTTCTCACC
>CAZNZG010000229.1:0-5773 GCA_964577455.1 uncultured Gemmatimonas sp. | reverse complement strand
CATCGCTGAAGAGAATTTTCGAGCCGTCGTTGTTGAAGGTGGCCGAGTGCCAGTAGGCGAAGTTCGAGTCGGCCACGGCGTCGAGACGCACCGGGTTGACCGGGTTGCTGATGTCGAGCAGCAGCCCGTGCCCTTCACACGCGCCGCCCGCAAGGCCGAGCGCCGGGTACACGGTGATGTCGTGACACTGCGAGCTCTCGCTGATCCGACCCGTCGTGTTCTCTGACATCCCCTGCGCGGCGAACATGCGCTTGAGGCGGGCATCGACGACCGGACGGGCCGCCGCACTGTCGGCTGCGTTGGGCGAAGTGGCCCCGCGGGCCTTCATGATGCTGTCGATCACCGGCTGCACGAACGGTGGTGGCACCACGATCTCTTCATTGATCACCGGAATCACCGCGGTGAATGCACCGGCGGCGCGCGCCTTGTCCATCTCGAGCTTGTCGGCGGGCGACTGGCCGTGCCCCTTGGGTGCCGCGAGACCGGCAAAGATGTTGGCGCGGTTCACGATGGCCGCCTGCGATGGATCGGCGAGCGGTACCTTGATGATCTCGATCCGCAAGCGCGACGAGTTGGGATCGTCGGCCGGCGCCTTGGCGCGGCACTCGGCCAGCTCGCCCTCGGGGCGGATGTCGGACGAGCCGGACACGTAGATGTAGACGTTGTCCTTGTCCTACGGATCCTCGAGGACCGTGTGCGTGTGCGACCCGCGGCACGTCTGCACGTTGGCGAGGAGCTTCGGTTCCTTGATGTTGCTGATGTCGAAGATGCGCACCCCACGCATGCGCTCCTTGCTCACAGCCTGCCGCACGCCGCCGGGCTTGCAGTCCACGCGGCCGTTGTTGGCTTCGGCCGACATGAACATGAGCTTGCCGTACACCGACACGTCGTTCTGCGAGGCCGGGCACTCGTAGGCCACCACGAGTTGTGGCTGCGACGGGTTACTGATGTCCCAGACCACGGGGCCGTTGTAGTTGCCCTGAATGACGTAATTGCCGGTGAAGGCGAGGTCGGAATTGGTCTCCCCCAGGAACCCCTTGGGCGACTGCACCTTGGCCAGCACACGCAGGTTGCTGGTGTATTCGCCGGCGTCGAAGAGGCCGGCCTTGAGGGTGTTGCGCGGGTCGCTCGCGGGCGATGGGGCCGTCTGCGGCTTCTGGGATGGCGCACAGGCCGCGAGGGTGGAAGCAGCCAGCACGAGGGCTGCGCGCAGCGGCTGACTGCGCCGGTGATGTACGGGCATGGGTTTCGCTGAAGGGGCGGGAAAGGACCAGCTCGCCTGCCGGTTCATTCCGGCAGCGCCGCTCTGAGAGTACCCCATTGTGCGCCGTTCGGCACGGGGGCGAGGAGTCCTACGAGGTGTGTCGCCCGTTCGTTTCGGGGGCTGCCCGTCGAAGGACTCCGCCGCCATGTTCCCGGACATGCGCCGTCACGCCTGCTTCCTTGCTGCCCTGCTGGCCGCCGCCAACGTGCTGTCGGGCTGCCGGTATCTGGCCACGGGGAACCCTGCGCCCCTACGCCCACTCGGATCCGGCGGAGTGCAGCACGTGATCCCCTGCCCCGATGGGTGCCGGGACTCGGTCGACATCGTGTCGCTCG
Organism: uncultured Gemmatimonas sp.; assembly: GCA_964577455.1. Taxonomy (GTDB): domain Bacteria; phylum Gemmatimonadota; class Gemmatimonadetes; order Gemmatimonadales; family Gemmatimonadaceae; genus Gemmatimonas. The sequence goes on along the minus strand of CAZNZG010000229.1, from coordinate 4,174 downwards.
GCGTTGGTGGTATTCTGGTGGTCCCGTGGCGCGACACCACGCAGCTGATCATGACGCCCCCCTCGATCACCAATCCCACCATCTGGTGGACGATCTTCGGGAATCCGCTCCTCGGCAGCCACGCCAATCGTGTGCGTATCGCGCACCAGCTGCAGCAGATGCCGGGGGTGAGCACTGAACGCCTGCAGCAGGTGCGTGCGGTCCTCGTGGGGCACGGGCACTACGATCACCTCATGGATCTCCCGCCAATGCTGCCGTACATGCCGCAGGCGGTGGTGTACGGCAGTCGCACCGTTACCAATCTTCTGGCGCCCGTCACCGAGCGGCGCCGCGCGGTGGACAGCAGTGCGGGCCGCAACGACGCACAGCCCGGGCAGTCGTTCCCGGTTGGCGGGGGCGTCCGTGTGCGTGCCATCGCATGGGACCACGCCCCCAATATCGGCCGCTACGTCGTGGCGCGCGGCGATCTGAATGAGCCGCGACGTTCACTGCCACGCGGCCTGTTCGGTTGGAAGCTTGGCCGCACCTATGCGTATGCGATCGACCTGCTGGACGGCACCGGCGCGGTCGCCTGCAGGCTCTTCTATCACGACAGCGCCGCCGATCCGGTCACCGTGCGCAGCGCCGCGTCCGTCGTCCGCACCATGCCGCCAGCCCGACAAACGGTGGCCATCATCACCGGCGCGAATTTCGATCAGGCGGCACACTTCCCCGACCTCCTGCTGGCCCATCTCGATCCGGCCTATGTGGTCGTCACGCACTGGGAGGATTTCTTCCGCTCACCAGCGCGCCCCGCGCGCGTGGTGCGCGGCACCGACGCCGAATCGCTGCGCGAACGACTCGACCGCTTCGCCCCAGGACGCTGGCGCGCGGTCACCGCGGGTGCCACGGTACGCGTGGGCTGCTAGCACCGCTCCAGGGCACGTGCAAAAGGGGCAGCGTCATTGATCGCCCGATCAACGACGCTGCCCCCTTGCAATGCGACCGTCAAATCAGAAGAAGAAGAACGAGAAGCGACCACCGCTCGAGCCCAGACTGCTGAAGCGCTGGTTCACGATCGTGTTGTAGATCGACCCGAAAGTGTAACGGATGCCGATGTTCGTCGTAATGCGGAAGCCCGTCTGCAGGGCTTGCCGCTGCAGCAGAATCTCCTCCTCCGTGTTGCCGGCGCGCGGCAGATAGATCTGGTCGTTGATGCGCGCCGCCGACCCACCGATATTGAGCGAGAAACCACGACCGAGTCGAAGGTCCACGTTGCCACTCAGCGTCAGGGCATGACGATTGAAGTCGTGCAGGTAGTTGAGCCAATCCAGCGAGACGTTGCTCGACCCCCACGACTGCCGCGCCACGAACGAGGCCGTTGCCTGCTGGCTGAAGCGCGTCTCCGTGTCGCGATTGTACACCGTCGTGCGCTGATAGTTGTAGTAGTTGGGCCCGACATTGTAGAGAAACGTGAGCTGTCGGCGCGTCTGCTCGCTCCAGTTGAACACGTTGTACTCGATCGCAGGCTGCGCGCGCAACGCCACGTCCTGATTCAGGAAGTCAGAGTATCCCGCCCCGAGCTTCATGCCGGCAGACCAGTGCGACGACAGCGACCGCACCACGAGAGCGTTCGCGTTGTAGGTGCGCTGCTCGTTGGTCACGGTGAACGCCGGGCGCGTCACCGTCGCCGGAATTTCAAAGCGCTGTTCGTTCAGATTGCCGCTGACCGAGAAGTTGAGCTTCCACTTCTCCGTTGCCCGATTGGCCGACAACGACAGCGACCCATTGATCGACTGCTGCCGATCCTCGGCGCGCACGAACGCGTTGAAGTTGGTGGTGTAGGTCCAGAGGTTCCACTTGTCTTTCAGGTTGGCCGCCGACACCTGCTGCTGTTGGCCGAAGGGGGCGATATACGCCAGCTGCAACCGCGAGGCGATCGGCGAGCGGGCCACGTACCGGGTGAGCCCCAGCTTGAACACCCGCGCCAATTCGCGGCGGATGCGATCGTCCGGATCATTGGGCAGCGTGTTGAGCACCAGCGTATCGGCCATCCCCTCGAACTTGCGTCGACCGATGAAGGTGATGGTGTTTTCCGAGCCGCCGCCGCCGTTGGTCAGCCCGGAGACGAGGATCTGCACGTCGGCATCGAAGCGATCGCGCATCCAGTTCACGAAGTTCACATCGGTGACGATGAAATCGCGGTCACAGCCGCGCACACGTCCCTGGCAATCGAGAAACACGCGAATGGCCTGCGACTGCAGGGTGGCGGAATCGGGCGCCATGGCCATGGGGCGCATCCCCGCTGGGGGACCACCGGGACGCCCGCCCACTCCGGCAGGCGGGCCGCCCTGGGCGTGGGCGGTGGCGAGAGGAAGTGCGGCCAGCAGGACGAACAAACGCACACACGAACGAAGTCGGTCGACAGGAGTCATGGGAACCATTGACACGGTTGGCGCACCGCCGCGGGCGCGCGCGACAGCGCGCGCACTCCAAAGGCGGGACGGCACCGGAGAGCCCCCGGTACCCGCCACCAACGCCGGGCCAGGTCATTCGGTTGCCAATCGCCAGAAAGTTTCCCCGCCCGTTTAGAATGCAGGGTCTCCCGTACCCGCTGCACTTCGGCTTTCCGTGACTGCCACCGCCTCTGCCAAGCCTCTCCCCGACGACATTCTTCGTGATGTCTTCGGTTACACCGATTTCCGACCGGGGCAGCGCGAGGTCATCGACGCCGTACTGGCCGGCCGCGACTGCATCGCACTCATGCCCACGGGGGCCGGCAAGTCGCTGACCTACCAGATCCCCGCTCGTATCCTGGGCGGGACCGTGTTGGTGATCTCCCCGCTGATCTCGCTCATGAAGGATCAGGTGGACGCCGTGGCGGGGCTCGGTTACAAGGTCACCGCCATCAATTCCACGCTCGATCCCGACGAGCGGCGCGCCCGGCTCGACGCATTCCGCACAGGCGCATACGAATTGGTGTACCTCGCACCCGAGGCGCTCGACGGCTATCTCGGCGACTTTGTGCAGGGGTGCCCGATCTCGCTGCTCGTGGTGGACGAGGCGCACTGCATCAGCCAGTGGGGACACGACTTCCGCCCCAGCTATCGGCGCCTGCAAGGACTCAAGCTGCAGCTCGACGTGCCCGTGCTCGCACTCACCGCCACCGCAACCCGCGACGTGGCACGCGATATCCTGCGCCAGCTCGGCATGAAGAAGCCCGCCGGCTTCAAGGGGTCCTTCTTCCGCCCCAACCTGCGCATCGGTACGCGCAAGAAGGGCCAGGGGGGCAACACGCGTGGCGAAATCCTCACGCTCGTTCGTATGCACGCGGGAGAGAGTGGCATCGTGTATTGCCAGAGCCGCAAGAGCGTGGAGCAAACGTGCGAATATCTCGTGGCACAGGGGGTGCGCGCCCTCCCGTATCACGCCGGGTTGCCCCCGGAGGAGCGGGCGCACAATCAGGATGCGTTTCAGCGCGACGACGTCGATGTGGTGGTGGCCACCGTTGCCTTCGGCATGGGCATCGACAAGTCGAATGTGCGCTTCGTGATTCACCGCGACATGCCGAAGGATATCGAGTCGTGGTATCAGGAGATCGGTCGCGCGGGACGCGACGGACTGCCGAGCGACTGCATCTGCTTTTACTCGTGGGCCGACGTGATCGCACACGAGCGCTTCCTCGATCGGATCGATGACGAAGCCGTGCGCGAGCGCACGCGCGCCGGCACGAAGGCGCTGTTCAACCTCATCGAGCGTGCCGGGTGCCGCCATCAGGCACTGGTCCGACACTTCGACGAAACGATCGAACCGTGCGGTGCATCGTGCGACGCCTGTACCGGCCAATCCGTGGAGGCGCAGCTCGCGGACGCGCTCGAGCTCCAGCGGGTAGCGCAGGCAGGATGGCGCCGCAGTACCCCTGCCGTGAAGGGCGCCACGCGGTCATCGATGGATGCCAATGAACTCGACAGCGAGGACCGCGAGCTGTTCGATGCACTCCGCGCCCTGCGGCGCGAACTGGCCGACGAGGCAGGCGTTCCGGCGTACATCGTGTTCGGCGACCGGGTACTGCTCGAGATGGTGGCGCGCAAACCCACCACACATGTGCGGCTGCTGCAGGTGCCGGGGGTCGGTCAGGCGAAACTCGAGAAGTACGGCGACTACTTTCTCGAGATCATCGCGAACTACAGCACCT
>CAZNZG010000228.1:0-5777 GCA_964577455.1 uncultured Gemmatimonas sp. | reverse complement strand
GCCCACGGGTGAGCCGGCTCCACCGGCCGCATTCTGCGACCAGTGCCGCGGCAGCGGCCGGCGCGCGTCGCTGTAAGGGGCCAGCGCGACCGGTAGCGTGGGGGTGGTGAGATCGGCGCCGAACACGACGATCGGGAACTGCTGCGTCGCCGTGCGCCCGGTGGTGTCGCGCGCGGTTACCGTCACGGTTTGCATACCTGCAGCCGCGGGGACGCCGGTGATCTCGCTACCGCTCGCCACGAGCCCATTGCCGATGCCGCCGAAGGTCACCGTATAGCTGAGCCCCGTGCGGCGCGGGTCACTGAACACCGTGCCCCCCTTGCTGGCGTCGTAGCGGAAGGGCACCCCCACCATGGCGGCCTGGGCCGCGTTGGGCGACAGCACGGCGATCGCCTCGGTGTTCGCCACCGGCGTGGTGGGGGTGGTTGCCGGCGGCGTACTCACGGGCGTGGTGGCCGTATCGCCGGCGCAGGCCGAGGTGGCGATGGCGGCGACCAAGAGGCACAGCGCAGTGGAACGACGGAGTCGGGCAGACATCGGCACACCCTCGAGCGGGAGCCGTGGCGCCAGGATGCTCCGTGCGCCACTCGGCTACGTGTCACGGGCGACACGCGGGGGGGATGGCGACCCTACGTCGGCGCGTGCCGTACTGCTCGATGTTCTGGCCGACAAGCAAAAACCCGGTCGCTGGCAAAGGCCAACGACCGGGTTCGTACGGCATCACGCGCCAATTACGGCGTGGTGAACTGTCCCTTCGCCTGACGGCTCAGCTGACGCGAGAAGTTCAGCACGACGGTCGTCAGCGCGCCGAAGAGGCCGGTGAACGCGACGTAGCAGATGGTCGTCACCGTGGGTTCCATGCCGCCCGTGGGGCTCGGCGTGGCGATGTACATCAGCAGCCCGTACAGACCGATCAGCGGCAGCGCGGCGGCCGCGAGCACGAGGCTGAGGAGCTTGTTGGTGGACGCGGGGACGGCTGCAGGCATCGCGAGGCGGACAGGGGCGCCGAAGCACCGGTGAACGTGGCGCGGCCGGGAGGGCCGCCGACACGCCAAAACTAGACGGTCTGGTGATGAACAGGGAGTGGGGGGTTCAGGTTCCGCCGCCCCGTCCGGGTCGGACGATCAGAGGCCGTCGTCCCACAGCTCCACCCCGGCCTCGGTGACCCGATGCGAGATGAGCGGAAGCGGGGGGTCGGCATCCTCGGCCAACCGGATCGCCACGTCGAGCGCCGCGCGTCCCACCGCCACGCCGGCCCGGTCATGGGCGAGGATGCTGGCAAGCGGCTCCCCGGCGCGCACGATGTCCCCGGGCCGCGCGGTGATCACGAACCCCACGGCGGGATCGACGGTGTCTTCCACGCGGGTGCGGCCGCCCCCGAGGGCGGTGATACCGCGCCCGACGGCCCGCGGCTCCACCTGCGCGACCACCCCGTCGTGCGGGGCGAGGTACAACTCGCACTCGGGGGCCTGCGGGAGCAAGCCGGGATCCTCCACGACGGCGGGGTTGCCCCCCTGCGCCTCGATGATCGCCTCGAACTTGCGCGCAGCCCGGCCGCTGGAGATGGCGACCTCCATTCGCCGCCGGGCATCGTCACGGTCGTGGGCAGCGCCGCCCAGCACCAGCATCTCGGCTCCCAGCGCGTAGGTGACGGCCATGAGGTCGGCGGGGCCTTCGCCGCGGAGCGCCATGATGGACTCCTCCACCTCGATGGCGTTGCCGCAGGCACGCCCGAGCGGACGGTCCATGGCCGTGAGCAGGGCCACCACCGGGCAGCCGTGATCGGCGCCAAGGGCGATCATGGTCTTCGCGAGTTCGAGGCCGCGATCGAGTTCGGGGAGGAAGGCGCCCGACCCGCGCTTCACATCGAGTACGAGACCGGTAAGCCCTTCCGCGAGCTTCTTCGACATGATGCTGGCCGCGATGAGCGGAATGCTCTCCACGGTGGCGGTGGCATCGCGCAGCGCGTAGAGCTTGCGGTCGGCGGGCGCAATCTCGCGTGTCTGGCCAATGAGCGCGCAGCCAAGCCGTTCGAGCTGCGCGGTGGCCTCGGCGAGCGAGAGACCGGTGCGGAAGCCGGGGATCGCCTCGAGCTTGTCGAGGGTACCACCGGTGTGTCCAAGACCACGCCCCGACATCATGGGTACGGCCACGCCGCAGGCGGCCACGAGGGGTGCGAGCACCAGAGAGACTTTGTCGCCCACACCACCGGTGGAGTGTTTGTCCACGCGGCCCATGGTGAGATGATCGAGGTCGAGCATGGCGCCGCTCGCGAGCATCGCATTGGTGAGCTGCCCGATCTCGTCGCGGTCGAGCCCCACGAAGAAGATGGCCATGGCCAGCGCGGCCATCTGGTAGTCGGGCACATCGCCCGCCGCGTACTGGTTCATCAGCACGCGCCATTCATTGGCGGAGATGCGCCCGCCATTCCGCTTCCGTTCGATCAGTGTCCGTGCTTCCATACGTGATGCCAACCTACACCGACTTCGGGCCCGCCGCACGGGACGTACTTTCGCGGATGGCGGCGATCACGCGGCGGTTCGCCCTGCTGTCGTGCGCGGCGATGTTGTTCGCAGCGGTGCGCGCGGCACCGGCGCAATCGGCGGAGCCGCGCGGCTATGCGGCGCTGTGGCAGGCGGCGATGGTGGCGGTGGACGAAGGGGAATTCGAACGCAATGAGGCGAAGCGGAAGGCGCTGTATGCCAGTGCGACCGACTATGCGACGCGGGCGATCGCGCTCAATCCGGGCGATGCGGAGGGGCACTTTCATCTGAGCCGCGCGCTTGGCCGGACAGCGCTGGCGCTGGGACCACGTGAACGGGTGAAGTACGGCATCGATGTGCGTGAGCACGCGCTCGAGGCGCTTCGCATCGCCCCGCGGCATCCCGGCGCATTGCACGTGATGGGGGTGTGGCACGCCGAGGTGATGCGCCTGAACGGGCTGTCGCGCGCCGTGGCGAAGGCATTTCTTGGCGGACAGGTGTTCGGCACGGCCAGCTGGAGCGAAGCGGTGCGATACCTCGAGCTGGCGGTGCAAATCGAACCGGCCAGGCTGGTGCACCGGCTGGATCTGGCGCGGATTTACCGCGACGTGGGACGCATTGCCGACGCGAAGGCGGCGTATCGCGCCGCGATCGCCTGTCCGACGGCCGATCCGAACGACGCCACCTACCGGGCGCACGCCGAAGCCGAGTTGCGCGCGCTCCGCTAGGGGGTACTGGTGTTGGAGACGGGGTGGTGCCGGCGCGCGATCTCCGAGTCTCGCGGCCGGCACCGGTCCGCCCTACCGGACGAGCCCCTCGCGCGCGTCGGCCATCAATTGGCGACTGCGCTTGAGACCGCGTCTGGCCAAGCGGCGCGCCATGCGATCGGTGTCGTGCCGAAGGTCGGCGACGGCATCGGAGCTGCGCGAGTACAGACGCTTTGCCCCGCGCTTGAGCTGGCGGCGGGTGTCCTCGCCGCTGGCGGGCGCCAGAAGGAGTGCGGCGCCGGCCCCGATCGCCGCGCCGATGAGAATCCCGAGCCCGAGAGCGCGGCCATCCATGCGACGCGTCCCCTGCCCCATCTCCTCGTCCAACTCGTGGTCGTGCGTTCTCTCGTACATGCCACCTCCCGCGCCATGGAGCGCAAGCTTTGGTGAATCGGACAGCTCCACGGTCGGTTGCCATGGCGCGTCGCGCCAGAGGTAAATTCCCGACATGTCTGCCGTCCCTTCTGCCACAGCGTCACGCGCCGCCGAGCTCCGAGATGAGCTCGCCCGCGCGCAACACGAGTACTATGTCCTCGATCGTCCCGCGCTCTCGGATCAGGAGTACGACCGCCTGTTCCGCGAATTGCAGGCCATCGAAAGGGAATACCCCAGCCTGCGGACGGAAGATTCACCGACCCTCCGCGTGGGCGCCCCGGTGCAGTCGGCGTTCCAGCCACATCGGCACCTCGTGCGCATGCTCTCGCTCGACAACGCGTTCGACCAGCCTGAACTGGAAGCGTGGGAGCAGTCGATCGAGCGGGTAGTAGGCGACGCGATTCACCGCAGTGGGTACACGGTAGAGCTCAAGATCGACGGGGCGGCCGTTGCGCTCACCTATCGTCACGGTGTGCTCGTGACGGCGGCCACGCGAGGCGACGGCACCGAGGGGGAAGACGTGACGCTCAACATCCGCACGATCCGCGGTGTGCCGCTGCGATTGCGTGGCGAGGGGCATCCGCCGCTCCTGGAGATCCGCGGCGAGGTGTACCTGCCGTTCGCGGGATTCGAGCAGATGAACGAGGCGCGTGTGGCCGCCGGTGAACCGGTGTACGTAAACCCGCGCAATGCGGCAGCGGGCTCGATGCGTCAGCTCGATCCCAACATCACAGCACAGCGTCCGCTGCGCTTCTTCGGTTACGCGGCGGTCCTCGCTGACGGCAGTGCGCCGGCCCGGTCGCAATGGGATCTGCTGGAGACGCTCGCGAGCTGGGGTATTCCGGTGGCTCCGCATCGCCAGCGGTGTCATTCGATCGCGGAGGTGGCCGCGTGGGCGCACACGATCGAACACGAAACGCGCGCGGTGCTCGGCTTCGCGATCGATGGCGGCGTGGTGAAGGTGAACGACATGGCGCTGCAGGACGAACTGGGGATTCGCAACGACCGCACGCCGCGCTGGGCAGTGGCGCGCAAGTTCGCCCCCGACATGGCGGTCACGAAGCTGCTGAAGATCGACGTGAACGTGGGGCGCACGGGCGTACTCACGCCGTTCGCGGTGCTCGACCCGGTGGAGGTGGGCGGCGCGACGGTCACGTACGCCTCGCTGCACAACGCCGACCAGATCGCGGCGAAGGATCTGCGTGAGGGCGATATGGTGCAGGTGGTGCGGGCCGGTGACGTTATTCCGTACGTGCTGGGGCCGGTCCCGGAGAAGCGCACGGGTGAGGAGGTGCCGTGGCAGCTGCCCACGGTGTGTCCACGCTGTGGTGGTCCGGTGGTGCGGTTCGGCGACGACGTGGCGAGCTACTGCACGAATGTGTCGTGCCCCGGCCGTCAGCTCGAAGGGCTGGTGCACTTCGCCAGCAAGGACGCGATGGACATCGACGGGTTGTCGTACGCGCGCATCCAGCAGCTGCTGGCCGCGGAGTATGTGCACGACTTCGCCGACTTGTTCGACGTGACGGTGGAGCAGTTGGTGGCGCTCGAGCGGTTCGGGGCGAAGAGTGCGGAGAACCTGGTGGCGGCGATCGCGGCGGCGAAGCAGCAGCCGTTGTCGCGCCTGCTCTTCGCGCTGGGGATCCGTCATGTGGGCACGCAAGCAGCGCAGTTGCTGGCGCGGCAGTTCGGATCACTCGACGCGATGATGGCCGCATCGCCGGAACAGCTGGGGACGGTGCGCGGCATCGGCGACACGATCGCGCAGAGTGTGGCGGATTACTTCGCCGATCCCACGGCGCGCGCGCTGCTTGGCCGGCTGCAGGCGCGCGGCGTACGCACCGACGAGCCGAACGCGGTGCAGGCGGAGGGGCCGCTCACCGGCGCGACGATCGTCCTGACGGGTACGCTCCCCACGCCGAGCCGTGGCGAAGCGACGGCGCTGATCGAGCGCGCGGGCGGGCGGGTCACGAGCAGCGTCTCCAAGAAGACGACGTTCGTGGTCGCCGGCGACGAAGCAGGCAGCAAACTCGACAAGGCTCGGGAGCTCGGCGTCGTGGTGCTCGACGAGGCCGAGCTTCTCGCGCGGGCCAGCGGTTCGGCCTAGGGATTGGTGGGGGCCCTTGTCGGCGAGGGCGCCCCGGTCGCGCCACTT
>CAZNZG010000227.1:0-5820 GCA_964577455.1 uncultured Gemmatimonas sp. | reverse complement strand
GTGCGGTTGTACATGCCGTCGCCGGCGATGCCGGCCTTGAAGTTGGGCATGAGTGTCATCGCGTTGACCGTACTGAACGCGCCGTAGCTGTGCCCGCCGATGCCCATCTTGTCGCGGTCCACGAAGCCGGAATCCACGACCGCATCGAGCACGGCGTCGAGGTTGTCCTCGAGATCGCGCGTGTAATTGTCGTTCATGCGCCCGGCGCTGCCGTAGATCGGGATGTCGGGCTGGATGAGCGCGTAGCCGGCTGCCACCCATAGCTGCATGCTCGACGCCGGGCGTGCGCTCGGTACGGTGGGGAAGGCGTTGATGTTGGTGTTCCAGCGCGAACGCTCGTAGTCCGTGGCGCTGGTGTATTCGCGCGGGTAGAACCAGATGATGCCGGGGAGCTTCTGTCCCGGTTTCCAGTCGCGTGGCAGGGTCACGTCGGTCCAGTACGTGGTGCCGTCGCGCGGGCGCGTGACCTTGATGCGCTTGAAGACGGCGCCGCTCACCTCGGGGCCCACGTCCACGTTCTTCGTGAGCTGTTTGGCGTCGGTGGTGCCGGCGGTGCGCAGCCAGGCATCGGGGATGGTTGCCCGCGATTCACGCGTGACGATGTACTGCGTCACATCGGCATCCAGCGCCGCCACGAACTCCTCATACATCTCGGCGGGAGAATCCATGAGGCGTGTGCGGGTCTTCGTGGTGATGTCGAGGCGGTCCAGCCACGGGCGCGGCGCCTGCGTGGCCCAGTTGGCGCCTGGCGCGCGCGTGCCGCTCAGGGCCACCTGCTTGCCATCCTTCGCGAGCAAGACGTAGCTCGTGCCACCCACGCGCCGCGTGAGCAGCTGGCCGGCGGTGGTGTCGCTCGATCCACGTGGTGCGGCCCCATCGCCGAAAGCGCGGATCAGCGACGGCAGGGAGACGTTGCGCCCGAGATTGTAGCGCTCCGCGGGGTTCTTCACACGCACGGCGATGACGGCGCCGCTGTCGCTGACGAAGAGGGTCGTGCTGTCGAGGCTGTACATCGCCGCGGAGAGCTGCGGCCCGCCCTGATAGAGCACCGTGGTGTCGTTCGCCCCGAACGGGGCCCTCCACAACACCAGCTGCGCGCGTGGTGCCCGTACCTGTACGGGGGCCATGCCGGTGCCGCGCGCCGACGGTCCGCCCTCCGTTCCGTTACGCGTCCCCGACGGCGCCGGGGCGGCGGGGGCTGGCACGTTCTGCAGATAGATCAGCCCGGGGCCGATCGGATTCCACTGCAGGTTCCGCTTGCCGGTATCGCTCGACACGCTGCGGGCGGCGGCACCGAAGTCGGTGTCGCGTGCTTCCCGCGTGGTGGTGGTGCTGAGGACCGCGACCACCTTGCCCGTGGCGTCCCACAACTCCTGCACCGCGCCGAAGCTGCTGACGGGGACGAGATACGAGAACGGCTCCGTCATGCGGGTCACGCGCAGGTAGCTGCCGTCGGGGGCTGCGTCGAGCGCGCGAACCATCGTGGGGGCGCCCACCGGCTTTACCGCCTTGCTGCGCACGTCGATCAGCGCCACCTGACCGGTCGTGTGGTACCTGAGCAGGGCCTTGTCATGCGGGTCCTGCAGCAGGGAGAAGTGCACCGGCTGCGGCACCGCGCGCGATTCCGTGAGGCGCACCTGCGGACCATCCTCGATGCCTGCGTCGCCATGCTGCGGTTCGGGGCCGCGGTTGGCGGGCACCAGCACCGACACGACGTAGCGGCCGTCGGCGGTGAAGTCGAGATCGGTGACCATCGTGGCCAGCAGCGGACGTTCGGTCAGCCGTGTGCTGCGCCCCGTCGTCACATCCGCCACGTAGGCGTAACTGGCCGCGGGGAAATTGGCCACGAATGCCACGTGCGACCCGCGTGGCGACCAGATGGGCGACGAAATCGTGGCGCCGGCCGGGACCTGAATGGCGCGCGAGACGCCGCTGCGCGGATCCACGAGCGTGAGCCCGGTGCGTGTGCTGGTCGTCAGGCTGCGCGCTCGGTGTGCACGGGTGTCGATCTGCAGCCCGCCCAGCCAGATGTGCGGCGCGCCGTACGCCTTGATGTCGCCACGGTCCGCGCCGCTGGTGCGCAGGAACCAGCGGCCGTCGGGGCTCTGGTTGGGAAACGAGATGTCCACCCGCGGCGCCATGATCATCCGCTCGATGTTGGCGGGGGGCTTCACGAACTTCTCGACGCGCAGGATCGCCTGCGGATCCCACGCGGTGGCCGGGGTGACCGGCGGCGCATTCTGGGCGTGAAGAGGCGCGGCGCCAAGAAGCGCCAGGGCGAACGACGTACGGAGGGACAGGACAGACATCGGAGCTCCGAGGAGGGAAATCGGGACACTCAAGGATACGCGCGTGGGCGGGGCTCCGTTCATGCGCGAGGATCCGAAACGGCAGGACGCAGGGAGCAGGAAGCAGGACGCGGGGAGCAGGGGGGACGACGCTGGGGTAGCTTCCCTGGAGCGCGCGGTTGCTGCCGCCTGCTCCCGGCTCCCTGCTCCCTGCTTCCTTCCCGCCCATGCACAGACGCTCGTTCCTTGCCGCCTCCGCTGCCGCCCTTGTCGGCCGCCGTCTGCTCGCCATCGCACCCGCCGGCAAACTCGATCGCATCGGCATCGAACTGTACGCCGTGCGCAACGCCATGAAGGCCGCGCCGGAGAAAACGCTCGAGGCGTTGGCGAAGATCGGGTACACCGATGTGGAGCTGCTCTGGAGCTTCAAGAACTTCGGGCAGAGCCTCAAGGAGCTGAAAGCCTCGCTCAAGGCGACCGGACTCAAGGCGCCATCGGCGCACATGGCCCCGGAAACGATTCTCACCGAGTGGGAGCAGCGGTGCGCGGAAGCGAAGGAACTGGGCATGACGTACCTCACGGCGCCGAGCCTGCCCAGCGAGGCCAACAAGAGCCTCGAGGTGGTGAAGCTGTGGGCCAATCGCTTCAACAGCGCCGGCGAAGTCGCGCGCCGGTACGGATTGTGGATCGCGCTGCACAACGAGCCCAATCACGAGAAGCCGATCACCGGCAAGAAGCCCATGGACGTGTTCCTCGCCGAGACCGATCCGAAGCTCGTGCGCTTTCAGCTCGACGTGGGCAACATGCTGATGGGCGGTGGCGATCCGCTCGCCTTCCTGCGTCAGTACCGTGACCGCTGCTGGAGCTTCCACCTCAAGAACGTGATTGCCGACCGCACGAAGGACACGGAGCTGGCGAAGGGTGTATTCGACCTCCGCGCGTTCCTCGCCGCCGTGCCCCAGCTCGACAAGAAGCCCTGCTTCGTGGAGCAGGAGGGGAGCGGGGACGAGCTGGTGAGCGCGCGGGAGAACTTCGAGTATCTGAAGGGGCTGAGCTGGTGACTGAAAACTGACAACTGAGAACTGACAACTGAGAACTCCCCGCCGTCCACGGGGAGTCCGTCAAGAGCGGAGATCGCGTGACCGGCGGGGAGTCTTCAGTTTCCAGTTCAAGTGTTCAGTCTTCAGTTCATCATCCCGACTACCAATCCGTCGGCTTGTAATCCTTGAGGAACTTGCCCCACACGTGCGTGCCGGTGTTGATCCCATCGATGATGGGATCGACGATGCGCGCGGCGCCGTCGACGATGTCGAGGGGCGGGTGGAAGCGGTGCTCCTCCACCTTGCGCGCGGCGATGTGCACGGGATCCTCGTCGGTCACCCAGCCGGTGTCGACGGCGTTCATGTGAATGCCGTCGGTCTCGTAGTCGGCCGCGCTCGTGCGCGTCATCATGTTGAGCGCCGCCTTCGCCATGTTCGTGTGCGGATGGCGCGTCGTCTTGAACTTGCGGTAGAATTGCCCCTCCACCGCGCTCACGTTCACGATGTGTTTGTCGCGGTTGGCCGTACGGAGCATGAGCGGCTTGAGGCGCGCGTTGAGCAGGAACGGCGCGATCGCATTCACCAGCTGCACTTCGAGCAGCTCCACACTCGGCACTTCGTGCATGAGCAGGCGCCACGAGTTGCGCTCGCGCAGGTCCACCTGCTGCAGGTCCTGGTCCAGCCGCCCCTCGGGGAAGAGCTGCGATTGGTCCTGATACTCTTCCGCGAGCAGCTGGACCTGCGACAGTTCGGCCGAGTGGGTGATCCCCGCCACTTCCGCGAGGGCGCGCGGCAGCGTGGCCGGGGTGATCATCTCCTCTTCGCGCGACACCCCCGCTTCGGGGAGCAGGTGATAGCCGCGCACCCCCTCGTAGGCACCGAGCAGCTTGCGGGCCTGTTCGGGCATCTCGCTGAGCGACGCGCGCTCGAGATCCATCATGTGCTTGTAGAAGTCGGGCGGGCGCCGGACGGTCTGACAGGCATTGTTCACGATGAAATCGAGGCGATCGTGCGTCTCCATCAGGTGATGGCAGAACGACTCCACACTGGGGGTGTGGCGTAGATCGAGGCCGTAGATCTCGAGGCGGTGCTTCCACTGCTCGAAGTCGGGCTCCGCCGCGTAGCGCTGCGCCGAGTCGCGCGGGAATCGCGTGGTCACGATGAGATGCGCGCCGGCACGCAGCAGCTTGATGCCCGCCTGGTAGCCGATCTTCACGCGCCCGCCGGTGAGCAGCGCCGTGCGGCCGCTCAGGTCGGCCAGTTCGGTGCGCTTGCGGTAGTTGAACTCCGCGCAGGAAGGGCAGAGCTGATCGTAGAAGTGATGGATGACCGTGTACTGCTGCTTGCACACGTAGCAGTGCTGCGGTTCCAGCGCTTCCTTGAATTCGGGCTCGTCCACCGTGATCTGCTCGTCGGTGCCCGGCAGCAGATAATTGGGGGTGGTGAACACCGTCTGCCGGCGCAGCTTGCGGATCCCCGTCTCCTGCAGCTGGTTCTCCGCCTCCTGCAGCTTCACCGTGCGCTCGGCCTTCTTCTGGCGCTTGGTGGCCTTCACCATCTGGCGGCGCAGGATGGCATCCGGGCGCGACACTTCGCCCGCAGCCTTGAGCAGGCGCGTGCGCTGGTCCTCCGGGATGTCGAGCAGGTTGGCGCGGTCCGCCGCCAGCTTTTCGAGCAGGGCGGTGGCGGCAGCGATCTGTTCAGCCGAGATGGCCGGGGCGTTCTGAGGCAGCGGGGTTTCCGACATACCCTCGAAAGATAACGCCTCCCCGGCCGAAAGCAGATTTGTGACGTGCCGCGTCAGTACTCCGCTTCGAACGCGAGCCCCTGCTTTTTGGGAAGGCGCCAGTAGTACCAGTGCTGCTCCTCGGTCCACCGCTCGGCTTCGGCGTTCTCCACCCCCCACACGCAGCGGCCGCTGGGGAAGGTCGCCTGGCGGAAGCGGGTGTCCAGCTCGAGGAGGTCGAGCCACTGGTCGTCGGCCTCGGTGATCACGCGCAGCTTGTGGCGCATGTCGAGGTCGTTCAGATAGTCGTCGAAGGTCAGCTCGTAGCCACGTTCCACTTCGGTCACCGTGCGGGACCACTCGGCGAGCCACTCGTCACGTTCTTTCATTGCGGACATGTCAGGTGCGGGGCGTTCTGCGGGCCTGACGGCGGAAGTACGCCTCGCCGTCGTTGGGTTTGAAGAACGTCCGGATCGTACTGTCGGGATCGAAAGCGAGGAACGCGCCGCTCCGGCGGTCGAACTTGGAGATCACGCCGTCGGTGGGACGGGTGATTTCCAGCACATCGTTGCCGGGGGGAGCGTTGCGCAACTGCTGCGCCAGCGAGAGATACGCGTCGGCGGTCGGCACGTTGAACTCCGCCCCGTGCTTGGCGAAGTGTTCCTCGAGCCGCTGGCGGCTGCGGAAGCCGATACGGCTGGCGGGGGCGGCGCCCTCACCGGAGCCCTCACCGGCGCCCGCGGTTGCCTCAGTTGGGGACGACCGG
>CAZNZG010000226.1:4434-5822 GCA_964577455.1 uncultured Gemmatimonas sp. | reverse complement strand
GGCCTCGCGCACGATCCGCTTGGACATCTTCGACTCCCCCTCGGTGCGGTCGTGGAAAACAATGGGGATTTCAGCGATGCGGAACCCGCGCTTCCAGGCGCGGAAACTCATCTCGATCTGGAAGGCATAGCCGTTGGATCTCACCTGATCCAGCGGGATGGCCTCCAGCACCTGTCGGCGGAAACACTTGAAGCCGCCGGTACCATCACCGAGGCGAAGTCCTGTAACCGCGCGCGCATAGATGTTGGCACCGTACGAGAGCATGAGGCGGGTCATCGGCCAGTTGACCACCGTCACCTTTCCGTCCCGGTATCGCGAGCCGAGGACAAGATCAGCGTCGCGGATGGCCGCGAGGAACTCCGGCAGGTGCCCGGGGTCGTGCGAGAAGTCCGCGTCCATTTCGAAGATGTACGCGTAGTCACGCTCGAGGGCCCAGCGGAAACCGGCAAGGTAGGCGCGTCCAAGGCCCTGCTTCCCTTCCCGATGGAGCACGTGAACGCGAGGGTCGGCCGCGGCCAGTTGGTCCGCCAGCTTCCCGGTGCCATCGGGGGAATTGTCGTCGACGACCAGCACGTCGAGCCGCGGATCCTGTTCCAGGATGCGCGGCACGATGCGCGTGACGTTCTCGCTTTCGTTGTACGTCGGCACGATCACGACGCCACGCTCGCCAAGAGCGAGGGAGCCGCGAGCGGGGGTCTTCATGCGTGTCATCATGCGGCTACCTGCCGTCGGTCGCTTGCGCGCCCCACGATCCACCACAGCAGTGCCGCTCCGAGAGCCAGCACCGTCAGCAGTTTTCCGGACTCGTAGGCCTCACTTGTGAACCGAAGGCGCACGCTGCGTGCGCCAGCCGGCAGTTCAACTCCGATCAGGGTGAAGTCGGCGCGGCGCACCGTGGCGGGTTGTCCGTCCACCTGCGCCGTCCAGCCGGGATAGTAGTTCTCGGACACGATCAATGTGCTGCCGGCTGGTGCCGGCCCCTGCAAGGCGAGGTCGATCGCGCCTGGTACATAGTTGCTGATTTCGACCCCGAATGGCACTGGGGCGGGCAACGGCGAATTGGTCGGCGCCACTCCATTCTGTTCCCCGCTGTCAAAAATGGCGACCCGCCGCAGGTCGAAAAGCGGATTCAGCACCGTCGTTCGGGCCGTGGCATCGTCGAGATACACCCGGAGGGGCGCCACCCACGCCGCCGGATGGACCCCGGGCAGCTCGTACAGATACGTCATGGTCCCGGCGGCGTTGGCGACCGGCCCTGCGACGAGATGCGCCCCGGGGAATGGGAGGCCCGGCACGTTGGTGTACAAGTATCTCGCGTTGGTCAGGGCCCAGAAGTTGGGGTTGGCAACCGATTCGTACCGATCGTGCTGTCCATACAGCTCCCGATA
>CAZNZG010000226.1:0-4424 GCA_964577455.1 uncultured Gemmatimonas sp. | reverse complement strand
TGACCGAGGACCGATCGGATGCCGTGCGTCATGAGCGCGTTGCCCGCCACGAATGGATCGCTCGGGGTCTGGTCCTCACCAAGGGGCAGCACGAGCACGCGGGCCGGATCGCGCTGCCCCTTGAGATACCGGATGATGTCGTCTTCGGCGTAGAGCCGCGCCGCGGGTGGAGAAAAGCGCCAGTACGGTCGGGCCACGCTCCAGAGGTCGACCGCCACGACGGCCACCAGGAACCAGCCGCCAACGACCGCGGTCACATTCGCTCGGCGCACCGTATGGAGTATTGCTGCCACAGCCAGGACACAGGCGGCGGATCGCCACGCGCCGAACAGCACCGCGGAGGCGTTGGCGGCCACCGCCTCGGCGCGTTCGTACGGCGCAAATCCCAGCGCGACACTCGTCAGCCAGCCGCCCGTTGCTGCGGCGGCGACGAGCAGGGCGCCGCCGACCCACGCCGCGAGATACCGCCCCGACACGCGACCGGTGAGGGCGTGGTCCGCGCCCAGTGCACTCAGAATGGACACGGCCAAGGCCGTCACGACGAACATGCTGCTCGGCGCGCGAAAGTACTGCGTCCCAGGCACGACGGCGTACACCAGCTGGTAGAACGGTGTCTGTGCGCCCCACGCCCACAGCAATGAGACCACCGCCACGCCGAGCCAGAACCACGCGTGTCGACGATGCCGATTGGTCAGCCCACCTCGCACGGCGAGGCCGGCCAGCACCATGACAGCGGCACCGAGGTACTCGCTCTGGAGATGATTCTTCCGGCTTCCCCAATACGATTCGAGTATACCGGTGAATTGGGGCAGATACACATTGATCGTCTCTGCAACCGGAAGGGAGACGGCAGTCGCGTCGCCATATGCGAGGCGGCTTTGCGGCGACCAGGCCAGATACTCGCGCATCGGAAGGAGTTGCACGGCTCCGATCAGCCCACCAAGAGCGACAGCACCGGCGGCCGCCGCGAGTCGGCGCCAGCTGATCCGTTGCGCCATCTGGTTCGGCGTGCCCGTTTGCCCGGGTACCGTACCGGGGCGCCACGCCAGCCAGAGTGCAAAGCTGCCGCCGAGCAGCAGCAGGTACTGCAGCCGTTGCGGATGTGGTGACAGTACCGCCAGGCCCACCACCATGGCGAGGACGCCCCACGCATCGGTGCGTCCGTCGCGAACCCCCCGAGTGATGGCCCACAGGGCTGCTGGTGTGAGCGCGCTCACGAACAGCTTGCCGTCATCACCAGCGGCGGCCGTGGACGCCACGACACCGCTCAGGAGGTAGGCGACACCGCCCACGATCGCCGCAACGTGCCGCACGCCAACGGCGTGCAGAAAGCCGTAGGTGAACACCCCGGCGAGCACCAGATGGAGAATGAGTCCCCAGGTCATCGCCAGATCGGTGGGGAGGATCAGGCGCAGCAGCTGCGTGGGATAGAACAGATCGCCGTGCATCGCCCCCAGGTACGGCAAGCCGCCGAACAGGTAGGGATTCCAGAGCGGCATCCCCTGCCCCGCCCTCAAGGACGCGGAGGCGAACTCCCGGAATGCATACCCGGTGAGGTGCTGCTCCGATTCGGGGTTCATGAGGAACGCGCCGCCGAGCGCCGGCCACGCCAGCAGCAAGGTGGCGATCAGGCTGGCGAGCGCCACCTGTCCGAATCGCTGTCGTACCGACGGCGTCGGGGAGTCGTCGGAAGCCTCACGATCCGACACGGCTGATCCTATGCTCTCTTTCGAAGCGACGCCCGCTGGGCAGGCGTCATGGAGAGCAGGCCGATGACGCCGGGCAGTACCTCCAGCACAGTCAGCCAGATCCTGGACGTGGCGCCGAGAATCACGGCTTCCCCCTGTCCAGCGGCGCCGATCCCCACGAGGAACCCACTGAGGGCCAGTTCGCGTACGCCGACGCCGCCCGGCGCGAAGAGCGCGAGAAAGCCCACGAGGTACGACGCCGAAAAGCCGGCGATGAACAGGACCGGATCACGACTGATCTGCGGGGTCACGCCTTGGGCGAAGAGTGCGAATGCCACTCCGTAGCCCACCCACGACGCCGCGTTGATTGCGGCAGACAGCCAGATCGTGCCGTGCCCGAGATGCCGGTCGCTGACTGGCATGCCGCGCCATCGCGCAAACCGATCGAGCAGTGGCGGCAGCATCCAGGGCAGCGCCGCGACGCCCGCGATGAACACGATGGCGCCGACTTTCGAGGCGGCGCCGAAGCCCGGGTAGATCCCATCGAGCCCCCTCGTGCCGGTGATGACAGCCACGGCGAAGCCTGCGCCGATGTTGAGCGTGGTGCCGAGGACGGCAGCACCAGCGGCGGCGACCCCCGATACCCCTTCGGCGGCCGCCATCACGCCGAGGGCGCTGATCGACCACACCTTGCCCGGCAGATAGCGCCCGAGATTGGCGATCGTCCAGATGCGCACGGCGGCGGGATACGCGAGGTGGCCACCCCAGCCGGCGAGCAACATGCGCCAGCTCTGGATGAGCACGGCGTAGGTCCCCAGCACCACCAGACTCGCGGCCAGAATCCACCCCCAGCGGATCTCGACGGCGCGCGCCGCGAGCTGCACGTCACTCCACTGCCGGACCAGCGCATAGCCGATGAAGGCGAAGGTGACCGCGAGCAGCAGCCCGCGCAGCACCGGCGATTGGAGCAGGCGGCGCATGATCAGCCTGGGCGGCGCGAAGCGAGTACGCGCCGGTAGATGTCGAGATAGCGCGCGGCCACGGCCTCGGGGGTGAAACGCGCGTGCATATCGGCCCACGCGGCGCGGCCGCGCCGTTGCACATCCTCGGCGCTACCGATCACTTGGGCGATGGCCGCGGCCAGGCCGGGAACGTCGCCCGGGGACACGAGCGACCCTCCATGTGATTCGCGGACCACATCCGGGAGCCCCCCATCGCGATACGCTACCACCGGCGTGCCACACAGTTGCGCCTCGACGGCCACGAGGCCGAGTCCCTCACCCCGCGACGGCACCACCACGGCGCGCGCCTCTCGATAGCGTGGCACCAGCGCCGGCTGATCGAGGTGTCCCAGCCACTGCACGCGATTGTCCACCCCAAGTGTACGGGCGTGGGCCTGCAACGCCTCGCGGTCCGGCCCATCACCGACGACCTGCAGGGTGACCGGCTCCGCCGTCGAAGAGGTCGCCGCCAAGGCGGGGAGTGCCAGCGCAGACAGGAGATCGCGCAGCCCCTTCTGTTCATTGAGCCGCCCGACGAAGAGCAGGCCGCGGCGTGGAGCCTCGTGGTCGACGATGGAAAAATGCCGCGTGTCGACCGGCATGGGCGCCACCTCGATCGAGGCGGTCGGCACGATACGTTGGGCCGTTTCGGCAAGCCACGACGACACGGAGGTCCACGCGGCGTACTCCCCGAGCACGGCCCGCATGAGGGGATGCGCGGGCGCCGTCTTCTCGGCGAGGCGGACATCGGAGCCGTGCAAGGTGACCACGCGGGGCGGATCGCCAGCCCGGCGCGCTCGCCATAGGGCCAACCCCGAGGGAAACCACCAATGGACATGCACGATGTCGTAGGGGGCTCCCTCGCGGCGCGCACGATCGATGGCGTGACGCACGGCGCGTCGGGTGGCGCCCAGCAGCTGCAGCAACGCCAGCCGACCACTCCATGACCCCTTCACCGCATCGGCCATCGTGCCGGTGTACGCAAGCGTCATGCGCGCGTCGGCCGCGTAGCGGACACGCTCGATCGACACCCCCTCGATCTTCCCCTGCGTCGCGAGCCCCGGTGCCCCGGGGGCGATGATGTCCACCCGGGCCCCGGCCGCCTGCAGCGCCACGGCCAATCTGAGCACGAACGACCCCGCCGCGTCCCCCTCGTGTCGCGGCACGTTGTGCGTGACGAAGAGGAGACGCGGCGAGTGGACCACGTGAGCGGCAGCGATGTGCGTCAGGGGCTGCCGCGCGTATCGTCGCGCGTTCGGGCGGTGGCGTCCTGCTCGTACTGTCGTGCCGCCATCTCATCGAGTTCACGACGCATCTCGCGCACTTCCGCGCGCTGCTGCGCGATCTGCTCTCCGAGCAGGCCGGTCGCGAAGAAGACCGAGCCGAGCACCAGACAGGTTTGGATGACGGTCCATACCCAGCGCTGTCCCTGGCCGCTCGCGAGGAGCCAGCCAAGCGCACCCACGCCGGCCAGCACGCCGATCGCGAAGAGTGCGGCGCCCAGCATCCCGAAGGCGAGCAGCGGCTTCTGTCCGAACCGCAGCTCGAACCACACGGCGAGCATGTCGAGCACACCGACCGGGATGCGCGAGAGGCCGAACTTGGAGCGACCCGAGTGCCGTGCGTACAGGGGGATCGGGACTTCGGTGACCGTATAGCCCTGCGCGGCCGCCATGACGATCATGTACCGATGAAAGTCGGGACGCATGGGGAGTGAGGCCATGATCTCACGGCG
>CAZNZG010000225.1:0-5875 GCA_964577455.1 uncultured Gemmatimonas sp. | reverse complement strand
AAGATGATTCGTGACGTAGATGCGTACACGGTCGCCTTCCATGGCTTCGATGGTGGGGCCCGGTGTGCTCCCGTTGAAGCCCCAGCATTGCGCCTCGAGCCCCGGCGCGAATTCGTGCTCGACGGGCTCGGCGATCAGGTGAAACACCTTCACCCCATCGACGATCGTGAACGGCAACGTCGAGACGTTGGGGGTGATGACGGGCGTGTAGTCACGGCCGGGACGGCCGGGCGCATACACCGTACCGGCGTCGTGCGGCACGGTGGTACGGCCGAGCGCCGCGGCCGTGGCGGGCAGTCCCAGCAGGGCGCCGCCGGCGACGGCGCCCAGGCTCGACGTGATCAGACTCCGGCGATTCATCTTCGGTGTCTCACTCATGGCAGACTCGTCCCCACGGCACGCTCCAGCTGGATGCGGGCCTTCCAGTAGTCACTGACCGCGTCGATGTATCCCTGACCGGCGTTCAGTTCTCCCTGCCGTGCCTGCAGCAGTCCGAACACACTCACGGCCATGGCGTTGTACTGCAGCTGTGTCTCCTCGGT
The DNA here is from genome assembly GCA_964577455.1 of uncultured Gemmatimonas sp. Classification (GTDB taxonomy): domain Bacteria; phylum Gemmatimonadota; class Gemmatimonadetes; order Gemmatimonadales; family Gemmatimonadaceae; genus Gemmatimonas. The sequence continues at coordinate 5,333 of CAZNZG010000225.1, read as the reverse complement.
CACGCGGCGGCGCAGCGGCACCACACTCGCTCGGTACTCCTCGAAGCGAGCACGGGCCGACGTGAGCAGGGCATGCGCCGCGCGTACGTCGGCGCGAACCGACAGCGCGAGCGCTTCCTGTCTGGCCACCGCCGCGCGCAGTTCGCTTTGTGCGCGCAGCGTGCGCCCCTGCCCGCGATCGAAGAACGGCAGCGGAATGGAAAAGCCCGGGCCGCTCTGGAACGGGCCACCGTCTTCACTTTCGCCGGCGAACGACAGCGTGCCGTCGGGGAGTAGACGGAACCGGTTGGTGAGGCCGAGCGCCTTGCCGGCCACGTTCACGTCCTGCAGAGCGGCGGCAAGATCGAGTCGGCTGACCGCGGCGAGCGCCAGCAGTGAATCCAGCGAGGGGTCAGCGGCCGGCAGCTCCGGCATTCGCTCCGGCAGCAGGAGCGCGGCCCCGGTCATGGATACACCGAGCGCCCGTACAAGCTGTTCGCGGCTTGCCTGACTTTCCCCACGTGCATGAATGGCGCCCGCTCGGAACTCGGCCGCCGCCGCGCGCTCGCTCACCAGGTCGAGTTCCAGCAGGTTGCCCGCCGCGTGGATCGCCGTTGCCGCCACTGCCGACGCGGCGGCGGCCGCCTGCGCCCGCTCACTGATTTGGCTGATCTGTGCCGCGGCCACGGCCTCCACCAGGCTGGACCTCACCTCGGCCACATGACGGAACACCTCGTCGGCAACACGCAACCGGGCGCTCGCCAGCTGCGCATCGGCCACACGTCGCCGCATCGGCCGCGACAGCAGATCGATGAACGACTGGGCGATGCCGAACTCCTGAAAACGTCCAGCCGTGAAGCGCTCGACCGAAATGACAGGGTTGGCCAGCAGCGCTGCCTGGACGACATCGGCCCGTGCCAGCCCGAGCTCGGCGTACGTCGCCCGCAGCGTGGGGTGCGCGATCAGGGTGATGCGGACCGCGGACTCCGGGGTCAGTGGCTGCGCGAGCAGGCGCGCCAGCGTATCTGCAGCGAACGCGTCACCCGACGCGCTGCGAACCGGCACCACGGTGCCGACCCGCGGGCGCAGCAGATCGTCGACGGTGGCGACCTCCTGCTGCAGGGAGCCATGGGCGCACGCGCCGAGCAGGGAAACCGACGCTACCGCCACCGACGTCGCTGCACGACGGATCGACGGCTGTTTGTGGAAAGCAACGAGAAAGGGCACGATCTTGGGACGAGGGAGCGCACTGCCGACCCGAGGAATTTATGCAGCATAAAGTGTGGTGGTACCCCCTCGCGCCGAGCGCGGGCTCCGTCTGCGCGATGCCGTGAGCCAAAGGGAGGAGGGCACGTGCCATCCGAGGCTTATCGCGTGGCACACCGCCCGCCCCTATTTGCTGAAGGTCCGGTCAGTATGCCCGAAAATCTCGTCTACTGGAAAAAATCTGGGACGAATCGAGGAGAAGACTGGTACATCTCCTGCAGGTAATCGTATACTCCATGGGAGTTCACTTTCTGTTCAATGCAGTTCCAATGCCGCATCGACACCCGCGCAGGTGGCGAGGCAATCAGGGAGGTTCATGATGCAGTCCAAGATGCAGGACAGTGCGCACCGTCTGGGTGTGACCTTCGCGACGGTCGTCGTCTTGGTGGGAATGGCCATTTCCGTGAGCGATATGCTGAACGGTGCGAGGCCCACCGAGATGGTACAGTTGGCGGGCTACACGCTCGGCATCGCCACATTTTGCTACATCGTGGTCCGTCTGGTGGGGTGGGCGTTTGCCGAGGCGATGCTGACCACGCGAGAGCAGCAGGCGCGGAAGTCGCTGTCCAGGTAGCCCGTCGGCGTACCGCCCGGAAACAGTGCGCGCCGTGGCAGAGAGCTGCCACGGCGCGCGGTAAGGTCTCGAGGCGCGGCGATTACTTCGCGACCCACTCGGTGCTCAGGTGTACTGTGCCCCACATGACGTTGAATGTGCCCTTCTGCACACCCGGTGCGGTGGATGGCACGAGCGTGATGACGAGGCTCTCGACCGGATGCATGACGGTCGTGGCGGTGAGCGGGATGCGCGCGAAGTCTTTCGCCTTGTCGTAGCGTCCCAGCATGACTTCGGCGGCGCCGGTCGTTTCCTGCTGCAGGATCAGCGACCAGCCGCTCTGCTCGGGAATGACCTGCGCCACGTAGCGGCCGGCGGGCACATCGAGTCCGCCCATTGTGAGCGCCACGTCGGTGCTGAAGAGCGTGGCCGCATTGGCGCCGAGGCGCCACACCTGACCCATCGGCACGAGGCTGTCGGTGAGCAGCTTGCGGCCGCGCAGGTGCGGCTGGCCGTAGTTCACGCGAATGATCGCCGGCTTCCCGGCGGCGCGCTGCGCCGCGGTATCGGTGAGCGTGAGCGACACCTCGGTGATGGCACGGGTGCTGGGGGCGGCGCGACGCGCGCCGGCCTGTGCGGAGAGTGTGGTGGCAGAAACCAACAGCAGCGCTGCGGCAGAAATCAGACGGGTCATGGCAGGGAAGGTCAGGGGCGGGAAGAACGGTGGTCTACAGGAAACAAACTAGGGTCGGATCGCTTCGCGCTGGAGGGCCAGCTTCACGGCGGCATAGGCGTCCACGACGCCACCGGTGCGGGAGAGCCCCGCGAAGGGCACCTTTTGCCCCTCGCCGCCCGGCAGCGCGACCGTGAGACCGGGGAAGGTGCGTACCGACTGGAGGATGATGTCACGCACGTCGGCGGGCGATAACGCGGGGAAGTACGTGAGCAGCAACGCAGCCACTCCCGAGACCACCGGCGCCGCCATGCTGGTGCCGCTCTCGCGCTTCACGCCGCCGCCAGGGGCGGTACTGAGGATATCCTCACCCGGCGCGAACAGGTCCACCTGCTGCTTGCCGTAGTTGGAGAAGCTCGTGGCGAGCGTGTTCATCCCCTTCCACGAACTCGCGCCGACCTCCAGCCACAGCCTGGCGCGGGAACCGTCTCGCAGCATGGGTGTGGGGAACGACGGCACGATGTCGTTGTTCTCGCCATCGTTGCCGGCCGCGTGCACCAGCAGCACACCCTTGCGCTCGGCGTAGCGCACCGCGCTGTCCACCTGCGCCTTCCCCGGCGAATAGGCCTTGCCGAAGCTCATGTTGATCACATGGGCCCCATGGTCGGCCGCGTAGCGGATGGCACGCGCCACATCGGCATCGCGCTCGTCACCATCGGGAACGGCGCGCAGCGCCATGAGGCGCACGTTTGGCGCGATGCCTTGCACGGCATTGGCGGCGTTGCGGTCCGCTCCGATGATGCCGGCCACGTGCGTGCCGTGCAGCGCGTCCGGACCGGTCACGTCGCTCGACCCCACCGACTGCGCGGCGCGCGGGAAGTACGTGGTGTCCAGACCATACTTCGCCTGCGATTCGTAGGCCTTTCTGGCGTCGGTGATCTCGGTCGCGTTGAGGCCGTTGGCATCGAGTTGCAGCCACATGCGCTTGGCCTGCTCCTGCGCGGCATTGGCCGGCGTCAACGCCGTGACCCGCGCCCGCGTGACGTCACCGCCACCCAGCGCCGCCGACAGGGCGCTGTTCACCTGCGAGAGCATGCGGTCGATATTGGCGATCTGCGACAGCGTACCGTTCACCTCATCCGACTTTTCCCGATATGCTGCCGTGAGCGAATCGCACGAAGCCTTCGGCGGCTTGGCGAGGCCACGACCGGCGGGGTGACCGCCACATGCGGCGTAGAGCCGTGTGAGCTCGAACGTTTCGGCCCCCACCGCGGCGCCCGATGGGGTGACCATGAGATTCCAGCCGTAGACATCGTCCACCAGACCATTGCGGTCGTCATCCTTGCCGTTCCCCGCCACTTCCTTCGCGTTCTTCCAGAGCCGCGGCGCCAGCATGGTGTGGGCCGTGTCCACGCCACCGTCGATGACCGCCACGATGACTTCACGACGCGGCTGCCGCCCGGCCAGCAGCTCACGGAGGGCACGCTCAGAGCCCACGCCCAGCACCGAGTCGGTGTCGTAGTCGAGGCGGTGCCAGTCGGCGCGTGCGCTGTCGGGGGCAGATGCGGGGGGCTGCGCCGGAGTTGGCGATGGAACCGGCGTTGGCTCCGGCGTGACGGTGATGGGAGGCTGCAGTACCGGCTGGGCCGCAGGCTCCGGCACGGTGGTGGGCGTGGCGCGGGCGCACGCGGTCGATGCCAGAACGGCGAAGAGCAGCGCCGTACGCGCAACGTGGCGTGATTCGGCGAGTCGCAGCAGCGGCACGGCGGCCCCTCGGAAGAACGGCAGCGGAATGGACATCAGCACGCGATGACGGAGCATGGGCATGGTGTGCGGTCAGCTGACCGGCGTGGCAGGAGGTTCAAAGAGGGCACAGACCGCACCGGCAGGGTCCTCGATCACGGCGAATCGTCCGGACGGGCCGGCGGACTTCGGGCCGCGCACGATACGTCCGCCGAGTGCCGTGACGTGCTCGAGCCGTGCATCGAGATCGTTCACGGTGATGTACACCAGCCACTGTGCAGGTACGCCCTCGTTGGTGCCACGGGCATGACAGACGCCGCCCTGCGGCGTGCCGTCAGGGGCGAGCATCACGTAGTCCTCGTACTCGCCCATGGAGAGACCTTGGGCGGTCCATCCGGCGACGGCGGTGTAGAAGTCGCGGACGCGCGGGGCGTCAGGCACGGTGAGATCGACCCAGCCGATGCGACCGGGGAGGAGCGGCGGCGAACTCATGAACACCTCCGGTGAATGAAGATCGATGCTGAATGCTGGCGGGATGGGTATCGCGGCGGAAGGTTCAGCGAGGTCGAATCCTGCGGATCGCAGGGCCCACCTTCGCGGTGCGGCGACGGTTGAGCGAGCGGTTCGGTTAACGGTTCGGCTAACGGTTCGGCGCGTTCAGCGGCGTACTGCGCGAGCCATGCCGTTGCCACACGCGCCGTGACTCGCCCGTGCGCTGGGCCTGGCGCTTGACGGCGTGCAGCCGCTCACGCGCGGCACCGTACGCCGCATCGTGCTCCACGATGGGCCGCGGGTAGTCGCGGCCGATGTATACCCCGTGCATCTGCTGCACCAGCTGTGGGGTGTGCTCCGGGCGCAGCAGGTCGGCGGTGGGCAATGCGGCAAGCTCCGGCACCCACTGCCGCACAAAGTCGCCGACCGCATCGTGCTCCTCGGCCTGCTTGTAGGGATTGTAGATGCGGATGGTATTGATCCCGGTGCTCCCGGCCTGCATCTGGCATTGCGACCAGTGGATACCCGGTTCGTAGTCCAGGAAGGCGCGTGCGAGTACCGGGCCGCTATGCCGCCAGTCGAGCCACAGGTGATGGCTCGCGAAGCTCATGACCATGGCGCGCATGC
>CAZNZG010000224.1:0-5883 GCA_964577455.1 uncultured Gemmatimonas sp. | reverse complement strand
TGGCACCGCCCCCTGCAACGTCCCAATCGCCCGCAACACCGCTGCCGGACGGCCGCTTTCCAGCAGAGGCTCCTCGTACTTCGCGATGAAACGGTGCAACACGTCCGGACGGCCGCTGAGCTCGATGTGCATCAGCGCCTCCAGCAGGATCGCCTGATCCCCCGTCCGCGAATACTCGGCCTCCAGCACGTCGCCGATCGTCGCACGCAACGCCGTCTCCACCAGCGGAGACAGCTTCCGCACCGCGACCTGACGCACCAGGTCGTGCGTGATCACCAGCGCCGCATGGCTCGTATCGAGACAGCCGGACAGTTCGAGCTGCTCCAGAGCGTGGATCAGCTCATGCATCGGCAACTCGAGCACGAGCTTGATGCGATCGAGCGACGCGAACTTCCCGAGCAGGCCGATCGCCTGCAGCGTGTGCTGCGCCGTGGCATCGAGACGATCGATCCGCTGGTCCAGCAGGGAGTTCAGGGTGGGCGGGACCCCCACCGCCGCGCCCGTCGCCAGCCAATGCTCCAGCAGGGCCCGCAGCATCAGGGGCGATCCCTCGCAGCCCCCCGTGATCCACGACTCCACCTCCGCCGGCACCTCAGCGGAGTGCTCCTCGGCAATCGACTGCACCAGAAACTGCAGGTGATGCAGCGGGAGTGGCGGTAGCCGACGGACGCTGAGCGTGGTCGGCATGCGCCCCGGCCGCTCCTCGCGGATGGTGGCGAAACGCGAGGTGATCACGATGCACACGCGCATCTCGTTCACCCGCTGGATCACATCGGCCAGCACCTCCCACGAGGCATCGTCCAGCCAGTGCGCATCCTCCACGAGCAGGAAGATCGGTCGCTCGTCGCTCAGCGCCGCCATGAGATCCACCACGGCGTGACGGATCGACTGCGACCGGATCGTCCGCATCGCCAGCTCGAAGCGCTCACTCGCGGTAAGCCCCTCGGGCGGTGTGTCGTCCGCCATCGCGTCCTGTTCCGCCCGGTCGCTCTCCGTCGCCATCCCCAGCAGCTTGCGGATGACCATCAGACTCTCGGGCGCGCATCCCGCCGCTCCCGGCGCGGTCAGCAGCTCGGGCAAGGCCTCCAGCAGCGCCACCAGCGGCTGTTTCGCAATGCTTTCCCGGCACTCCAGCAGGACCTGACGGTGCCCGTCCATCAGAGCGATCCGCGAGAGCTCGGTGACCACGCGGGTTTTCCCCATCCCTGCGGGGCCGTGCAGCAGCACGGCGCTGCCATCATGCCAGCGCGCCCGGCGCATGGCGAGCGTGAGGTCGCTCATCTCCTCATCACGCCCCACGAAATACTTGTCGGTCACCAGAGCCACGGAGCGTCGGCGCGGCACCGCCTCCGAAAAACGCTTCCGCAGCAGGGTCGCCGGCAACCGGATGTCCCCGGCTTCGGCGCCGATTTCGGTGAGGTATCGGTCGAGGATGGCGATCGCCTCGACCTTCGATCCCGTCACCGCAACGCACTCGGCCAACGCCAGTGTGGCATCCTCGTTCAAGGCGTCGATCTGGAGGATCCACTTCGCCACCATCTGCGCCCCGTTCCAGTCAGCCCGGTCCCGGCGCTGGCGCAGGACAGCCACCAGCACGCGACGCACATCGGCGTGTACCTCCTCGCGCGTCTGTTCGAACCACTCGGCCAGCCGGTCCGTCGGCGGCGTGAAGCCGGGAAGAAACACCCCGTACGGCTCGGTGCCGCGCGTGATGTCCTGCTCGAAACTGTCGAACGAGGGGTGGACCGCGAAGCGATGCTCCACCTGCAGCGCATCGAGATACACCACGTTGCCGCGGATCGACGAGTCGATCCCCATGCCGCGCAACTTGTACAGCGCCTGTCGCAGATTGCCGCGCTGACGCACCGGCTCCAGGTCGGGCCAGAGCTCGCGCAGCAGCTCATCGCGCTGCACCGACATGCCGGGCGTGTACACCAGGCGCAGCATGAGCGCGAAGAGCAGGGCGTTGTGCAGACCGATCAGCTGATCGCCCACGACCATGCGCGACGCCCCAAGGGTCTGGACGCGGATCGTGGGCCGCGTCCCATCCGGTGCACCAACGCCCGGCAGGTCGTCGGAGGGCAGCGCCGACGACGGCAGGTCCCCGACGGGCTCCAACTCGTGGGGCAGGTGGGGATGCGGCAAGACCGTCGCTGGCATCAGGGTGGGCTGGCGGGACATCGGAGAGCCTCGGCACGGACGGGAACCACGAGCTTTGCGAACAGGACGAAACGTTTGGTCGCAGTGTCATTCTGCTGTCATTCCAGGGCGACCGGAAGCGTCGCCATGTGCCGTACCGAGAGACGCCGAAACAGCGCCGCCGGCACGCGCAATGCTGATCCCGTGACGGTAGAAAGCACAACGGCGCCCACAGGAGCGCCGTTGTGTAATGCCGAGTGGCGATGACAGCTGCCGTTGATGGGCGGGATTGCTGCCCTGTCGCTCGCGGCCGTCAGGGCAGCTCGATGAGCGACTCCGTGGGGATCCCGTCCGCTTCCGCCTGGAAGTTCACCACGAGGCGGTGACGCAGGACCGACTTTGCCACGCTCTTCACGTCGGCGATGTCGGGCATGGCCCGCCCGTCCATCGCGGCTCGGGCCTTGGCGCCAAGCACCAGATACTGCGAGGCACGCGGACCCGCGCCCCAGCTCACGTACTTCTTCACCTTCGCCGTGGCCTCGGGGGCATCGGGACGCGTGCTGCGCACGAGGGCAACGGCGTACGACACGAGGCTTGGCGGTGCGGGAAGCCGGCGCACGAGCCGCTGCAATTGCAGCAGTTCCTCGCCGCCCAGCACCGGCGTGATCTTGCCCTGCGTGTCGCCGGTGGTGGAGAGCACGATCTGCTCCTCCTCCTCGCGCGTGGGATAGCCGATGTTGAGCTCGAACATGAAGCGGTCCAGCTGCGCTTCCGGCAGCGGATACGTGCCTTCCTGCTCGACCGGGTTCTGCGTGGCGAGCACGAAGAACGGGCCGGGCAGCTCGTAGGTGCGGCCGGCGACGGTCACAGTGCGCTCCTGCATGGCCTGCAGCAGTGCGGCCTGTGTCTTTGGCGGCGCGCGATTGATCTCGTCGGCCAGCACCATGTTGCCGAACACCGGCCCCGGCGCGAAGCGGAAGGCACGCTTGCCGGTGCCCGGCTCCTCTTCCATCAGTTCCGTGCCGGTGATGTCACTCGGCATCAGATCTGGGGTGAACTGCACACGCGAGAACGACAGGTCGAGTGCCTGCGCGACCGTCTGCACGAGCAGGGTCTTGGCGAGGCCCGGCACGCCCACGAGAACGGCGTGCCCACCGGCGAGGAGCGCGGTGACGAGATCGTCGACCACGTGTGCCTGGCCCACGATGCGCTGGGCGATCTGCTGCGACAGCTGTGTGCGGGCTTCGGCGAGCCGGTCGAGCAACGCGAGATCGTTCGCGTCGGGCGACGTGACGTCGGGAGACGGAGTCACTGGGTGAGGTTGAAAGGTCTCACGGCTCCGCTGATCGGAGTCCGCACTCGACAGTCGACGCCCTCGTGAGCCCGGCACGTCGCTGCTGCAAACAGTAACGGACGCCGGTGGGCGTCCGTTGCACTCACGATCGGTAATGTACCGCGCGTCCTCAGCGGAGGGCGAATTCCACGCGCTGCCGCACGGGGTGCGTCTCGCTGCGGAGCTGCGCCTCGAGCACATACCGCCCGGGGGCCGGCGGCGTCCAGCGCTCGTCGTAGATCGTGGAATCGTGGGCATCGAGCAGGCGATTCTGGATCCCCTGCGTGAACAGCCGCCCGGCGCTCCACCGCCACACCTCGCGCCCCGCGCTGTCGAGCACCGCGAAGTCGTGCGTTCGCCCGTCGGGAAACATCAACTCCACCCGCTTGGGGGAATCGTTGACCACCTCGATGGCGAATCGCACCGAGCCGTTGGCCGTGTCGACCATGACGTGCGAGCTGATACCCCGGTCCGCCCCGGCTTTCGGACGCGCCTTGGCGAGCGGGCTCGGCGTGCGTGGGCCACACGCAAAGACGAGCCCGGCGGCGACCAGCAGTGGAACGGTGATGCGTGAAAGCATCAGTGGACGGGGCGAAATGTCGGGGAACGATGCCACAGTGCCAATACGCTGGCCCTGCATGCAGTTGGACGGTCAGGCATCACATTTCGGTGCATCGCCACGTTATCTACGGCGCTTCGGGCTGTCAAGAAGGAGTTTACAGGGAAAGGATCCGCTAAGTGACAGTCGCGTCAGCGCTTCGCGGAGTCCGAACCGGTGCCGGTCTTTGTTCGGTTTCGGTCAGAATGATCGCTTGCGAAAAATTTCACAAGCGTCTAGGTTCCGCCCTCGAATGGCTGATTCCCCGAAAAAGCCGACGCGTGATTCCAGGCCAGCGAACGACGACGTGTCGCCGTGGGCCTTGGCCGGTCTGGGAACGCAGTTCTTCGCGTCCATCCTGCTCTTCGTCTGGGTCGGCAACTGGCTCGATCGCCGATTCGACAGCGCGCCGCTCTTTCTGTTGAGCGGCGTACTGCTGGGGGGTGGAGGCAGCTTCTATCTGAGCTACCGGCAACTCACGAAGCCGCGTGGTTCGCACTCACGGAACGACGACTCGACACCGAACTCATGACGGGGAACGCCATGCCGACGGGGCCGGTCGCTGCACCGATGGGGTTGGGCCGTGCGGTGCTCGGCTTCACGGCCGCGCAGGGCACGATCATCGTGGTCGCGCTGTTGGTCATGCAGCGGTTCGTCTGGACCGATGCCGCCGGCGCCGATGCGGTGCGGGCGAGTGCCTGGCTGGCGTTCATCGTACAGAGTTTCACCTTCGTGATCGCGCGACTCGTTGCGCGGCAGCAGGTGATTGCAGGGTGGGGGCTCGGCGTGCTGCTGCGTTTTGCATCCGTTGCCTTCTGGGCGTTTCTCGGCATCAAGGCGCTGGGGCTCGTGTCGGGGCCCGCGCTCATCTCGCTGGTGGTGTTCTACTTCGTCTCGACGCTCGTCGAGCCGCTCTTCCTGAACTGATACTCCCGGATGCAGCAGATGCTCCGTTCGTTGTCGCGTTTCGTCTGTGCCACCCTGTTCGCCGCGGCCACCCTCGCCGCGGCGCCGCTCTCCGTGAGCGCGCAGGAGCATGGGGCCACCGAGCACGCCGCCGCTCCGGCGTCGGACAAGCCGGTGGACTTCATCACGCCGCACATCACCGATAGCCGTCACCTCGAAATCCCGGCGCTCAATTCGCACCTCGCCGCCGAAATCGAGTTGCCGCATTTCGCGCCCATCAACATCGGCGGCGTGTCCATCGATCTGTCGCCCACCAAGCATGTGGTGTTCATGCTGCTGGCGGCGCTGATCGTGTCGGTGGTGCTCATCACCGCGGGCAACTCGTCGAAGAAGCAGCACGAAACCATCGGGCACTCGAAGGGCTTCGCCGGCGCGATCGAGGCCATGGCGCTGTACCTCCGCAACGAAGTCGTGCTCCCCAACGTGGGACACCATGGCGAGGGCTTCGTGCCCTTCGCGCTCACGCTCTTCTTCTTCATTCTGGTCTGCAACCTGCTCGGCATGCTGCCGTGGGGGGCGACGGCCACCGGAAATGTGTCGGTGACGGCGATGCTCGCCATCATCACCGCCGTCGTGGTGGAGATCTCGGGAATCCGGGCCAACGGGCTCGGATACCTCAACACGATCTTCTACTGGAACAAGGATCTCCCCTTCGTCATGCGCATCGTGATGTTCTTCGTCATGACGCCGGTCGAAATCGTCGGCAAGATCTCCAAGCCCTTCGCGCTCACCATCCGTCTGTTCGCCAACATGACGGCCGGCCACATCGTGCTCCTCGCGCTGATCGGCCTGATCTTCGCGTTCAAGAACTGGCTGATCACGCCGGTGCCGGTGCTCATGGCCACGG
>CAZNZG010000223.1:0-5905 GCA_964577455.1 uncultured Gemmatimonas sp. | reverse complement strand
ATGGGGGAAGCCATCAGACACACCAGCCCGATGCCGACGTGCACCAGACACCGCATGATCATCAACTCACCCCTCCTGGGGGATCATCTCGCGGAAAATCATCCGATTTCTCCCCGCTCGTTTGGCTTCGTACAAGGCCTGATCGGCCGTCTCGATGAGTGCCAGCGCACTGCCCCCTGCGCATGCCACGCACGACGTCACGCCGATACTGACCGTTACGATCGACGCGACCGGCGAAGCCCCATGTGGGATGGATGCACCTCTGATGGCCTCGAGCAAGGCATCGGCGAACTGCTGCGCACCAGCCGGCGTGGTACTCGGGCAGAGAATCACGAACTCTTCACCTCCGTAGCGAGCCACGAGATCGGTTTGCCGTCTGGTAACGTGTGCCAGCACACGCGCCACCTCGACCAGCACGCGATCACCAGCGCCGTGCCCGAACGCGTCATTGTACAACTTGAAGGCATCGACGTCGAGCAGCAGGGCGGCCATGGGCTGACCACTCCGCTGCGATTGGATCCACAACTCGGCCAGCGCCTCGTCGAAACGCCGGCGATTGGCCAGCCCGGTCAGACCATCGACGGCGGCAAGGTGTTCGAGGCGGGCATTCACCACCGACAGTTCGGCCGTGCGTTCTGCGACCTCTGCCTCGAGCTGATGCTCACGTTCCCGAAGCCACTGCACCTGACGGCGCGCGGCGAGGACCTGACGAATGGCGACGACGGCAGCCAGGGCGATTCCTCCCCCGAACAGCGTGCGATCGACAACCTGTCCACGCCATAACGCCACGCCCATGGCGAGCAGGACGAGCGACGCCGTTACGGCTGCCAACGGCGGCAGTGCGCCTTCCGCACGGTGATCTGCACGCGCCGGCGGTTGCAGCGGCAACCGTCGAGCCATGTCACCGAGCATCACCAGGGCCAGTGTACTCGCGGCGTGGCCGATCGCCGAGGCGAACAACCACACCGGTGATCGCGCCACGTAGAAAGAGATGCCGATGAATCCATCAGCAACGAACGCGGCCACCACCGAAGCCGCGAGCGCCCGGCGCACCGGCGCGGGAAGAATCGTGAGACCTCCCCACGACCGCGCCACCAGCACTGTAACCATGGCGGCATCGAGGACGGGATACGCGATCTCCGTGATCGATGCCATGCCGGGTTCCGGACCGGTGTACACTTGGGCCGGGCCAACCAGAAAGTGCCACACGAGCAGTCCGAATCCGCCCACGGTGACCAACGCATCGAGGCTGGACAGCTGCGCGCTGCGCCAACGGTTGGCTCGAGGAACAGCGAGCAGCCCGAGCACCACGCACAGGCTCGCAGAAAGCTGGGCGACATCGCCCGATTGCTGCGTGGCCATTCCTGGCATGAGCGCACTGACCCGAAACAGCACCGCGGCTACCAGATCCAGCGCCGCCGACAGCGTGAGGAATGCAAGCAGGGCCGCACTCCCGGTACGCCATTGATGACGGGTGGCCATCCACAAGAGCGTCACGCATCCGACACGCACGGGAAGGTCGATCAGCGTCAGCAAAAGCGCCGTCCATCCCGGCTGATTCACCAGCGGCGTAATGATCGCCCCTGCCAGCAGGAAAACGGCACTCCATGCGATGAGACGATGATTGGGGCCCGTCTCTGGATGCCGCCCCTCGTTGGGCGGCAATTTCAGCATCACGGATGCTCCTTCGTTTTCGGTCTACACAGTGAATATTCCCAATGTACGCCCTGTCACGCCGGTTGCCGGCATCAGCCCCTCAGTTCAGATCCGTGAACGCTCCCTTGCAGCTGTCCCGCGCCGAGATGCAGGCGTTGGGCGAACGCGCGCTTGCCATGGTCGTCGATCACTTCGAGACGGTGCGCAGCAAGCCCACCACCACCACGATGAGCCGTGAGGAGGCGGTACGGCTGTTGCACACGCCGCCCCCGGAGTCGCCCACGCCCACCGACGAACTGCTCGACACGCTGGCCACCACGGTCTTCGAGAATGCGTTCCGCGCCGACCACCCGCGCTTCTACGCCTTCGTGCCGAGCCCGTCGAACTTCGTGAGTGCCGTGGGCGATTTCCTGATGAGCGGGCACAACGTGTTCGCCGGGCACTGGCTGGCCTCGAGTGCGGCGTCGCAGATCGAGCTGACGGTGTTGGAGTGGCTGCGCGCGGCGTGCGGACTGCCCGACACCGCCGGCGGTATCTTCGTGAGCGGCGGGTCGATGGCCAACCTGTCGGCGATCGTGGTGGCCCGTGAAAGGCGGCTGGGCGGTCACGACCCGTCGTCGGTCGTGTACTACTCCGATCAGACGCACTCCTCGATGTCGAAGGGGCTGCGCGTGCTGGGCTTCGGCAAGCGGCAGCGCCGGTCGATCGCGACCGACGCCAGCATGCGACTGGACCTCGACGCCCTTTCGGCGGCGATCGCCGAGGATCGGGCCAACGGCCTGCGCCCGTTCTGTGTAGTCGCCAACGCCGGCACCACGAACACCGGCGCCGTGGATCCGCTGCACGCGCTGGCGGATCTGTGTGCGCGCGAAGGGCTGTGGCTCCATGTGGACGGTGCCTACGGTGCGGCGGCCGTGCTGCACCCGCGCGGCGCGGCGGCGCTCGACGGGCTCGGGCGCGCGGACTCCATCACGCTCGACCCGCACAAGTGGCTCTTTCAGCCATTCGAACTGGGGTGCCTGCTGGTGCGCGACGCCCGTCTCATGAAGCAGGCGTTCCGCGTGGAGGAGGACGACCACGCCGACTACCTCGCCGATGTGTCACGCCACATTCAGGACGACGTGAACTTCTTCGAGCGCGGCATTCAGCTCACGCGCTCGTTCAAGGTGCTCAAGCTGTGGCTGTCGATGCGCACCTTCGGCCTCGCCGAGTTCCGGCGCGGGATCGGCGTGGGCTTCGATCTGGCCGACTTCGCGCAGGCGTGGCTGCTGGAGAGCGGCCAATGGGAGATCGTGACGCCGTCGCAGATGGGGATCGTCACCTTCCGCTGGCGCGGCGAGGGGATGAGCGCCGCACAGGTCGACGCGCTGACGGCGCGCATAGTGGATCGCCTGCGCGAGGATGGGTATGCCACGGTGATGAGCACCATCCTGCATGGTCGCCCCGCGCTCCGCCTCTGCCCCATCCACCCGGCGGCCACGCGGGAGGAGATGGGGGCCACACTGGAGCTGCTCACGCGGTTTGCCGTGGAGGCCGCAGCCACGCCCTGACAGGGCCGCCGGGCGTCCCGCCTGCCCCGGTGGTATTTTCGCCGCGTGTCTTCCGCCCCCCTCGTCCCCCCGTCGCACGACGGCGTCCTCGCCGGTGTCCGCGTGGTGAGCCTGGCGCTGAACCTGCCCGGGCCGGCGGCGCTCATGCGGCTCGCGCAGATGGGCGCCGAGTGCCACAAGGTGGAGCCACCGCCCAGTGCCCACAGTGCGTCGGGCGATCCCATGGCCGTGTACGCGCCGGCGGCGTTCGAGACGATGCATCGCGGCATCACGCGGCACGTCCTCGACCTCAAGCAGGATCACGGCCGACGCGCGTTGTACGCGCTGCTCGCCGACGCCGACGTGCTCATCACGTCGTTCCGTCCGTCGGCGCTCCACCGGCTCGGCGTGGATCAGGACACGCTGCACCAGCGCTTCCCGACCCTGGCCCTCGTGACCATCGTGGGCGAACATGGCGCGAACGCCGAGCATCCGGGGCACGACCTCACGTACGAAGCACAGGCGGGGCTCGTGAGCGACCTGCGGCTCCCGGTGGCGCCGTTCGCCGACATGGCGGGTGCGCTGCTGGTGAGCGAAGCGGTGCTGCGGGTATTGCTGGCGCGGCTGCGCGATCCGGCATCGCCGATCATGGAGGAAGTCGCCCTCTCCGATGCCGCGCGATTTCTGGCGCTCCCGCGCGAGTGGGGGCTCACCAGCCCCGGGTCTCCCATCAGCGGCACGTACGCGGGCTACCGCCTGTACGCCTGCCGGGATGGCCGTGTGGCGGTGGCGGCCCTGGAGCCACGCTTCGCGACGGCCCTCTGTCGCGCGGTGGGGCTGTCGGAGTCGCACGCTGCCCGCCTTCACGCGCCGGCGGCCCTCGGATTTTTCGAGGCCTACTTCGCCGACCGGCGTTGCGAGGAGATCCAACAACTGGCTCACGCGCATGATCTGCCCCTCGTCGTCATGCCGGACGGTGGCGGAGGCGCCTGAGCGGCGGAGGCGTTATCTTCCAGAGCGTGGCAGCATGCTGCAGGGCGGTACGCGGACGTGGCGAAATTGGTAGACGCACCAGCCTTAGGAGCTGGCGGGGCGACCCATCCCGGTTCGAGTCCGGGCGTTCGCATTGCACGAGGTGACCCGGGCCATCATTGTCGGCCCGCGACGTGGCCCCGCGTAGCGGGCAGAGCCGCCCGACCGCATCGTGATGTCGTAGCGTCAGCGCAATCGGAGACCGTGCCGCGCTTCACGTATCCCCGACAACCGACTCGCACGACTCGACCGAATGCGTCCTTCGTCTCACATCCGCTTCTCGATCGCTCCGCGCGGGCAGGTACACCGGCAGCGTACCACGGAAGGCCCGAAACGCATCGAGGGGGGGGCACCGGTGAAACAGGCACCACTGTTGTCGGCCCGCCGACTCCTCAACTACCGCTCCACCGTGCTCGGCGCCCTCGCCACCGCGGTGTTCGGCTGCGGCGCAGGCAACCCGTCACAGCCGATCGATCCGGCTCCTGACCCGGCCGCACAGAACACCACCTGGGTTACGCCGGCGGTCACCGCGCCGGGCGTGGAGTACCGGGTGTTCTCCAGTCCGGCGGCGCGCACGAACGTGTCGTATCACGTGTACCGCCCGCCGCAATACACCAGTGACCCGGCCGGTCGCTTCCCGGTGCTGTACTGGCTCCACGGGAGCGGCGGCGGTCTCGCCGGCATCGCGCCCGTCGCCGCACACTTCGACGCCGCGATTCGCGCCGGACGCATTCCTCCAATGCTGGTCGTCTTCGCCAACGGCATGTCGTCGAGCATGTGGGCCAATTCGAAGGATGGCCGGATCCCGATGGAAACGGTCATGGCGAACGACCTCGTCAACGACGTGGATCTCCGGTTCCGCACGCAGGCCACGCGCGACGGCCGACTGCTGGAGGGGTTCAGCATGGGGGGACACGGAGCAGCCCGGATCGGCTTGCGTTACCCCGAGCGATTCGGCGCCGTGTCGATGCTGGGCGCCGGCCCTCTCGATCTCGATTTCGACGGGCCGCGCGCCCAGGCCAACCCCGCCGAGCGCGCGCGCATCCTGCGCGATGTGTACGGCGATGACCTGGCATACTATCGCGCGCAAAGCCCGCTGAGCGTCGCCGAACTGTTTGCCCGAGGCTCCGGTGCGCGGCCACGACTGCGCATCATCGTGGGCGATGCCGACAACACCGCGCCGGGGAGTGCCGCCTTCAGCACACTGCTTGGCAGCCTTGGTGTCGCCCACGAATTCCGATTGGTGCCCAACGTGGGGCACGACACCATGGCGCTGTTCGCGACGTTCGGCGAAAGCGACTGGCGTTTCTACCGTGGCGGATGATGTAAGGGCCCCCGGCACGGGGCGATGATCGAAAGCCTCAGGCGCGGGCGGGGCACGCCCTCCCGGTTCGCGGCTGAGGATCCGCAGGGCCACGCATTATTCGAGTGACCCACGACCGCTCACCGACGCGCCGCCATCAGTCGCGTCCAGAAGGCATTGTCGAAGGTGCTGATCGCCGCCGGGCTGACGACACCGGAGATCGGCGCGCGATCGCCCAGCCGGACAATGACGAGATCGAGCGAAGGTACGAGATAAAGTTTCTTGTCGTCCTTGCCCAGTGCGGCCACGAGATCAGAAGGCGCGGCGGGGAAGAGCGGCCCCTGATTCACCGGCAGAAGATATGGTCCGGGCGTGCGATACGTCG
>CAZNZG010000222.1:0-5937 GCA_964577455.1 uncultured Gemmatimonas sp. | reverse complement strand
GGCGCCCCACCGCCCCACGCAAAGGGTGCGACCATCTTGGGGGGCATGCTATCGAAGACGTTCGCGCCGGCGCCCACCACGCAGCCGGTGGTGAGCCGGATGCCGATTCCCGTCTTGGCGTGATCCCCGAGCATCGTGCCCAGAAACTGCAGCCCCGTATCGCGCACGCCCTCGGGCGTCCACAGCGACACGCTGCCATACGTGTTCTTGAGATTGCTCGTGATCGTGCCGGCGCCAAGGTTGACCCAGCGGCCGATCACCGAATGCCCCACGAATCCGTCGTGCCCCTTGTTGGCGTGCCCGATGAAGATCGTGCTCGACACTTCCCCATGCACACGGCACACGTCGCCGATCGCGCAGCCGGCAATGCGATCGCCCATCACGGTCGACTGGCGCCCCACGTAGCAGGGCCCCACCACCCGCGTGAACGCCTGCACCTGCGCGCCTGCCCGCAACAGGACCGGCCCGGCGCTGGTGTCGAACACGGTCATGGGCTCCACCGTGGCCCCCGCCTCCAGCCACACGCCATGCGCCCCGATCACGTGCACACCCGGCACCGTCTCCTGCTGCTCCGCAAGCGGGCGCGCACCGATCGCCGCGCCCAGCAACGGGAGGTCCGCCAGCAACAGCGCCTGCAGCGTGCCGGTCAGATCCCACACGTGTTGCAGCCACACCCCCGGCACATGGGCCATGGTGCCGGTGCCCGGCGTTACATCGTCGAGCGAGAACAACGGATCGCGCAGCTGTTCCGCCGGCACCTCCGCCGCCAGTCGAACCGCCGCTACCTGGCCGTCGATGGCCAGAACCGACGCCTTGCTCGTGGACGGCTGCAGGTGGGGCAGGGCGCGTGTGTTCACCAGCCATGTCCCGGCGGGCACGGCCCCCGCGTGCATGGGCGGGGCCTCGAACTCCGCGAACCCGGACAGATGCGGGGACGACACGAACCCGGAGCTCGCAGCCGCCAGCACCTGTTCCCAACGCTCCCGCACGAGCAACGCCCCGGCGCGCACTTCGCCCAGCGGCCGCGTGGTGGCAAAGGGCTCGAACGTTCGCGCCCGCGCATCGTCGAAGAGCACGATCATCGGTCGCGCACCTCGGCCGGCATGGCGTCGAGCAACGTCTTGAGGTCGGCCGCGTGCTCCCGCGTGGTCACCATGACCAGGCCGTCGCGCGCCACCACGACCAGATCATGCACACCATACAGCACCACCTGCGTCCCGTCGGCGTGCACCACATTGCCACGCGCCTGCAGCGCGAACGACGGACCCAGCATGGCGTTGTCCTGCGCGTCGTGTCGCCGCACACGGTGCAGCGCTGCCCACGTGCCCACGTCGTCCCAGCCGAACTGCCCGGGCAGCACCAGCACCCGCTGACTGCGCTCCAGCACGCCCACGTCGATCGCGATCGACTTCACCGCGGCGAAGAACGCCGCCAGGTCGCTCCCCGAGGCCTCGAGCGCCGGCTGCACCTCCGGCGTGAGGGCGCGGATTTCGTCGAGCAGGTCACCAACGCGCCACGCGAAGATCCCCGAATTCCACAGGTACCCCTCGGCGACCATCCCCACCGCGGTCTCCCGGCTGGGCTTCTCGGCAAAGCGCGCCACGCGCCGCACATCGTCGTGGACCACGGCGCCGGGCTGGATATACCCGAAGCCGGGGTCCGGTCGCGACGGGACGATCCCCACCGTCACCAGCGCCTGTTCCTCGAACGCCACCTCGGCGGCCCGGTCGAGGGCGGCACGGAAGGCGGGCACATCGCCGATGGCCCAATCCGCATGGGTGCACACCATCACCGACTCCGGCCCCGTGCGCTCCGCGATGCACTTGGCCGCCCACGCCAACGCCGCGCACGTGCCCGCGGGCCGTGGCTCGGCGATCACGTTGTCGGGCGGCAGCGAGGGTTCCAGGGCCAGCACGGCGTCGCGCAACGACGCGTTCGTGAGGACCAGCGTGCGCTCCGGCGGGGCCGACGGGCGCAGCCGCTCGAGCGTGTCGTGCAGCATCGGTGACTCGCTCACCAGCGGCAGCAACTGTTTGGGCTGCTCGGGAGTGGAGAGCGGCCAGAAGCGCGAGCCCACGCCACCGGCCAGAACCACGTTCCAGCGGATCATTGTAGTGGAAGGAGACTGGGGGACCACGTCATGCCGACACCGGATCGGCGCCGGCATCCGCGTCGGATACCACGAACGCACGCACCCGGGCGAGCAGGCGTCGTGGGCTGAATGGCTTGGTCATGATTTCAGAGACGCCGAGCGCCTCGACCTCGCGAAGCTGCGCATCCTGACCGGCTGCGGTGAGGACGATGCACGGCAGCGTACGCCACCGCGCATCGCTCCGCAGTGTTCTCAGGATGTCGATGCCGGACATCCCCGGGAGCATGAGGTCCAGTACGATCAGCGCGATCGACGGCGTCGCCGCGAGCAGCGACAGCGCATCGACGCCCTGTTCCGCCACATGCACGATGATCCCGTCCTGCTCGAGGCGCGTGCGGATGATGCGGCCGATGTGCGGCTCGTCGTCCACGACCAGCACGGTCACCCGGGCAGGCGCACCGGTCGACACGCTATGGGCGGAGGGCGTACTCAGACGAGCGCCGACAGATGGGTGCGATGCCGACGCAGCTCGTACAGCAGGCTGCCCAAATTGGCGGACGCCCGCAGCACGACCAGCAGGTACGCATCGCTGGAGAGGGCGGAGACCACCACGTTGCCCTCGCCGTATTCCAGGACCATCAGGCCGAAGTCACCACGCTGGGCGGCGTGGCCCATCTCCACGGCGGCCAAGGCGATGGGGGGGACGAAGGCCGCCAGGCCCTCAGGGTCGAGCGGCGCCACGCTGGCACCGTCGATGAGCAGGCCGTCGCGGCCGAGGACAATGGCCGCGTCCACGCCGTCCCGCTGACGCAAGGCACTGACCAGATCGCGAATGGTGGGCATGGCGGAACGCTGTCCCCGCTCCGGGGTGAAGTCAAGCGAGGAAACGCCCCCGAACCGCTTGCCCGGACACGAGTTGAGCGGTAACCTCCGCTGCGTGTTCGGCACCGGCCGTCACGCCGGTTCACCTCTGGATTTCCCATGGGCAACACCCTGTTTTTTCGTCGCTCCGGCGCGCCCCGCACTGCGCGGCGCGCTCTGTCATTTTGTGCCGCTGCAGTGATGGCGGCGGTGCTCGCCGCCTGCAGCGACGACGGCCTGCTGTCACCCGCGACCATCAACAACGAGACACGGGTCTTCAGCGTCTGGGCCATCACGGGGACCAACTCCGCGCTGCCCGCCGCCTATCAGTTCACCACCGAGTCGCTCGAGCGTCCGCAGATGCTCACCAACGGCTCGCTCAACTTCGATGTGGCGTTCGACATCACCGGCGACGGCAAGGTCGCATTTCATCCCGTGCGCGCGCTGGTGCCGTCGCCGCCGGCTGGTGCGCCGGTCGTGGGGCTTGGGCGCTCCAACTCCGGATTCCTCGCGCTCACCCGTGCGCCCACCGGCGGGTACGCCAACGATACGACAGTAGTCGTGGCGCCCAACGAAGTGGTCATCATCCGGCTCGCGAGTTCGGGGTGCATTCTCGGCGAGCCGTTCTACGCCAAGGCCGTGGTCGACAGCATCATCCTCAACGAACGCCGCATCGTGCTGCGCACCATGATCAACCGCAACTGCGGATATCGTGCGCTCACCGAAGGCCTCCCCAAGAACTGAACGACCGGTATGCACGATATCCGTCTGTTGCGTGACCAGCTCGACCACCTCCGCGAAGGGATGCGTCGTCGCGGAAAACTCGCCGAACTCGGCCCGCTGCTCGATCGGGCGGAGTCGCTCGAAAGGGAGCGGCGGGCGGCCATCACGGAGCTGGAGGCCCAGCAGGCGCGCCGCAACAAGGTCACCCAGGAAGTGGCGCAGAAGCGAAAGGCCGGCGAAGATGCCACGGCCCTGATCGCCGAGGGGCGCACGATCGGCGACGTGATCGCGGCACTCGAACAGCGCCGCAACGAAGCGGATGCGGCGGTGCAGGCCATGCTGTACGAACTGCCCAACATCCCGCTCCCGGAGGTGCCCGAGGGAGACGAGTCGCACAATACCGTCGTGAAATCGTGGGGCACGCCGCGCGAAGACGGCGCGACGCTCGTGCCGCACTGGGACGCGGCGGCGGCGATGGGCATCCTCGACCTGCCACGAGGCGCCAAGATCACCGGCTCCGGCTTCATCGTGTATCGCGGCGCGGGGGCCCGTCTGGTGCGCTCGCTGCTCAACATGATGCTCGACCTGCACACCGATGCGCACGGCTATGAGGAAGCGTGGGTGCCCCTCATGGTCAACCGGGCGAGCATGACCGGCACGGGGCAGCTCCCCAAGTTCGAAGATGACATGTACCGCGTGCCGGATGAGGATCTGTTCCTCATTCCCACGGCCGAGGTACCCATCACCAACCTGTTCCGCGACGAGATCCTCGAGGCGGGCGACCTCCCGCGCGCCATGTGCGGGTACAGCGCCTGCTTCCGACGCGAGGCCGGATCGGCCGGCAAGGACACGCGCGGGCTGCTCCGGGTCCACCAGTTCGACAAGGTCGAACTGGTGCGCTACACCACGCCTGAGAGTTCGCGCGACCAGCTGGAGCTCCTCACCACGCAGGCCGAAACGGTGCTGGAGAAGCTCGAGCTGCCATACCGCCGGTTGCTGCTGGCCGCCGGTGACATTGGCTTCTCTAGCGCGATGACCTACGATCTCGAGGTATTCGCGCCGGCGGTCGGCAAGTGGCTCGAAGTGTCGAGCTGTAGCGTCTTCACCGACTTCCAGGCCCGTCGGGCCAACATCCGGTACCGGCCGGCGCCCGGCGAAAAGCCGCGCTTCGTCCACACGCTCAACGGTTCCGGTCTGGCGCTGCCTCGCATCATTGCCAGTCTGATCGAGCATCATCAGCAGCCAGACGGCTCGGTGCGCATTCCCGAGGCCTTGCAGCCGTATTTCGGACGCGCGATCCTGCGCTGAGCGCACGATCGCGGGTGCCTGTCGCGCTTCTCTCGTTTCCCCCGGAGTTCTGACCGATGCGCCGTCGTCGCTGGCCCGTGGTGGTGATGGTGCTGGGCGTGATCGGTCTGCTGGTATGGTACGTGGCGTACACGCAGCACGTGGTGACCGAGCTGCGTGGCGCCGCCGCCGGGCAGGGGCGCATGTATGCGCGCATTTATGAGGCGCTGCAGGACACGAGTCTCAACGCCGACCCCACGATCGCGCTGCTCGATCTCTCGCAGCAGATCAAGGAATCGGGGCTCCCGCTTGTCCTGACCGATCGCAATGGTCGCGTCTCGGCGACCGCCAACCTCCCGGCCGACGTTACCAGCGGCGATAGCGTGCGCTTCTGGCGGTATCTCATGGAGCTGGACCGTCAGAATCCGCCCATCGTGGAACCGGCGGTGGGGGCCGTTCACTATGGCGAGAGCGCGATCGTGAGCGGGTTGCGCTTCATCCCCATCCTGCAAGCCGCGGGCATCGTGCTGCTCGTGGGGTTCGGTGTGTACGCACTCGTCGAACGAGGGCGGGCCGAGCGCGAGAAGGTGTGGGCGGGCATGGCGCGTGAGGCTGCCCACCAACTGGGCACGCCGCTCTCCGCGATGTCCGGATGGATCGAGTTGCTTTCCGAAACGGTCACGGGGGCAACGGCGACTCGCGCCGTCGAGGCGATGGGGCAGGATCTCCAGCGGCTCGAGCGCGTGTCGCACCGCTTCGAACGCATTGGCCGTCCTCCGCGCGATGAACGGGTCGATGCCGCGGCCCTGGTTCAGCGGCTCGCCCAGTACTTTGCCGAACGGGCCCCCACGCTGGCGCGCACGGTGACGATCCGCAGCGAGCATCCCGGGACCCCCGTCATGGTACGCGGCGATCAGGTCCTCCTCGAATGGGTGCTCGAGGTGCTGATCAAGAACGCCATGGATGCCCTCGGC
>CAZNZG010000221.1:0-5941 GCA_964577455.1 uncultured Gemmatimonas sp. | reverse complement strand
CACGATGGCGAGGGGCAGCACGATGAAAATCACGCTCATGATGATGGCTCCGAGGCGGTCGCGGCGCCGTGACGGACACGCGCGAACGTGTATCCGTACCAGCTGCCCAGTACGACGGTGATGGAACTGGTGGGCATCAACACCGCCGCGATGAGCGGCGTGAGCACGCCGGCCACGGCCATGCTGGCGCCGATGATGTTGTACCCGATCGAAAAGGCGATGTTGCGGCGGATCACCCGCATGGTGCGTCGTGCCCCCTCGGTCAACTCCACAAGGGCCGACAGGCCGGGGCGGGTGAGGTAGATGTCGGCGGTGGCGAGACACGCCTCCGCACCTCCATGCACGCCGATGCCCACGTGTGCCGCCGCGATGGCAGCGGCGTCATTGACGCCGTCCCCGACCATCACGACCGTGCCGTTCTGCTTGCAGCGCTCTACGAACGCCAGCTTGTCCTCCGGTGATGCCGCACCGATGGCATCGTGCGCCCCGAACTGCAGCGCCTGACCCACCGACGCGACCACGTCCGTTGCATCCCCACTCAGCATCACGGTCCGCCATCCGCGTGCCCGCAGCTGCTGCAACGACGCGAGCGCATCCTCGCGCACCCGATCGCCGAGTGTGGCGACTGCCATGAGCACCCCGTCCACCGCCACGTGTACTGGCGTTTGGGTACGGTCCATGTCGTCGAGGGCAGCGCGCACCATGTCGTCGATGCCCACGATCCCCTCCGCGACGAACCGGGGAGAACCGATACGGACCGTGCGGCCGTCGACCATGCCTTCGAGACCACCCCCCACGACATGCCGTGACGACGCTACCCGTGGGGTGCTCAGCTCCGGCCAGGCGCGCCGGAAACCGTCGGCGATGGGATGCGAAGAGCCCTCCTCGAGCGCAAGCACCAGCGGCTTCACCCACTCGGGGCCGACCCAGGCGGTCAGTGCGGTGCGCCCCTCGGTCACCGTACCCGTCTTGTCGAGTACCAGAATTCCCGGTTTCGACAACAGTTCGAGCGCATCGCCCCCCTTCACGAGCATGCCGCGCCCGGCGGCACGGCCCACCGCGACGGTGATCGCGAGTGGTGTGGCCAGCGCCAAGGCGCAGGGACAGGTCACGATCAGCAACGCAATGGCGTCGTCGAGGGCGTTGGCGGCGTTGAGCTGCGTCTTGATGATGAACGTGGCCGCTGCCGCCACCAGCACCACCGCGGTGAACACGCCCGCCAGCCGGTTGGCGAACTGCACGATCGGTGCGCGCCGCTGGGCACTCTCCTCGACCTGGCGCAGCAACTTCGCGATGCGGCTCGTTTCACCCGCCTGCTCCACCTTCACCCGCAGCGGCGCTTCGACGTTGAGCGTCCCCGCGAACACCGAGGCGCCCTCGCCCACGCTGGTCGGGCGCGATTCACCCGTGAGCAACGCGGCGTTCACACTCGAATGCCCGTGTACGACGATGCCGTCGGCGGCGAATGTCTCGCCGGCACGTACATCGAGCAGCATGCCGGGAAGGAGCGCTGCCGTGGGAATCTCGCGCACCCGCTCATCGGCCCCGTCCACGATGCGCGCCGTGCTGGGTGCGATCGCGTGCAGCAGTTCCGCCGCATCCGCCGCCATGCGCTGGCCCCGCTGCTGCAGGAAGCGGCCAACCAGCAGTGCGAAGATCAGGATCGCGAGTCCATCGAAGTAGATCGGCCCCTCGCCCGTGATCGTGTTGATCGCTCCACGCACGAATCCCGCCGCCAGGGCAATCGCGATGGGCAGATCCATGTGGAGCGACTTCGTCCGAACGGAAGCCCACGCACCGGTGAAGAACACACGTCCCGGCCAGATGAACGCCGGCACCGTGATGGCGAAGCTCACCCACCGGAAGAACTCCGTGAAGCGCGTCTCCATGCCGTTCACTTCACCCGCGTAGAGTGCGAGTGCGGCCAGCATCACATTGATCGCGATCGCCCCGGCGATACCGATGCGCACCAGCATGGCCCGGTCTTCACGGCGCCGCATCTCCGCGCGCGCCACCCCACGGAACGGGTGCGGTGGATATCCCAGCACGTCGAGTGCGCGTGCGATCGCCGACAACGGCGTGGCCTCCGCATTCCACTCCACCACCGCCAGCGAGCGGCGCACATCCAGTTCGGCGCGCACCACACCGGTCTGCAGCAGCGGAATGCGCTCCACGAGCCACACGCACGACGCACAGTGCACGCCCTCGAGATACAGCTCGGTGCGCGAAAGCCCCTCGGCGGTCCGCGTCACGTACAGCTGCGCAAACGCCGGATGGTCGAACTCCTCGTAGTTGCGCCCCGACGCGCGCACGGGTGCCTCGCGTCGTTCGGCAAAACCATAGTACGAGTCGAGGCCGTGTTCGTGCAGAATGCTGAATGCCGTATGGCAGCCCGTGCAGCAGAACTGCCGCTCGGCCTTGTCGTCGAGCAAACCCTCGGGGACCGGAAGGCCACAGTGGGTGCAGGCGACGGCGGTGGCCGTGTTGCTGCGGCTGGCCGAACCGGCAAGGCGCAGCGCGTCAGTGGACATGCGCCTGCTCCGTCGCCGTCACGGCGGTGGTCGAGGTGGCGGCAGCCGAATGACTGCCGTGCGGCAGCAGGCGACCCGACATCGAGAGCAATCCCATGATCAGAACGACGGTGGCACTGAGTGTCGGCAAACGACGACGGAACGGGGCGAGGACCGTCTGGGCCCCCACGCCGACGGCGACGAGGGCGGGCACCGTGCCGAGCCAGAAGAGCGCCATGGTGACCACGGCGCTGCGCACACTGCCGGTCCCGCCGGCGGTGGCGACGAATACGTAGAGCCACCCGCACGGAAGCAGGGTGGTGAACAGCCCGGTGAGGCCAGCGCGCACTGCCAGCGGTTGTTCGCGTACCGACTGCAGCACCCGACCGAGGGCACGCTGCCAGGCGAGTGGGGCCTGCACCGAACCAAGCGATACGCCGCGCTGGGCGGCGATGGTGCTGATGGCCCAGCCAATCATGAGGGCGCCAGCCACGACCGCGGCGGCCTGACTCACCCCCGCAAGGGCGCCGAGCTTCGAGACGCCGGAGCCGATGGCTCCGGCGATCGCTCCGAGGGAGAGATACGACAGGAGCCGTCCGCCATTGTACATCGCATGCGCCCGTAGCGCGGAGGGCGCGTGGCCCGGCGCCGAGCCGGTGTAGAAGCACACGAACCCGCCGCACATGCCGGCGCAATGCACACTGCCCACCAGACTCGCCACGAGGACGCCGGCGGCAGTGGCCGTGATCACCGCGACGCTCCCGGCGTGGCCTGCGCCACATGTACCGCCTTCACCCGCGAGCTGGCGGAGAACCGCTGCGAGCCATGGGCGGCATCCACACGCACCTCCCACTCACCGGCACGGGCAATTGGCAACTCGGCGCTGTACATCCCCGGCGCCGCTTCGGTGAGCACGGCCGTGAGGGTGTCGTTGGCACGGGCATTGTGGCGTGCCATCACCGCCACACGCGCGCCCGGCAGCGGATACGACGAGGCATCGCGCAGCTGCACCGTCAGGCGCGTGCGCGTGCCGTCGCCGATCGAGTCGATCTGCGTCTGGATCCCCCAGCCGAGGCTGATGTTCTCGCGCTGCTGTGCCATCGTCGAATCGAAGTGCACCGCCTTGCGGTAGTAGTCCGGCTCCACCGCAAACGACGGATCGTCGTTGGCGATGCGCATGACCACGATGTTTGCGGCCACCGTGGCGCCCAGGATCACGGCCACGCCGATCGGCCACCCCATTCCCTGCTTCACTTGAGACTCCCGGCCGTGCCCGACGTGGGACCGAGCAGCCGGTACGTCACCGACTCCCGATAGTCCCGATCGTCCGACACGTTGATGGTGATGAAACGCTCGCCATTGGTGAACGCCCGTGGCGGCAGCAGCACGAAGGCGCTGGTGGTGCGGGTTTCGCCGGCCTTCACGGCCAGCGGGTTTTCGGGGATCACCACCGTGACCTCGCTCGGCGCGATACCCGCGGGCGCAAGGCTGTCCATCACGATGCGATACGCCATGTCGTCACCACGACGGTTGGTGATCTTGATGCGGATTTGGTTGGAGACACGGCCGTCGGCCTCGGTGGCGAAGGGACCATCGAGCCCGCGCAGCACGGTGAGGTCCGCCGCCTTCTTGAAGTACATCGTGGCCACGAGACCACCGCCAAGCAGCGTGAGCACGATCGGATAGAGGATCGTACGCATGCGCAGCAGATGCCTGGGCTTGCCGGCGATCTCGTCCTGCGACGAATAGCGGATGAGCCCCGTGGGCTTGCCGATCTTCGTCATGATCTCGTCGCAGGCATCGATGCACTGAGTACAGTGCACGCACTCCATCTGCAGGCCGTTGCGGATGTCGATACCGGTTGGGCACGTCTGTACGCACGCCTTGCAGTCGATGCAGTCACCGGCGTTGGGGTCGCGGTTCTTGGCACCGAGTGCCCGCGGCTCGCCGCGCACGTAATCGTACGCCACGATCTTCGACTGGCGATCGATGAGCGCCGACTGCCAGCGGCCATAGGGGCAGACGATCAGGCAGGTCTGTTCGCGGAAGTAGGTGAAGTTGAACCACACGATCCCCGTGAACAGCACCACGAAGAAGAACGCCGACGGATGTTCGGCCGGGGAGCCGAGCATCCAGCCGTACAGCTGGGGGATCCCCACGAAGAAGGCGAGCATCGTGTGCGACACGAACAGCGACAACAGGAAGAACGTGATGTACTTGCCCAGCCGTCGCGGCGTGAACCAGGCCCCCTGCTTGTCGAGTGCGCGTGACTGCGTGTACCCGCCGTCGAACCAGCGGCCGATGGGACGGAAGAGGAACTCGAGATAGACGGTCTGCGGACAGGCCCAGCCGCACCACGCCCGGCCCCAGAGCGCCGTGACGAGGAAGATGCCGATCACGAGGCTGCCCAGCGAGAACATGAACAGCAGCGTGTCGGTGGGCAGAAACGTGTAGCCCATCAGCGTGAACTCGCGGCGCGGCAGGTCCATGAGGAAGACCGGCTTGCCGAAGATCCGCAGGTGTGGTGCGGCGAAGAAGATCGCCATGAGGCAGTACGCAACGACCTGCCGCCGGCGCCACCACGTGCCATGTGATGGCTTGGGGCGGATCCAGCGGCGGCTGCCGTCCTCGTTGAGCGTGGGGAGGACACGCCTCCCCACACCCGGTGGTGCTGCGGTGCTGCTCACGAGTGACTCACTGTGAAACCGGGTTTCCCTGCGGGGCCTTCGGATTGGCCGGTGTCGTACCCTGCAGCGTGCTCACATACGCAACGACGGCCGAGAGCTGCTCGGGCTTGAGGGTCTTGCCCCAGGGCGGCATGCCCTTCTCGAGCACGCCGTTGGTGACCGTCTTGTAGATGTCGGTGATCGTACCACCATGCAGCCAGTAGGCGTCGGCAAGGTTGGGGCCGATCAGCCCACCGCCGTCCATCGCGTGGCAGGAGGCGCAGTAGGCCGCATAGGCTTCCTTGCCCTCCTCGAGCGCTTCCTCGTCCTTGACCAGCGCCAGCAGCTGGTCGGACGACATGTCGCCACCGGTCGGCGCAGGATGCGCCTTCGCGTACGCCGCCATGTCGGCCTCGTAGTCGGCGACGCGCCCCTTGCCGTTGCCGACGGGACCGATGTTGAACATGTAGATCACCGAGAAGATGATCGTGCCGGCGAAGGTGAGCAGCCAGTCCGACCCGTTCGGCCCGGGCAGGAAGGATGGCAGGTGATGCGGCGCGGCCGGATGAAGCGTGACGCTCACGGCGATGTCCTCAACGGGCGGCGTGCGGTCACCGCGGCGATTGTAGATTTGCGGTTGCGGACGCTAGCGGCCGTGCCGCGACGGGGCAACCGCCGCCGGCCGGCAGGACGGACCTCGCCTGGTCGGCACGGGTGGCCCGGGCCGCTCCGCGCCAGCGTCGCTGGCGGCGTTGGCCCGTCGCG
>CAZNZG010000220.1:0-5973 GCA_964577455.1 uncultured Gemmatimonas sp. | reverse complement strand
AGCCCCCACTGTCCGGGTATGCGTCCCGACGGGATGGGGCGGTTGGGTTCGTTGATGGCGTCGACGTGACGGTCGAACCAGTCGTTCACCGCCTGGCTCGAGGCACAGACCATCGGTCCCGTCAGTCCGATTCCCAGCGCGAGCGTCCAGAGACGCTCCGACGAAAGCGGAACGCCCGCGGAGATCGCTCCGCAGGTGAACGCCCACATCGGCGGAAACCAGGTGACGGGTTTGAGCAGCGTCAGGACCGCCTTCGGGTCCAAACGCGCTGGTACCGTATGTTCTGTGTAACTGACGCCCATATGTGTCTAGTTTAGTTGACAGCCGGCCCGTGCGACAGAGCCTACCATGGTTCCTTGCGTCTGTTTTTTGGGCTAACTGGCGACGTCTTCGTCGCGATCGGCACCCGGTGTGACCAGCCGGTGTCTCCGGAGCTTGACATACAGGCTTTGTCGGCTGACCCCCAGTACCTCGGCCGCCGAGGTCCGGTTGTCGTTGGTCAGCTCCAGCGCCGCCTCGATGAAGTGCCGCTCCACCAGGTCGACGGTGTCACGTACGAGGTCGCGGAGGGACACCCGACCGACCAGCGAGGTGAGTTCTTCGACCGCACGGGTGAGGTCGCGGGCACCCTGCGGGCCGCTCGCCAGGCGGCGGCCGATGTCGCGGATGGTGAAGCCGATGCACGGCTCCTCCCCTTCCGGAACCCACACCGCCGACACCTCCACCTCCGACTGGTTGCCGTGCACCCCACGCGCCGAGGTGGCCATGAGGCGCACCACCCCGTTCTTGCGGAGCATGCTGGTGAAGACGGGGAAGTCCGCCCCCGGACGGCCGATATGGGTGGCCAGGGGGGTCCCGCGCACCTGCTCCTCGCTCGCCAGCTCGGTGATGTCGAGGAAGGCCCGGTTGGCGGTGAGAATCATGCCATCCAGATCGGTCACCACGAACGCGTCGGGCGACCGCTCCAGCAGATCCAGCAGGCGCGACGGCGAATTGGCGCCGGTGCTCCCCGCCGCCGGCAACTCCGCGGCGGAGAAGCGCACCAGCAGGAGCGTGGCCGACTCCTGACGGAAGCACGACGCCGAGGCATGGAAGGCGCGCCCGCCCTGCAGGGCGAGACTGATGTCGCCCGCGCGGCCGGCGCTGCGGGCCGCCGCCAGCAGCTCCTCGAGGGCGCGTGCCGCCTGCGCATCCATACCGAGCGGGAAGGTCCGTCCGATCAGACGATCGGTCGGCTCACCAAAGATCTGTCCGGCCGCGGCGTTGGCGTCGAGCACCTTCAGGTTCGACGCGTCGAGGACGAGGATCCCGTCGCTCGCCAACTGGAAGAGCAGGCGGTAGCGGGTTTCGACGTGGCGCAGCCGCCAGTAGTCGCGCTCCATGGCCTGCTGCGCCTCCACCAGCCGCTGCTGGAGCGCCGACACGTGCCGCATGTCACGCCCCACCGCCACGAGACTGCCGTCGCGTCCCAGCTTCACGGTGGTATAGCTGACCGGCACGTCCATCACGTCGCCCATGACGTGATTCACCTGCCGGCGCTTGGAGACCCCCTGATGGACCGCTTCCTTGAGCAGCGTGTCGATCTTGGCGCGCGAGTCGCCCGAGACGGTCTCGTTCCAGGGGCGTCCCACCCACTGCGTGGCGGTGTCGAACTGCGAGTCGCCGCCGCCCATGAGCGCCACGTCGCGAATGACCCCCGCGCCGTCCATCACGAGCGCGATGTCGCCGGCGACAGCCAGTAAGGCCGCCGCCGTGCGGGCGTCGAGCTCGCCGAATGCGGGACTAGTCCCGTCGAATGGCTTCACGGAACTGGCCATACTCGCCGAGCCCCTCCGAGCGATGTGCGTCCGCTGCACCGGCGCGAGCCGCCGCGAGCAATGAGCGCGCGATGGCCGGCGCCTGACGGGCGTTGGAAGCAATGGCATTCGCGCCAACCTGCTCAGCCAGCGATGCGTCTTCGGCAAAGAGCTGGCCGCCGACCATGATCTGGATGTTGGGGTTCCGCGACGCCGACTTGAGCCGGCGGATATCCCGGCGCAGCACCGTCAGGCGACTCTCGGTACCGACCGAGAAGCCGATCACGTCGTACCACTCGGTGGCGACCATGTTGAGCAGATCGCTGTCGGTCCACGGCGCGCCCACGAGCACGCGCCACCCGTCGCGGAGCAGGAACTCGCCGACCATGATGATGCCCAGCGTGTGCTGTTCGCCGGGGACACAGGTGAGCAGGATGTTCCCCACCGGCTCGGCGTGCCCCGACTCGGCGAGGAACACCTGCGACAGGTCGCGGAGCAGGCGCTGCATGCGGCCGAGGGCGACGGTCACCTCGACGAAATCGCATTCGTCGTTGTCCCACATCTCGCCAAGCCGCCGGGCGGAGGGGGCGAGGAGGTCGAGGTAGACGGCTTCGACCGAGGCCCCCTCGGCGATCACGCCGCGGATGAACTGGGCGCCACGGCCGTCGTCCTGACTACGGACCGCGGTGACGAAGGCTGTTACGTCGTCTTCCGAGAGCGACCGGGCCGCCGCCGCCGCCATGGCTGGCGACACGGGGCCCACCCGGTGACTCGTCATGAGACGAGGAACGAGTTCGTTCTGAATCGTGCGCTCGAGACGGTCGAGGCGCTCGCTGCGGCGCGGCGAAGACAAGTGATCCATGAGATCAGGGCTGGAGCCCGGGCCGTGGGTCACCTTGGAGGGGCCGGCAGCTGGCTGGAGTGACGCGCCGAACATGGCCGCGAAGTCTCCTGGGCGCGGTGGCGGATTAGGTGAAAGCCCGGGTGTGCGGGCCACACGTTAACGAAAGCTCGGCGAGTATGGTACTATCCGGTCCAGTTGTCAAGAAAAGTGTACGTCAAGTTTTCTTGACAACTACCTGGTCCAATCACACATTGCGCTCGTCTGGGCAGCGAACCCCCGGAAGAGACGGCTAGATGACTGTTGTGCCCCAACCCAAGACGGCCGCCCGCGACGCGGCCGCCTCCTCCCGCGCGTCGACCCCAACCGCACGCACGGGCCTCTATACGCCTGAAGAGCGCAAGCGCCGCGACGAAACGAAGTGGACGCTGGTGCAAGGAATCCTTGCGCCCGTCCAGTTCCTCGTCATGGCGGTTTCGGTCTTTCTCGTCCTGCGCTACCTCAAGACCGGACAGGGACTCGAGGCGGCCCATATCTCCATCGTGGTCAAGACGCTCGTCCTGTACACTATCATGGTGACCGGGGCGATCTGGGAGAAGGTCGTGTTCGGACAGTACCTGTTCCACGAGAGCTTTTTCTGGGAAGATGTGGTGAGCTTTTTCGTGATCGGCCAGCACACGGCCTATCTCGTGGGGCTCTACCTCAAGTGGGACCCGCGCTTCCTCATGTGGATGGCCCTGGTGGCGTATGCCGCCTACACGGTCAACGCCATCCAGTTCATCCTGAAGCTGCGCGCGGCCCGCCTCCAGGAAGCGGCCGAAAAGGCCGCCCGGCTGAGCAATGCCGGTAACGGCGAGGTCGCCCCCGCGTGAGTACCCTCCTCGAGCTGCCCGTCATCCGCGAGCGTGGTCAGCGCGAGGTGTTCTGCGGCCTGACCGGCATCGTGTGGCTGCATCGCAAGATGCAGGACGCGTTCTTTCTGGTGGTGGGGTCGCGCACCTGCGCCCACCTCGTGCAGTCCGCGGCCGGGGTGATGATCTTCGCCGAGCCGCGCTTTGCCACCGCCATTCTGAGTGAGCGCGATCTGGCCGGCCTGGCCGATGCCAACGACGAACTCGATCGGGTGGTGCAGCAGCTGCTGTCGCGACGCCCCGACATCACCACGCTCTTTCTGGTGGGATCGTGCCCGTCGGAGGTCATCAAGCTGGACCTCTCGCGTGCGGCCGAACGGCTCAACACGCAGTTCATGCCCCGCGTGCGCATCCTCAATTACTCGGGGAGCGGCATCGAGACCACCTTCACGCAGGGGGAAGACGCCTGCCTGCGGAGCATGGTGCCACACTTGCCGGAGAGCACCACGGCGGCGCCGGAGCTGATGGTGGTGGGTACCGTGGCCGACGTGGTCGAGGATCAGTTCGCGCGCATGTTCGCCAAGCTTGGCGTGGGGCCGGTGCACTTCTTCCCGCCGCGCCGCGCGCGGGAGCTGCCGCCGATCGGGCCCAACACGCGCCTGCTGCTCGCGCAGCCTTTCCTCAACGACACCGCGCGCGCCCTCGTGGCCCGCGGAGCCACGTTGCTGTCGGCGCCGTATCCGTTCGGGGTCCACGGCACCACTGCGTGGCTGCGTGCTGCCGCCGACGCCTGGGGAGTGGCGCCCGCCATCTTCGACGCGGCGATCGCCCCCAACGCCGAGCGCGCCCGCGTGGCGCTCTCGCGCTATCGTCCGCAACTCGAGGGGAAGCGACTGTTCATGTTCCCCGACTCGCAGCTCGAAATCCCGCTCGCCCGCTTTCTCCACGAGGAATGTGGCATGGAGCTCGTCGAGGTGGGCACGCCCTACCTCGACAAGCTGCTCGTCGACGCCGAGCTCTCGCGACTGCCGGCCGGGGTGCAGGTGAGTGAAGGGCAGGATGTGGAGAAGCAGCTCGATCGGTGTCGCGAGGCGCGTCCCGACCTCACCGTCTGCGGTCTCGGGCTCGCCAATCCGCTCGAGGCGGAAGGGCTGCGGACCAAGTGGTCGATCGAACTCGTGTTCTCTCCCGTGCACGGCTTCGAGCAGGCCGGCGATCTCGCGGAACTCTTTGCGCGCCCGCTCGATCGCGCGCAGCGACTGGCGGTCTGAGGCGGCCATGGAACTGACGCTCTGGACCTACGAAGGCCCGCCGCACGTGGGCGCCATGCGCATCGCCACCTCCATGAAGGGGGTGCACTACGTGCTGCATGCGCCGCAGGGAGACACGTACGCCGACCTGCTCTTCACCATGATCGAGCGGCGTGATCGCCGCCCCCCCGTCACGTACACCACCTTCCAGGCGCGTGATCTGGGTGGCGATACCGCGGAGCTGGTGAAGACCTCGGTGCGTGAGGCGTACGAACGCTTCAAGCCCGATGCGCTGCTGGTGGGCGAGTCCTGCACCGCGGAACTCATTCAGGATCAGCCGGGGTCGCTGGCGCAGGGCATGTCGCTGCCCGTGCCGGTGGTGCCACTCGAGCTCCCCGCCTACTCCAAGAAGGAGAACTGGGGCGCGAGCGAGACGTTCTATCATCTGGTCCGCGCACTGCTGCAACCGGTTGCCCCGGCTCCCGGGACGGTGCGTGAGCCGGTGATGACGGTGGTGCAGCGCGAACAGCGCCGTCCACGCGCCAATCTGCTCGGTGCCACCGCACTCGGCTTCCGCAATCGCGACGATGTGCGCGAAATCACGCGCCTGTTGCACGATCTGGGTGTGGATGTGCACGTCTGCGCGCCGCACAACGCCACGGTCGCCGATATCCGCCGCATCCCCGAGGCGGACTTCAACATCGTCATGTATCCGGAGGTGGCGGATACCACGGCGCGCTGGCTCGAGAAGACGTTCCGCATGCCCACCGTGAAAACGGTGCCGATCGGCGTGCTCGCCACACGCGAGTTCGTGCAGGAGATCGGGCGCGTGACGGGCATCGACGTGCAGCCGCTCCTCGAACACGAGCGCGCGGGCACGGCACAGGTCGATGCCAGCCGCTCGCTGCTGCCGTGGTATTCGCGCAGCGTGGACAGCACGTACCTCACCGGCAAGCGGGTGTTCGTCTTCGGCGATGCCACGCACGTGCTGGCGGCGGCGCGCATTGCGAAGGACGAGCTCGGATTCCAGGTGGTGGGGATCGGCACCTATTCGCGAGAGTTCGCGCGCCCCGTGCGCGAATATGCGGCCTCGATCGGGGTCGAGGCGCTGATCAGCGACGATTACCTCGCCGTGGAGCAGAAGGTCGGCGAGCTGGCGCCGGAGCTCGTGCTGGGGACCCAGATGGAACGCCACATCGCCAAGCGCCTCGGCATGCCGTGCGCGGTGATCTCGG
>CAZNZG010000219.1:0-5993 GCA_964577455.1 uncultured Gemmatimonas sp. | reverse complement strand
CGCAGGCTGTACGTCGTAATTGAGGCGGTTGATGCCCGAGGCCCCGTGGTCGCCGCCGTTCGCCCCTGGCGGCGCCACGCGGCGCCGCTCCGTGAGCAGCGTGGCGGTGCACGGTACCAGCGCCTGATAGCGACGCACCACCCCGTCGCCGCCACGATGCTGTCCGGCACCACCACTGCCGCGGCGTACGGCGTACTCCACCACGCGCAGCGGGTACGCGCGCTCGAGGCTCTCCACCGGCGTGTTGCGGGTGTTGCTCATCCCCACGTGCACCGCATCGGGGCCGGGCCCACGCAGGCTCGCGCCCTGACCACCGCCCAGCGTTTCGTAGAAGCTCCAGCCCGGCGCGCCCAGCGTCACGTTGTTCATTGTGCCCTGCCCGGGGGCCGGGATGACCAGATCGTGGACCCCGATACTCGCGGCCGCGGCCGCGAGGGCCGCAAAACACACGTCGGTCATGCGCTGCGACAACTCCACATTGCCGGCCGCCACGGCGCTCGGCCGCTTCGCATTGGCGACGCAATCCTCGGGCATCACGATGTGCAGCGCGCGCGCGACGCCGTCGTTCACCGGCACGTCATCGTCGCACAAGACACGCAGGACGAACACCGCCGCCGCGCGCGCGACCGCCGGCGGCGCGTTCACGTTGCCACGCACCGCCGGTGACGTGCCGGTGAAGTCGAGATGCAGCGTGTGGTTGCGCACGTGTGCCGCGATGACCACGGCAATGGGCGCATCACTCACCCCATCTCCCTCGAGCGCATCGGCCGCGCGCCCCGCCGCGCCCTCCAGCAACGCAAGACGCGCACGGACCCGGCGCTCCGTGTAGTCGAGCAGCGCGTCGACGGCGGCGTGCAGCGTGTCGGCACCCATGCGCAGATACAGCGCCTGCCATCCCTTGCGGCCCGCCGCGCAGGCTGCGCGCTGCGCCCGCAGGTCGCCCTCGCGTTCCGCCGGTGTACGCACATTGGCGAGGATGAGTCGCAGCACATCCTGCTGCGCCGCACCACGCACCTCGATGCGCACCGGCGGGACGATGATCCCCTCCTGATACAGTTCGGTCGCGCCGAAGGGCATGCTGCCGGGGCTGATGCCGCCCACATCGGCATGATGCGCACGCACCGCGGCGTATCCGATGATGACGTCGGGATCGTGCGGATGCGCGATCACTTCCACCATCGTGAGATCGGGGAGGTGCGATCCGCCGTGCGATGGATCGTTGAGCAGGAACACGTCGCCCGCCCGCGCCCCTGCAGCACGCACCGCTGCCACCGACTCCGGCATGGCGCCAAGGTGAACCGGGATGTGCGCCGCCTGCGCCACCATGCGCCCGTGCGCGTCGAAGAGCGCGCACGACGCGTCGAGCCGCTCGCGGATGTTGGGCGAGATGCTGCTCCGCTCGAGCAGGCTGCCCATTTCCTCGGCGAGCATCGCCACACCCTGCGAAAACACCGTGAGTTCGAGGGCGTCGAAGTGCGGAGACGCGGTCACACCGGATCCTCGGGCGGCGCCGGATAACCGGCCTGTATCACCGCATACTGACAGCGCACCATCCACGCTTCCTGCAAGTCGGCCATCTTCGCGCCCTTGCCGCGATCAGGGGCCATGGAGAGCAGTCCCTGCGCTGACGGATGCGCGAGCGCGCGGCGCGCGAGCTGTGGACGGGGCTTGTGCTTGAACAACACATCGAAGGTGCGCGTCGCCACTCGCCCCAGCGTCACGATACCCTTGAGCCCGCGCGCGCTCAGCAGATCGAGATCGCGATTGATGCGCGCGAAGTTTCGGGTGCTTTCGAGTTCACTGCGAACGGGCGCGCGGAAGCTCTGCCCGTCGTCGGAGGGACAGCGATCGAAGGCGTTGCCGAGCGCCACGCCGTGCGCCAGCGGCTCGAGACCGGCTGCGGTGAATGCCGCACCGTCCCAGTCCATCTGATCCACCTCGGGAGGCAGCGTGACGGCCCCCAGTCGCACCAGGGCCGTGTAGAGATGCCGTCCTGCGGCATCGCCGAAGAACGGCACGCCGCTCTTGTCGGCGCCGCGAGGGCCGGGAGCCTCACCCACGATCAGCACGTGGACCGCCCCCGCCGAGGGAAGCAGCATCGGCACCGGCGTGCCGAGGATGCGGGCACTTTCGACTCGCTGTGGGCTCATGCGATCTCCAACGTCCAACCACCGGTCTCCAGTGCCCGGGCGGTCCACCCCGGCGCCACACGCATGGTGGCATCGGGCAGCCGGACCACACACGGCCCCTGCAGGGTCCGTGACATGGCACGTCCATCATCGAGATCCATCGGGATCGCACCGTGGCGTTCCGGACGCGCAAAGTGCACCGGCCACGGCGTGCTGCTCAACGTGGTACGCGCACTGATGAATTCCACCGGCCGCTCCAGCGTGAAGCCCGTGCGTCCCTCGT
Organism: uncultured Gemmatimonas sp.; assembly: GCA_964577455.1. Taxonomy (GTDB): domain Bacteria; phylum Gemmatimonadota; class Gemmatimonadetes; order Gemmatimonadales; family Gemmatimonadaceae; genus Gemmatimonas. Next base: position 3,581 of record CAZNZG010000219.1, on the reverse strand, counting down.
GTCGCGACTCGAAGCGACGTACGACCTCGGCCACCGCCTCACCGGGTGACACGGGCACATCGAGCTCGTAGCCCTGCCCCACGTAGCGCGCCCGCAACCACCAGCGCGGTTCGAGGTGGGTGGCCCCCGCGGCCAACTCGCGCGCCGCCCGCTCCAGCACCGTCGCCATCGAGGCATCGCTCCAGGCATCTGCCTGGACCACGCAGCTGGTGAGGCGCTCCCGCCGCTCGGGCGCCAGCGCCAGTCCCACCGCACTCAACACCCCCGCGTGCGGTGGCACGATGACCTGTCGCATGCCGAGACGCTCGGCGAGCCCGCAGGCGTGCAACGGCCCGCCACCACCGAAGGCGATGAGCGGAATCCCTCGCGGGTCCACGCCGCGCTCCACACTCACGCGGCGCAGTGCCCGGGCCATCGTGGCGTCGGCGGTGGCGATGATTGCCTCCGCTGCACGCTCGATCGACACGCCAAGGGGGGTGGCCACACGCGCCACGGCCGCCGCGGCCCTTTCCCGGCTGATGCGTACCCCACCGCTCCACTCACCGGCGGCGATGGTGCCAAGCACCACGTGCGCGTCGGTCACGGTGGGCTGCTCGCCGCCGCGATCGTAGGCCGCCGGCCCCGGCATGGCGCCGGCGCTGTGCGGTCCGGCGCGCAGCGCACCGCCATCGTCCAGCCAGGCGATGCTGCCGCCGCCCGCAGCCACCGCTTCCACCAGCACGCGCGGCAACGCGATCGGGATGCCGGCCACGCCGCCGCCGCGCTCGACCAGTGGCTCACCATCCTCGATGAGCCCCACGTCGGCGCTGGTACCGCCAATGTCGATCGTGAGGGCCCGCGATACGCCAAGGGTCCGCGCGATCGCTGCCGCCCCCGTCACGCCGCCCGCGGGGCCGCTGAGCGCCAATGCGGCCGCGTGCCGCGCAGCATCGTGCGCCGAAAGCGTACCGCCTGCCGACGTCATCACGCGCGGGGCGGGATACCCCTGCTGCGCCAGGCGATCACTGAGCCCCGCGAGATACCGACGTACCGCCGGCCGCGCGTAGGCTTCCGCCACCGTGGTGGCCATGCGCTCGTACTCACGGATCTCCGGTAGCACCTCATGACTGGTCACCACGTCCATCGCCGTGCCGCGCTGGGCAATCGCGGCACGCAGTGCCTCGGCCAGTCGCTGCTCGTGCGTGGCGTCCCCATAGGCATGCAGCAGCGTGATGGCGACCGTTTCCGCCTCATGCTGCAGCACGGCGTGTACCGCCGCAGCAATCGCTTCATCGGTCAACGGCGTGATCACGCCCTCGGGGCCCATGCGCTCGGCTACCGGCACGATGCGCTCACGGGACACCAGCGGAGCCGGATGCTGCTGCGACAGATCGTAGAGCGCCGCTCGTTCCTGCCTCCGCAGCTCCAGCAGATCCGTGAACCCTGCGGTGGCGCACGCCGTAACGGTCGCCCCGCGTCGCTCGAGCAGCAGGTTGGTCACGACCGTCGTGCCGTGCGCGATGTGCGCCACGCGATCGGCGGGCAACGACGCTGCCTCCAGCGCGTTGAGCACACCCTGCGCCCGATCGACCGGTACGCTCAGCACCTTCGTCGTGGAGACCGTACCGTCGTCGTGCAGCGCCGCGAGATCGGTGAAGGTGCCTCCCACATCGATCCCCACCGCCACGCGTGGTGCCGGGTCACTCAACGGGGTGCCGTTCATGCCGCGGCGCTCGGCCCGTGAGCGCGGCGCATGGCGATGACGGCCAGTGCGGCGTGGACCGGCGCCACCACCATGTACACCATCATGCTCTGCTGCCACACACCCGGCACGTGCATGAGCACGAGCCCCACCAGCGCGATTCCCGCCGTAAGCAGCGACAGCCCACGCGCCGCACGGCCACGTTGACCGATCGCACTCCGCCACCGCCACATCGTGGCCGCAAAGAGCAGCAGCGGTGAGAGCGCCATGAGATTGAGATTGTGGCCCATGTACGGCACGTGCTTGGTGACGGTGCCGGCGAGCAGCAACGCCGTCCCGAGCACTCCGCCCACGGCGTACCACACCACGCCCATGACCGTTACGGCCGACGGCGACACACGCGCCAGCATGAACAGCGCCACGCCGAGTGCCAGCCCCAGCGCCAACGCTGGCAAGGTGCGGTTGGGGGCATGCTCGTCGAGCGGCGCCCCCTGCGCCCGGTAGAGCACCGTGTCCTGCTGCACCAGCGTCACGCCCCCCACCGGCACGGTGGCGAGATGTTCCGCGAGATACTCGGGAAGAAACGCCTCTTCCCACCGAGTGAGCTGACGGTCCGCACGGCGACCGAGCGCCACCTGAATGCCGGCGTACACGGGAAGGTTCTGCGCCGTGATGCGCGCGGTTTCGCCTCGCCAGCTGCGGTATCCGGTCGTGCTGTCGAGCGCCGGACGCAAGGCTCCGCGCAGCACCCAGTCCAGGGCGTCACGCACACGCGTGCTGCAGTTGTCGTTGTAGTAGTCGTAGCGGTAATAGCGGTTCTGCTCGCTGGCATTCCACGCCACCAGATCGTACAGCGCGCCGCGCTGGAGCGGCGTGAGATTCAGCACCTGCTTGCGGATCGTGCGATCCTGCGCCTGATACGCGGCGTTGAACTCGAATGTGCGGTACCCGGCCATCCAGTAGCGCGTATCGCCGGTGAGAAAGCGCCCCAGGAAGTTCGGCTGATCGAAGTCGAACATTCCCCAGTTGTAGGCCACATCCTCGCCCGTTCGTGCATCAGCGATGCCGATTGCGATGTGTCCGAACTTCTCGAACACCGCGGGCCCGGGGCCGTACGTGTAGATGGAAATCGTAAGTGCCGCCCCCATGGCCGCGCGCGCGCTGTCGAGCGCGGGCGACTCACCGGGGGCGGGCGGCCGCGGGGTCTGCGCCACATTGTCGGGCAGCGCCGACTGCGCCGGCAGCGGCGGCGAAACGAGCAGCGCGCCGACGGTCACAGAGATCACTGCGACCGCACGGCGCGCCCACGAACGGAACGACATGGGAGCTCGCGTCAGAAACGGAATTCCTTGCCTTCGTCGGCCGCCTTGTAGACGGCCTCCACGATCTTCTGGACCGCAACCTGATCCGTGGGAGGCTCGTACGGGGACTCCCCGCGAATCACCGACAGAAAGTGCGCGATTTCCGCGCGATAGCTCTGCAGGAACGGGCTCTCTCGTACGCCGGCGCCGCTGGGGGACACGTCGACCGCACGGCCGTTGAGTTCCTTGGTCACGCGGAGCGGGGCCAGCTTGGCCGAGCCGCGCGTGGCGTGCACCTCGAACCACCAGCGATCTTCATCGCCCACGTACGACCACGACACGTCGATGTTGAGCACCATCCCGTTGGCGCACTCGAGGAACACCTGCATGGCGTCTTCCACGGCACCCGCGCCCCGACCACGACGCATGCTGGACGACACACGCACCGGCGCCGGTCCATCGGCCAGCCACATGGCGAGGTCGAGCAGCGGGAAGCCATGCTCGAGGAACACCCCACCGCCCGACTCGGCGCGACGGTTGCGCCAGCCATCGGCATTGCGCTTCACCTGCAGGGAGCCGCAGCGGATGCTCGTCACCTG
>CAZNZG010000218.1:0-6003 GCA_964577455.1 uncultured Gemmatimonas sp. | reverse complement strand
ACGGAGCGGTCAGCGTGTAGTTGATCGCCAGCGAGTAGTTACCCGGCACGTCCGTCAGCCACTGGTAGCGCACGTTGTAGCCGATGTTGATGGCGGTACCGCTCGTCGGGGTGGATTCGGTGAAGATGTCCACGCCGTTCGTGGAGAGCGGCTGCATGCTGGTCGCGTTGTTCACGAAAACGCGGAGGTCGGTCGAGGCCTTGCTGGAGCCAGCCGGCCCGGTCCAGGTGCCGGCGGCGGCCGTGGCCGTGACCTTGTAACCCGCGTTCGCACGAACGGTGAGCACGGTGGGGGAAGCAGACGGGGTGCTCACGCCAGCCTCGGTGCCGAAGTCGGCAGCCACCGGCTGGGGGAGGGTGGTGCTCGACACCATTTCCATGCGGGCGACGAACGGCACGTTCGCCTGCACGGTGTTGCCGATTGAACAGGCGGTGCTCCACCGCGACGTGAGGTCGCCGGTGCAATTGACAGCGGGGACGGGGCCCTGAGCCTGCGCAGTTCCTGCCAGAACAGCCGACATTACGGCTGCGGCAATGATCCGAGTGACCTTCATCGATCTCTCCAGAAGTAGGGGTGGCACGCGGGACATTCCCGCGCACTGGCTTCCCGGTTTTGAATTGGGGGGACCGGGATTGTGATAGCCACCTCATAGAAGAGCGGGCACGGTCGTTCGTCACAAAAACTTGAATACGTATTTGGTCCTATACGCCTTCTGGAAAATGTCGCCTGGCGTGAGGCAAATGGCCGAGGTTGCTACGTTCGCCTGTCCGTCGTCACAGAACCGTGCACGCGCCACTCAAGAACCCCTGCCTCGGCCCTCTGGGCGTAACCCTCGCTGCGGCCATGCTTTGCACCCTGACCGGGTGCCTCCCGGCCGCCACTGAGCCAGCCGGGATTACGCCGGTGGAAGGCCGCTGGGAGCTGACGGGCCAGATCACTGCTGGCGCCGGGGGGAGCTTTCAGGGGGTCGTGGTGATGCAGAGCTCGTCGGTGTCGAGCTTTGGCGGGTCCTTCGATGTGGTGGAGACCACCCTGCAGGGGCTCCAGCGTCGCCTGAGCGGCCCGATCGGTGGGCGGATGGCGGGTGCTGCCACCACGGAGTTCGACGTGGTGTTGGGCGGCACCACGCGGCGACATGTGGCCACGCTCGTGGCCGACACGCTGCGGGGGAACTGGTTCGACGCGAGCGCCACCGGCGCCATCGAGTCGTCGGGGACGTTCCGGGCGGTCAGGCGGCGGTAGACGCGCACCCGGGCACGTTCAACGTGTGGTGGGCGCCGCCCTACGGGATCTGGACGACGCGGTACTGCAGGAGGGTCGATACGTCAGTCGCCGAGGGAACGCGTCCGCCCGGGCCCGGAACACGCGCGCCATAGAAGGTCACTTCCGCCGTCTGCCCCCGCGTAGCGGCGCCCGTGAGGTAGACGGGGGTCCACACGGCTGCCGAGAGCACGGCGGTGGCCGCAGCGGGGCGCGTTGGTACGGAAAGCCCGATCGTAAAGCCGGCCGGAGGGATGGCGAGCTTCACCTGCACCTGCCACCGCGCATTCGCTTTCGTGGTCACGAACTGCGAAAAGCACTCACCAGGAGAGCACCGCGCGCGTGACCGCGGGATGGTGGTGACTGCCGACGGCGTGGCCTCCCACAGAAAGCCCACCAGCGTCGTACTCGTGGTGGAGGCCGATGACAGTCCGATCGCAGCCTGCGCCATTGCCGGGTCGGCATATCCCGGCAGCGCCAGGATGAGTGCCGCCAGCGCAAACTGTCGGCGTAGGGGCCGCCCGGTGGTTCGGGGCAGTTGCCGCATACCGGCGAGCAGGGAAGGCCACGTCATGGGGCGATCGAGAATGCCAGCGGCAGGTCGCAGGTGCTGGTGGGGGCGGCCGTCCACGCGAAATTGTTCACGCGAAAGAAGAGCGTGACGGTCGCTGGCGAGTTACTCGCCGAGATGTCGTCGCGCAGCAGCGTCTCGGAGGTCGGGACGGCCGTGGTGCGCGTCCCGCTCGTGAGGCCGTACCGCAGGTCGTTCGCCCGACTGATGCCGCACCCGGAAGTGAACGTGCTCGATGTCGCTCGCCAGCGAAGAATGACCTTGTTGGGTGACGAGTTCGAGGTGGCGTTTGTGCGCACCGTGAGCGTGAGTGCCGCGTCGGCCTGGAAGGTCCCGGCGTTGAAATGCGACGCATTCAGGCCGCTCGACGGCAGAATGGAGAACGATGTGGCACTCGTCGTGAGCTGCGAGAGGACCGGCACCACCAGCACGGTCTGCTCAAAGGCGCCGGTCACGCAGGTCTCGCCGGAACAGGACTGGGCCTGCGCCCGCTGCAGCGGCATGAAAACGAGCGCGAGTGCAATGAGCGGTAGGCAGCGCGTTCGCGCCCGCGCTGATTCCGCGATGAACGTGGCAGTGGACCACTTCACTTTCCTGTCCCTCCGATCACGCGAATACGGGTCTGGCGCCCGCGGACGGGCAGTACGTGGGGGCGTTCCTGTGGCTCACGGGTCACCCACAGCTGCGTGTTCGTTCCACTCAGGGTGAGTGGCTCATTCATGCCGCCTTGCTCGACCTCGAGCGAGTAGCGGCCCACGGGTAGCGCATCGAACACGAACTGTGCTCCGGTGGTCGCACGGGCAAACCATCGCATCCCCGCTTCATCCTTCGCGTATACCATTGCCTTCGCCAGTTCCGGGGCTGACAGTCGCGAGGAATCGAGCGTGGGGAGCGAGAAGACTACCGCCACCGGTTGCACGCGAACAGCGGGAAGGTCGCGGCCACGGTGCTGCGCTTCGGCAGGCGGGACGATCCCCAACGGCAAGGTGCGCACATCGATCTGTGCCTCGTCCGACGCGCACTCGAAGCGTCCATCCAGATCTGTCGCCGTTGCCGTGGCGCCGCACAGAATCGTTACCCCGGCCAGTGCGCCCTCGCCGCGATCCTTCTCACCGTTCCGGTTCTCATCGACGAACAGTTGGCGGCGGCGGGCGCCGTTCGCACGCATCCGGCGTACTCCGTGGCGCTGGTCCAGTCTCAGTGAGTACACCAGAGGCGTCGACCCACCAGCTCGCCCGAACGAAAGAAACGGATTGCGATCCACTGCCCCGGTGAGCCGCGCGCCGTTCCACAGGGGAACCGTCAGCGACGCCGACGTAGTCCACAGCGGCGCCGTCCCTGCTGCCACCGACAGCTGCTGGGCGTCGGCCGAAACGGAGACCCAGTCGCCGGCAAGCGTCAGCAGGCGGACCTGGTCCAGTCGAAGGACCAGCGAGCGCTGCGGCAACTGGAGTGCCGTACCGCTCATCACGCCGGTCATCATATACGTGGCATCGAAGCTGCCGCGACGGCTGCTCACCCCCACGGTGCCGGAATGCTCCTGTCGGGTACCCGAAAGCGGAATCGCGTTGGTCGAATCGAACGACATTCGACGGCTGTTCGAACCAACCATGGTGCGTCCCCGCACCACCAGCCACCCCAGCCGCGCGTCGGCCGAGCCGCCCAGCAACTGTTCACGGTTCTCGTATACGAGTGCGCTCTGCGCGAGGCTGAAGGCGGCCCCGCGCGCATCGATGGCGAGGCGGAACCTCCCATCACTCGAGGTAAGCGCTGGCGAGGCAAACCATCCGCTGCTCTGGAGCCGCCCGATCAACTGATTGTTATCGCCCTGAAGCCAGGCACCGCCGCCCGCGGAGAACCAGCGACCGATGCGGCGGCTGGCACTGCCGGCGAGCTCAGTACCCGACCGAGCAAACGACTGCGCGCCGCCTGGCGCATGCAGCACGCGCAGCTCCGCCGACGTACTCCGACCGGTGATGCGATACGTAGCGGCACCACCGAGTCGTGGGCGCGCGTCGAAGCTGAGCGGAAGTCCCGTCGCACGCGCCGCGTTCACGTCGAATCCCGGCATGGTATCCGATCCGAGTCGCCGCGCTGCCACACTCATGTCGAGCACACCACCGCCGATCTGGAGGTTGCTGCCGTGCAGCGTGACCGACTGCAGCCCCTGACGCATCTGCCGATCGTCGAGGTGGGCGGCCTGCACCCCGACGCTACCGCCGCGCGTGAGGCGCTCCACGCCGCCGCCGGCGAGGAGCCCGCGGCCCGTGGTGAGCGTTTGCGATGTCCCGCCGAATGGGCGCCCGCCGAACCCACTGACGCGCCACGCGCCAAGCATCAGCGATGAGGAACCGCCAAGCCCGGCGAGAAACGCCCCACCGGGATCCCGCAGACTGGTGGACAGTACGCCGGCCTGTAGCGAGAATCGGGGCGATGCCAGCTGGAGCGCCGGGGGGGTGGTGAAGAGACCGCTGCGCGCGAGGGTAAACACGGCCAACGGATCGTCGCTGTGCCCCACGCTGGCCCGTACATCGAGGGTGACGGAGTCTGCGAGCCGCCCGTTGATGTTCAACCCATGGCCCGTCGCCTGCGTACCGTCGCCGCTGCTGACGCTGATCGACGACAGTTCCACGGCCAGACCGTCGGCCCGTTGCGAACTGTTGCCGCGAACCTGCACGCGCGCCTGAGTCTCCGCTACGATGCGATCGCCCTGCTGGGCGACGATCCGCACGACATGCAGACCGGACGCCGCTGCCGGCGGTAGCCAGAGACGCAGGCTGCCTTCGGCGAGGCCGCCCGCCGGCACAACGAGCGCGCCGCTCGGTCGGTCGCGCCACCCTGGAGTCGGCATGGCGCGCACCACCACCTGTTCCGAGGCATTCCCGCCATTCGTCACTCGCACACGCAACAGGCTCCACTGTCCGGCGCTCGCGATCAGATCGCCGGCGGGTGCCTGCAACGCGAGGCGACTCACACGGGGGACGTCGAGTTCGACGGGGACTTCCACCACGGCGCTGTCGGCGCGGAACTCCACCATCGCGACTTCATTCACACCGGCGTTGAGACGCTTGCCGAGTGAGAAGGTGAAGGGCAACGCCTCGCGTCCGCGTGGCACATTACCCGACGATGGCGTGAGCAGCCGTGAGTTGCTGCGGAGGCGCACCGAGTAGAAGAGCGGCGTATTCGGGGCGAACGACGACATGGGAACCGGCACCCGGACCACTACCACACCGCCCGGTTCGGCGAGCATGCGGACAGCCGGGGCGCGTGTGACCACCAGGGCGGTCGGCAGAAGCGCGGCACCGTCGGCGGTTGCCGCGCGATCGGTGAGACGCGCGGCGGCTCCCGTCGCTGCCCCGGCCTGGGCGCCGCCGGCCTGCGCGCCGAGCGGTGCCGACAGGAGCGGAGCACATAGGGTGAGCAGCCCCACCACAGGGAAAACCGCGGTCCGCATGGCGTAGCGCACGGGCGAGCCAGCTCTCACTGCCTGACCCGCCGGAAATACAGCTCGTATACGAAGCTTTGCGGAGGGGTGCTCCAAGTGAGCACAGCATCATAGCAGAACCAGAGCGTACGGCTTCCGTCTCGGCCGTTAGCGCCACCGCTTGCGGTCACGCTCAGGATGAATGTGTTGCCACTCGACGCAGGCGAGGTCCCAATGGGTACGGCCGTGGCCGCAGAGCAGTCGGGCGCGGCACTCCAGCGTGCATTACTCAAGGTGCCGAACCCACTCTTGGGGCGCGCCGACATGTAGACGCGGCAGAATGTCGTGCCCCCCGAAGTGCGGCAGCGCCGCAGCAGTACGGTAAACGCTTTGCGAAAGGTCGTCGTCGTACCAGTCAGGGAGGCAACAGTCGCCAGCGTATCGGGTGACGACAGGGACGCGGTGACGTTGAGTTCCTGCGCACGCAACACGGGGACGTGCGCGAGCACGCCCCAAATGGTGCACAGCAGCACCCGCAACATCACGCGCATCGTTACCTGCATGACTTACTTCGTGACCTCGTACGCGATCTGCGCCGCCGCGAGGTCCGCGCCGCCGTAGTCGTAGATGGCGAGCAGCACGTACCGCCCCGGTGCGAGCACCGGCAGTACACCCTTCACCTGCATGGTGGCGTTGCCGAGCGCGTAGACCGCCGGGAGATCGAGGCTCGTCACCAGCGTATTGTCTT
>CAZNZG010000217.1:0-6009 GCA_964577455.1 uncultured Gemmatimonas sp. | reverse complement strand
GAGTTCTCAGTTCTCAGTAGAAGCTGTCAGCGCCCAGTGCACTAAATCCCCACCAGCGCCCCCTCCAGATCCTCGATCAGATCCTCGGCATCCTCGATGCCGCAGCTGAGGCGGACCATCCCCTCGGTGAGGCCCATGGCGTCCTTGACGGCGGCCGGGACGGAGCCGTGGGTCATCGTGTACGGATGGTTCGTGAGGCTTTCCACGCCGCCGAGCGACTCGGCGAGCGAAAAGACCCGGACCTTCTCCAGGAACGAACGCGCGTTGTCCTTGGAGCCGAGGTCGAGCGTCATCATGCCGCCGAAAGCCGACATCTGCGTCTTGGCCAGCTCGTGGTGCGGGTGGGACGGCAGGCCGGGGTAGATCACCCGCTCGTGGCCGAGCCGGTTGGCCAGGAAGTCTGCGACGGCGCGCCCGTTGAGGTCGTGCTGCTTCATGCGCAGCGGGAGGGTCTTCGTCCCACGCAGCGCCAGCCAGGCATCGAACGGCCCGGGGACGGCCCCCGCCGCATTGAGGATGAACTGCAGGCGATCGGCGAGGTCGTCCTCAAGAACGACCGCGAGGCCGCCGATCATATCAGAGTGACCGTTGATGTACTTCGTGGTCGAGTGCCAGACGATGTCCGCGCCGAGTTCGAGCGGGCGCTGGTAGATCGGCGTGGCGAAGGTGTTGTCGACGATCAGCAGGGCCTGATGCCGCTTCGCGATCGCGCTCATGGCGCGAAGGTCGGTGAGGCGCATCAGGGGGTTGGTGGGCGTCTCCACGAGCAGGGCACGCGTGGCGGGCGTCATGGCCTCCTCCACGCGCTGCGGATCGCTCGTATCCACATAGGTGAAGGACAGCCCCATATGCTGCAGAATTCGATCGAACAACCGGAACGTACCGCCGTAGACATTCTCGGCGCACACAATGTGATCGCCGGCGCGGAACAGCTTCATGATCGAATCGAGACAGCCCATGCCGCTGCCGAACGCGAAGCCATGACGCCCGTTTTCGAGCGTGGCCACGTTGCGTTCGAGGGCCTGGCGGGTGGGGTTCTTCCCGCGGGCGTATTCGTACCCTTTGTTGACACCGATGCTGTCCTGCACGTAGGTGGACGTGAGGTACAGCGGCGTCATGATGGCGCCCGACACGGGGTCGGGGCGCTGGCCAGCGTGGATGGCGCGAGTGGCCATGCCACCCGCGAGGTCTTCGTCGTAGATGCGCGTCATGGGCTCCGGATCGTCCGAGGGGAGATGGAGCGGGAAGCTAGCCGTTCGCGCGTGACGGGGCGAGCGGGACTTCGGCGCGCCCCCGCGTCGACGCGATCCCCGGCGTTTCCGCCAGCGGTGGTGTGGCCGGAGCTGCCACGCGATCCCAAGCCGGCCGCCTGATGCGCCTGCAGCAATCCCTGGCTGGAGAGGTCGCCCGCTGCCTGATCGTGGACGACGAACCGGCGCTGCGTACCGTGCTGCGCCGGCTCATGGCCGCTGAGGGCTTCGAATGCGATGAGGCCGGCTCCGGCCTCGATGCCATCGCCATGCTCGAGGCGCAGCCGGTGCCGCTCGTGCTCACCGACTTCCACATGCCGGGAATGGACGGCGGGGAGTTGTTGCGCATCGTGCAGGAGCGCTGGCCGGGCACGGCGGTCGTGATGATCACCGCCGTGTCGGATGTGAACGTGGCCGTGCGCTGCCTCGACAGCGGCGCGCTCGACTATCTCACCAAGCCGTTCTCCACCGAGGAAGTGCGGGCCCGAGTGCTGCAGGCACTCGAGAAGCGTCGTCTGCTGCGCGACAACGAGGCCTATCGTACGCAGCTCGAGGAGCGGGTGGCCCAGCAGTCGCGGCAGTACGAGGAGCTCTTCCTTGCGTCGCTGCAGTCACTCGCCGACGCCCTCGAAGTGAAGGACAGCTACACGTGGGGACACTCCACGCGCGTGTCGCGGTACGCGATCGGCATTGCGCACGAACTGGGCGTGGATGCCGCGCTGCTCGAACAGCTCGAGCTGGGGAGTCGGTTGCACGATATCGGCAAGATCGGTGTGCGCGAGTCCGTGCTCAACAAGCAGGGGCCGCTCACCGACGCCGAGTACGCGCACGTGATGGAGCATCCGGTGATCGGCTGGCGCCTGTTGGCACCGCTGTTGCGCGATATGCCGCACGCACTCGCCGTCGTACGCTCCCATCACGAGCGGTACGATGGGACCGGTACCCCCGACCGCCTGAGCGCGATCGAAATTCCCCTCGCGGCGCGCATTACCGCCGTGGCCGATTCCTTCGATGCGATGACGAGCGGTCGCTCGTATCGCGATGGCATGTCGGTCGAGCGCGCGGTCGACGAGTTGCGGCGCTGTGCGGGCACCCAGTTCGATCCGCAGTGTGTGGCGGCCTTCGAGCGCGCCCTCGCCAACGGCACGGTACCGCGTCCCGATCATCGCGTGCGTCGTGCCGTGCCGCTGCAGGTCGTGGCGTAACGACGGAGCCCCGCCGGCGCGCGGTCAGGCCGGTACGCGAACCACGCGCTTGAGCCGCGCCAGCTGATCGGCGTGTACCGCGTCGTCCGTCACGAGCGGGGCATCCATCGTCGCGGGGACCACGATCATGGTCGCATCGATGTCGCTCACGGCGCGGAGCAGGGCGTCGGTGCTCGGCTCGGTCATTACGCGCAGCTGACCACCCGCCAGCAGCGGCGCCAGCATCCCCAGCGCCAGCTCGTCGAGCGAGCGAGGGCCGACCGCCGATACCGTCCGGTCCACCGGGGTGAACTGTTCCGACCGCATGGCCTCGCGGGCCGCGTCGATCAGCTGCCGGTGGCTGACCGCCGGGCCTGTGGCGGCGAACAGCACGCACTCCTCCGGAGATCCGGGGCCGTCCGTGTCGCCGACCAGATCGAGTGCGAAGTGCGACCCGAGATCCACCTCCTGCACCCGATCAGTCGTGACCACGGTGGCGCGGCGGGGTGCGTCATCGAGCAGCACGTGGGGCGTACCCGGGGGGAGCCCCCCGCTCAGGGCCGAGATCGTGAATACCGCGCCGACATGCCACGTGGCGAGTGCCTCTTCGTGAGCCGCCTGGTCCGGGGTGAGCAGGACGGCCCCGCGCCCATCACTGGCGGCGAGCGCCACGATCCACGCCGGGCCCGGCGGCAGCAGGATGGCAGACCGTCGACCCGCCAACGCGCGAACCAGGGGGGCGGAGCGTTGGAGCAGCGTGAGACCGGCGGCCACCAGCTGGGAATTGTCGAGGCCATCCGTCCGCCCGCCAGCGGCGGCGATCGCATACGGGACAAGCGCGAGGGGATCCATCCGGGCACGATAACCGAAAGCGCTGGCTGTGTACCACGGGCCGGTGCTGTAACGCTGCCTGCCCCCGGCTCGTCAGAGTATGGACATGATGGCAGGAAAGTGACGGAGACCGTGGCGCGGCAATGGTTCCCGCAGTGTGACGCTTCTAGCTTTCGGGGTTGGCCATGCCGCGAATGGGCATAGCCGTCGGCTCGGCAGGGGGCGGCGGCTCTCGATGGCCGCGGGCAAGTCTATAAGGAGCATTATGGCGTTCGATGGGTTGATGGTGAGTGTGTCCGGCGTACGTGGCCGGGTGGGGGAGGCGCTGACGCCGGAAGTGGTGGCGACCTTCGCTGCCGCCTTCGGCGCCTGGGCGTCGCGCGGTGGCAATCGGCACATCGTCCTCGGGCGCGACAGTCGCGTGTCCGGGCCGATGTTCACGCGCGTGGTGCACGCTGCGCTCGAGTCGGTGGGGTGCACGGTCATCGATATCGGCATGGCTCCCACCCCAACCATCCAGCTCGCGGTGGAACACCACCACGCGGCGGGCGGTCTCGGCATCACGGCGAGCCACAATCCGATCGAGTGGAATGCGCTCAAGTTCATCGGACCATCCGGCCTTTTTCTCTCCGCTGCCGAAGGCGCGGAGATGCGCGCGTTGCTCGACACCGGCATCCCGCGCGCGACGTGGGACCAGCTCGGACGCATCGAGCCCGACGATGACGCGGTGGCTCGGCACATCCAGCAGGTGCTCGCGCTGCCGTGGCTCGACGTGGAGGGGATCCGGGCGCAGCGCTTCCGGGTGGCGCTCGACTGCTGCCACGGCGCCGGCAGTGTGATCATGCCGCAGCTGCTGACCGAACTGGGCTGCGAGGTGTACGCGATCAACATGGAAGCCGACGGCCTCTTTCACCGTCCACCCGAGCCGGTGGCCGAGAATCTCGGAGAACTCGAGGCGCTCGTGCGCGCCACGCAGGCGCACATCGGGTTTGCCACCGATCCCGACGTGGACCGGTTGGCGCTCGTGCTCGACGACGGCAAGGCTCCCGGTGAGGACTACACGCTCGCCTTCGCGGCGCGGACCGTGCTGCGGCATCGGCCCGGACCGGTGGTCACGAATCTCTCGACCAGCAAGGTTGTCTCCGACGTGGCCGCGGAAATGGGGGTGCCGTTCCACTTCGCCAAGGTCGGTGAGGTCAACGTGGCGCTCACCATGCGCGACACCGGGGCCACGATCGGGGGTGAAGGGAACGGTGGTGTGATTCTCCCGGAGATGCACCTCGGACGCGACGCACCCGTGGGAGCCGCCCTGATGCTGCAGCTCATGCTCGAGGAAGGGCGTCCACTCTCGGAGCTCGTGGCCTCCAAGCCGCGGTACGTGATCGTGAAGGACAAGCTGGACCGCCCCGATGCGCCGCTCGACGCGGTGTACGAGGCGCTGCGCGCGGCGTTCGCCGATGCCACGGCAGACACGCAGGACGGATTGCGTCTCGACTGGCCGGACCGCTGGGTGCATCTGCGCCCGTCGGGGACCGAGCCGATCGTGCGGGTGATTGCCGAAGCCCCCACGGACGCCGAGGCGCGCCAGCTCATCGCGCAGGCCCGCGAGCCGCTCGCGGCCCTCGTCTGAGCACGAACGTTTTCCTCTGACCTGACCTCCTATGTGTGGAATCGTTGGCTATATCGGTGACCGCGTGGCGACCCCGATGCTCATCGAGGGGCTCAAGCGCCTCGAGTATCGCGGCTACGACTCAGCCGGTGTGGCAATCATGAATGGCAAGGGCGTGGAAACGCGACGGGCCGCGGGCAAGATCGCCCGACTCGAGTCGGTGATCGCCGCCGACCCGCCGCACGGCACGTTGGGTATTGCCCATACGCGCTGGGCCACGCACGGTCCGCCGACTGAGCAGAATGCCCACCCGCATCTGAGCCAGAACGGCAAGATCGCGGTGGTGCACAATGGCATCATCGAGAATGCGACCGTACTCAAGGCCGGTCTCGAAGCGCGCGGGTACGTCTTCAAGAGCGACACCGACACCGAGGTGCTGGCGCACCTCATCGAGACCGCCTACGCCGGCAGCCTCGAAGCGGCGGTCATCGAGGCGCTCAATCAGGTGGACGGCACCTACGGCATTGCCGTGATCTGCAGCGACGAAAAGGACAAGATCGTGGCGGCCCGCAAGGGCAGCCCGCTGCTGGTGGGGATCGGCGAAGGCGAGTACTACGTGGCCTCGGACGCCTCGGCCATTCTGTCGCACACGCGCCACGTGGTCTACCTCGATGACGGCGACATCGCCGTCGTCACCAAGGACGGCTACAAGGTCGTGGATCTCGAGGCCACGGTGCGCGAGAAGCCGGTGACGCGCATCGAGTGGGACCTCGCGCAGATCGAGCGCGGCGGCTACCCGCACTTCATGCTCAAGGAAATCTTCGAGCAGCCCACCACGGTCGAGAACACCATGCGCGGCCGCCTCATCCTCGAGGAAGGCTTCTCCAAGCTCGGTGGTCTCAATATCTCGAAGGAAGACCTGCTGGCGATCGACAACATCATCATCACCGCCTGCGGCACGAGCTGGCACTCGGCGCTGATCGGCGAAATGATGATCGAGGAGCTCTGTCGCATTCCGGTCGAGGTGGAGTACGCATCGGAGTTCCGCTATCGCAATCCGATCGTCACGCCGCGCACGCTGTGCATCGTGATTTCGCAGTCGGGCGAGACCGCCGACACACTCGCCGCCATGCGC
>CAZNZG010000216.1:0-6067 GCA_964577455.1 uncultured Gemmatimonas sp. | reverse complement strand
GCACCCGTACCGGCGTGAACAACGATTCGCTGCGGCAGCCCGACCCGCGGCTGCGCGCGCTCAATGCGGAGCCGAGCACGCCGGGTGAACGGCAAGAAGTGTATTGCACCAAGATCGGCACCACCCGCCCCGACGAGATGTACATCGTCGGGGCGCACATGGACGGTATCGGCTGGGGCGAAGCGGCCAACGACGATGCGTCGGGGACGGCGATCGTGATGGAGTTGGCGCGTATCTTCAGCGACCCGGCCGTGCAGACGGAGCGCTCCATCCGCTTCGTGCTGTGGAACAACGAGGAGACGGGGCTCAACGGCGCGCGCGCGTACGTGGAGCAGCGGGCCAAGTTGCAGGGGATCGAGGAACCCAAGGGGTCGGGCAAGTACCCGGAACCCAAGTGGCTGGGGATGATCCAGCACGACATGATGCTCTTCGATCACGGCATGCCCAACCCCGACGGCACGATGCGCAAGGAACAGCGCGCCGAGGCCGACGTGAACATCGAGTTCCAGTCCAACTCGAAGATGGCGAAGCAGTCGGCCGATCTCGCGTGGTTCCTGCACGGCATGAACGCGAAGTATGCGACCGACTACCCCGCACAGGTCGGGCCGCACATGACCAATACCGACTCCGGGCCGTTCATGGATCTCATCCCCGCCATCTCGCTGCGTGAGAACGAGCGCGGCACGCAGGTGGGGAGCGGATGGGATCCGCACTGGCACCAGCCCACGGACCTCTTCGCCACCTTCAACGATGCGGACTTCCGGCTGGGGCTCAACGCGGCGCAGACCACCTTGTCGGGCGTGGCAAAACTGGTGAACGCGACGCTGCGGAAGTAGCGGCGTCGGTCCGCGCTGCGTGCGGTGATGGGCTCAGCCGCCGAATCCTGGCGGCACTTTGTTTGCCCATGGGCGCGCGCGCTCCAGCTGACCGGCCATGCGGAACAGCGTGGCCTCATCGCCGAAGCGTGCCACGAACTGCGTGCCGATCGGGAGCCCGGCCGCGTTCCAGTGCAGCGGCACCGACATGGCGGGCTGCCCGGTCACGTTGAAGAGCGGCGTGTAGGGGATGAAGCCGAACACTTCGCGCGCGGTCTGATCGAGCAGCCCTCCGGCCTTGAGCACGCCACCAAGCCCGAGCCGCCCCAGGAGCGAGAGCGCCAGTCGTTCGCCGGGCTTGGGCTGCAGCGCCCCGATGGTGAACGGCGGGGTGCCGAGCGTGGGTGTGACGAGCAGGTCGTACTTCGTGAAGAAGGCGCCGCAGTTGCGGCCAGCCAGCTGCAGGTCGCGTACGGCCGTTGCGTATTCACTGGCCTTGTACGCGGCGCCCACGAGCCCAAGGGCCCACGTGGCCACTTCCACATCGTCGGAGCGCGGGGCACGGCGCAGCTGCTGTCCCATCCACTCAATGTCGGCGCGGCACTCTGCCGCCACGACGGTGAGGAAGGCGCGCGCCAACCGCTGGCCGTCCACGACCGGTTCCGCCTGCTCCACGTGGTGCCCCAGCGATTCGAGCAGCGCCGTCGTGTCGTGCAGCGCAGCCACGCAATCCGGGTGTACCGTGCTGCCGAAGAAGGGCGTGCTCGAGATGGCGATGCGCAGCGCCCCGGGCTCGCGCGTGACTTCGTCGAGATACGGCCGTTCCTGCGCCGGGCAGGCCACCGGTGTGCCGGCATCCTCACCAGCGGTCACGTCGAGCATGGCCGCCGAATCGCGGACGCTGCGCGTGAGTACATGCTCCTGCGCGAAACCACGCCACGCATCGCCCATGTCCGGGCCCGTCGGGACGCGCCCACGGGTGGGCTTGAGGCCGAACACCCCGTTGCACGAGGCAGGAATGCGCAGGGAGCCACCGCCGTCGCCGCCGTGCCCGATCGGCACGATGCGGGCCGCCACCGCGGCGCCGCTGCCACCACTCGAGCCGCCGGGGGTGCGGGTGGTATCCCACGGGTTGCGCGCCGGGCCGAGGGCTTCGCTCTCGGTGAACGGCGTGAGGCCGAACTCCGGTGTGTTGGATTTGCCCACGAACACCGCGCCCACGCGTCGGTAGCGCGCCACCAGCTCCGAGTCGTGCGGCGGGATGACCTGCTGCAGTGCGCGCGTGCCGTGGCTCGTGGGCACGCCGGCGATCGTGGCCTGCAGGTCCTTGATGAGCATCGGCACCCCGGCAAAGGGCGCATCCACCGGGGCCTGTCGTGCCATCTCGCGCGCCAGCGTGTCGAGTGGGCGGACCACGGCATTGATGGCGGGGTTGCGTGCCGCCACACGGGCGAGGGCGGCTTCCGTCACTTCGGTGGCGGAGACTTCGCCGCGGCGGACCAGATCGGCCAGGGCCAGGCCGTCCAGCGTGTCGTACTCGGGGAAGGGGAGGCTCATCCCCAATATTCGCGCCCTCGCTACTCTTCGTCCATGTGCGCTGAGACGAAATCCTGCTCGACATCATGGAGCCGCCCGCGGCGGGCCGGGCTGCTGCTGGCCGCCCTGGTGGCTGCCGCCATCCCGGCGACGGGTGCCACGCGCGCCGTCGCCCAAGGCGCGTCGTCTGCCAAGGCGCCCGCCATTCCCCGTGAGTTCCGCGGCGTGTGGGTGGCGAGTGTCGCCAACATCGACTGGCCCTCCAAACCCGGGCTGAGCAGCTGGCAGCAGCAGGCGGAGCTCATCGCGCTCCTCGACCGCGCGCGCGCCCTGCGCCTGAATGCGGTGCTGCTGCAGGTGCGTCCCGCGGGCGACGCCTTGTACGACTCCCCGTTCGAGCCGTGGTCATCGTATCTCACGGGCGTGGAAGGGCGTGCACCCGAGCCGTTCTACGATCCGCTCGCCTTCGCGGTGCGCGAAGCGCATGCGCGCGGGCTCGAACTGCACGCGTGGCTCAATCCCTATCGGGCCCGCCACCCCACCATGCAGGGGCCCAACGCGTCCACGCACCTGGTCAACACGAAGCCGCAGTGGGTGAAGCGCTACGGCAACTACCTGTGGATGGATCCCGGCGAGCCGGGAGTGCTGGCGCATTCGGTAAAGGTCGCGCTCGATGTGGTGAAGCGGTACGACGTGGACGGCATCCACGTGGACGACTACTTCTACCCGTACCCCGAGGCCGACAGCAACAAGGTGGAGGTGCCGTTCCCCGACAGCGGGTCCTACGCGCGCTACCGGGGGCGTGGCGGTCGGCTCGGCGTGTCCGACTGGCGTCGCAACAACGTGGATCGCTACGTGCAGCAGGTGTACGAGCGCACCAAGGCGATCAAGCCGTGGGTGAAGGTGGGGATCAGCCCCTTCGGCATCTGGCGCCCCGGCTATCCGGAAAGCGTGCAGGGCTTCGACGCGTACGAAAAGCTCGCCGGCGATTCGCGCAAATGGCTGCATGAAGGGTGGGTGGACTACTTCACGCCGCAGCTCTACTGGCCCATCGCGCGCCCCGCGCAGAGCTACCCGGTGCTGCTCGACTGGTGGATCGGTGAGAACCTCAAGGGGCGGCACATCTGGCCCGGGCACAACTCCAGCCGCGCGGCCAACGGCGGTCCGGAGTGGGCGCCAGACGAGTTGAACAACCAGGTCCGTGCCACGCGCGCCACCACGGCGAGGGGACAGGGAGCCACCGGCGACGTGTTCTTCAGCATGAAGTCACTGGTGCCGGCGACGCTCGCCGACCGGCTCACGAACGAGCTGTACCAGCAGGACGCGCTCGTGCCGGCATCGCCGTGGCTGGGGGCCGTACGACCGACGGCGCCCGTGGCGCGACTGCGGCGTGATCCGTCGTCGCGCGAGATCGTGCTGCGGGTCACCCCGGGCAAGAGGGCGCGGTGGATCACCGTGCGCACGCTGCACGATGGGGTATGGAGTCACCGCGTCCTGCCGTCGTCGTTCACGCAACTGGTGGTAAGCGACTCATCGCGGCGTGCGCCCTCACGCGTGGTGGTCTCCACCGTGGGTCGCGTGGGGCGCGAGAGTGCACCGGTGACGCTCGAGGGCGTACGCTGATGGCGCTGGTGTCACTGCAGGACGTGCGCGTGGCCTTCGGCGGTCCGCCGGTGCTCGATGGCGCCAACTTCGCCATCGAGCGGGGCGAACGGGTGTGCGTGCTGGGGCGCAACGGCGCCGGCAAGAGCACCTTCATGCAGGTGCTCGACGGCACGCTGCTCCCCGACAGCGGCCTCGTGGTGCGGCAGGGGGGCGTGACTATCGCGCGCCTCGAACAGGATGTGCCACGCACGCTCACCGGTACGATGTTCGACATCGTGTCGGCCGGGCTGGGTGAGGCCGGGGCACTGCTGGCACGCTACCATGCGGCGTCGGTGCGCGTGACCACCGCCCATTCCGAGAAGGCGCTGCAGGAGCTCGATCGCCTGCATCGGCAGGTGGATGCGGCCAACGCGTGGCAGTTGCATCTCCGCGTGGAGACGGCGTTGCAGCACCTGGGGCTCGACCCCGAGGCGCGCATCGAGCGGGCCAGTGGCGGTCGTACCCGTCAGGCCCTGCTGGCACGTGCGCTCGTGAACGCGCCCGATGTGCTGCTGCTCGACGAACCCACCAACCATCTCGATATCGACGCGATCGAGTGGATGGAGCAGTTCCTCATCAACGAGGGGATCACGCTGCTGTTCGTGACGCATGATCGCGCGTTTCTGCGGCGGGTGGCCACGCGCATCGTGGAGCTGGATCGTGGACGGCTTGCCGACTACGGCTCCACCTACGACACGTATCTCGAACGCAAGGAGCAGATGCTCCACGCCGAGGCGAAGGAGTGGGAGGACTTCGATCGGCGGCTGGCGATCGAGGAAACCTGGATCCGCACGGGGATTCAGGCGCGGCGCACCCGCAACGAGGGACGCGTGCGGGCGCTCGAGGCCATGCGCGTGGAGCGGATGCAGCGCCGTGAGCGCGTTGGCACCACGCGTGCCCAGATTCAGGAAGCCGAACGATCGGGCCGCCTGGTGCTGGAAACGCAGGGGCTCACCTTTGCGCACGGCGCCCGCCCCATCGTGCGCCACCTCACCACCACGATCATGCGCGGTGATCGGGTGGGGCTCGTGGGCCCCAACGGCTCGGGGAAGACCACGCTCATCAAGCTGCTGCTGAAGGAGTTGGAGCCGCAGGAAGGGAGCGTGCGGCACGGGACCAATCTCGAAATCGCCTACTTCGATCAGCTGCGCGAGCAGCTCGATCCGGAGAAGAGTGTGATCGAGGCCGTCGGCGATGGGACCGACTGGGTACAGGTGGGCGGCCAACGCCGTCATATCCACGGCTACCTCTCCGACTTCCTCTTCTCGGCCGACCGCGCGCGCACGCCCATTCGCGCGCTGAGCGGTGGTGAGCGGAACCGCGTACTGCTGGCACGGCTGTTCACCAGACAGTTCAACGTGCTGGTGCTCGACGAGCCGACGAACGATCTCGACATGGAGACGCTCGATGTGCTCGAACAGCTGCTGGTGGAGTTCAGTGGCACCCTGCTGCTCGTATCGCACGACCGTGCCTTCCTCGATGCCGTCGTGAGCAGCACGCTGGTGTTCGAGGGGCAGGGTACGGTGAAGGAATACGCGGGTGGCTATTCCGACTGGGTGCGCCAGCGTCCTGCGTTGCCGGATGCGCCAGCGGTGAGCAAGGCGCCGGCCGCCGCCCCGGTCACGCCGGTGGCCGCGACCGCCGCGCCGGCCGCCCCCAGGAAGCGGAAGCTCTCATACAAGGAGACCAAGGAGCTCGAAGCGCTGCCCGATCGCATCGCTGCGCTCGAAGGAGAGCGCGATGCGGCGTTGGCACTGCTGGCCGACCCGAATGTGCTGCGGGATGGCCAGCGCGTGCTCACGGTCAACGCCAGTCTGGCGAGGCTGGAGGAGGATCTCCTCGTGGCCATGTCGCGCTGGGAAGAGCTGGAGACCCTCGCGTCGGAATAGCACGGGCGCAGGGTGGTGCAAGCCGTTCACCGGTCGTAAGGTTGGGCGGTTCGATTTCGTCCGTTCGGTCTTGTCTGGTCTCCCGCCCTCCGGAGTTTGCCCCGTGCCCGTGCGCGCATTTTCGTCTGCTCTTCTTGCCTGCGGGCTGTTCCTCCCGGCGTCGCTTGCGGCGCAGGGCCCCGG
>CAZNZG010000215.1:0-6074 GCA_964577455.1 uncultured Gemmatimonas sp. | reverse complement strand
TCGGCGCCGTACTGGCCGGTGTGGTGTACTGGCTGCTCGCGCGCTACACCGAGCACGCGGTCCGCTGGTTCACGGTGATCGCCACCATCGTGATCGGCGTATACGGCGTGGGCCCCGTGGCCGCGGCCTACGAGCCGTACATGGAAGGCGCGGAGCTGTTCACGCTCACCACCGTGGTCGCCACGGAGCTCATGCACATCGTGAGCGGTGCGTGGGTGCTGTGGGCGCTGTTGCGACTCGCCCGGGAAGCCCGCTGAACTAGCCCGGCGAGTCAGTCCACCGGCAAGGCACTGACCGCGGGGATGGTCAGGACGAAGCGCGTACCCTGCCCCACGTCACTGAAGACCTCCACGCGCCCGCCAACGTCCTCCACGGCCCGGGCCACGATCGCGAGGCCAAGACCCGTGCCTTCGCCTGTCGGCTTGGTGGTCACGTACGGATCGAAGATCCGTTGTTGCAGTTCCACCGGAATACCGACTCCCGTGTCCGTCACCGTGATCCGCACGGCGTCCGGATTCTCCCTTGGGGAGACGGCATCCCCGGTGCGTGCGGCATCGTCGGCAGCGAAGGACAGCGTCCCACCTTCCGGCATCGCATCGCGGGCATTGAAGGCGAGATTGAGCAACACCTGTTCGAGCTTGTCGGCACGCATCGCCACGCGTGCGGAGGTACGGCACTGCACCGATACCTCGATACGCGTACCGACCACCGGCTCGAGCACGCTCACCAAACGCCCACACAGATCGTGCACATTGGCGCCGCCGCGATCGCTGGTGGTGCCATCACCCGTCTCATGCTCAGGGGCAACCTTGCCCACCGCGAGCAGCGCCCGCAGCGTGCGCGTGGCGCGTGCTGCGATGACCGACGCATCCGCCGCCACCTGACCGCGCACCTCACGATCATCGGCCTGCTGCATGAGTTCCATGCTGGCCGTCATGACCTGCATGAAGTTGGCAAGATCGTGCGCCATACCACGCGCCATCGTGGCGGCGAGCTCCTGGCGCTGCAGTCGCTGCGCGGCGCGCTCCACATCGAGGAGCCTCGCATACGTATCCTGCTCACGCAGATTGGCGTCGCGGTAGATGCCGACCGTGCTGTACAGCACACGCCCGATGAATACACAGGACGCGAGGGCGATCGTCAGGCGGATCGTCTCGTCGACGATCGTTTGCGGGGGATACGTGGGGAATGTCATCACGCCCAGCGCACGGAGCGCCACGCCCACCACGCCGCCGGCGATAAAGAGCATCACGAGACGCGACAACCACCGCACACCACCGAACAGCGCTGCGAGTGAGAAAGTCATCGCGATGAGACCCACGATGTTCGGGTGGCGGGGGCCCGACTTGATCAGGATCAACATGCAGGTGAACACGAGGGCGCCGATCGCCAGTTCACCACGACGCTGCAACGGCCGCGTGGGGGCCGGTCGGATGAGCAACCCCACCACCGGGATGAGCACGTACACCGGGTAGCGCAGCGGCTCGTTGATGCTGGTCTGCCAGCTCGCGAAGAAGAGCAGCGAAACCCCGGGCAGAAAGAGCCACAACAGCAACCGGGAGAGATCCCGGAGCGCGGACTCCTTGGCAAGATCGATGGGCGCCGGCGTGCTCGTTTCCACAATGGAGCAAACTGCCGAGCTCGTCATCGTTGTCAACGCCTATCGCCAAAAAAACGTGGCGAGACCCGAGAGTCTCGCCACGTTGCACATGCCGCCATTCGTGGTGGATCCACGTGGCCGAACCGCCACGGCCATCAGACAATCAGACCATCAGACCATCAGGGCCAGGGCAGAATGATCACGGGGAACCGCGGCCGTGCCGACGGCACATCTTCGCCATCGAGCAGACGTTCGATATCCACGCGTGCCGCTGCCACATGGGCGGTCTGCGCCGGATCCGTGCTCACCGTCTTGGCGAGACGCGCATCGAGCAGTTGGACATGACGTAGGGCCGCTGCACGAACATCCGGCAGCGCCCGGGCATCGCCAGCCATGTCGAGCAGTCTATCGAGCGTGGCACGCTGTACGGCACGCAGGACCGCCCGTTCGGCGCTCGTGCGCGGCAGCGGTGCGCCCCACGTGCGTGACACCAGCGCATCCATCACTTCGTGCAAGGTGAGTGCCTTGGGATCACTGGCGGCGAACTGCACGAGCCGCGCGGTCCGTTCACGATCCAGCAGGTACCCCACCACTTCGGTGGCAAGGCCACCGGCGAGGGTGATGACATCGAACGGCGTGCTGGCGCCCTCGATCCACGTCTGCGCCGTATTGAAGCCCGGCGGCGGCGGCGGGATGAGCCGCTGTACGCGCTCCGGCACCACCAATTCCGACGGGGCGAGTGCATCGAGGAGTGCGCCGAGCGCCCGCCGCTGGTCGGCCACCGGGACGACGGTCGTGGGGGCCTGACCATCGCCGCGCAGGGCGAAGGTGAAGTCCATGCCGCCCACATACTTCGCCATCGCCTCGAGCGAGTAGCGGTGATGCAGGTACACGTGCGCGAACCGCATGTTGAGGAGCGCCATTGGCTCACCCGGCTGAATCGCCCGCTCGTCGAACTTGTCGATGAGCACACGACGCACCTTCACGCTTCGACTTACCGCATCGAACGGCGTGGCGCCTTCGTCCCAGCGGGTGACGAACGGAATGGAGCCGCTGGCATCCGCGTACGTATCGTTGATAAAGCGAATGTTCTTCGCGATCCCGTCCTTCATGATCGCGGCCAACCCCCGCTGCTCGGCGGCAGCATCGGGATACCAGGTGTAGCCCAGACGAATGGCGAGGGTGTCCCAGGCACCCGGCCCGGTCCGATACGAATCACGCAGATCCGGCGTACCCGCGTCGGTGAGCGTGATGAGCGGGAACGGATAGTCCATCACACTCGAGCGCCCCTGCGCCGAGGCGATGTAGTTGTGCTGGAGGCCGAGCGTGTGTCCGATTTCGTGTGCCGTGTGCTGGCGGCGGCGTGCCATGGCGAACACGTCGGCCGCGAGGTTGGGGCCGTTGGCGCCAGCGGCCGGCACCGTACCCGCCCAGATGTTGTAGTCGATGAGCGAACGCCACGCATCCATTCGCACGACGGCGCGGACGATTTCGCCGGTACGCGGATCCGAGTAGCTCGGCCCCACACTGGGACCCGGCCCGGTGCGATGCACCCACATCAGCATGTTGTAGCGGGCATCCATGGGGTCTGCACCCGCCGGCAGATCGAGCACACGGAACGCGTTGCGGAAGCCGGCGGCCTCGAAGACCTTGGCCCACCAGTTCCCTCCTTCGCGGAAGGCTTCGCGATACGGCGCCGGGATGCCGGGATCGAGGTAGTAGGTGATGGGGGTGACCGGCTCCACCAGTTCGCCCCGCGCGTACGCTGCCGGATCCTTGGGCACCAACCGCCACCGGTTGATGTATCCCCCGCGATAGTCGCCGTCGAAGCCCTTCGAGAGGTCGAAGAACTGCGTGCCACCATAGCCGAAGCGTGGATCGTAGTCGCGCGGGCGATACCCGTTGGTATCGGGAAGCACCACCAGCGAGTGATGCAATTCGAAGGTGAGCGCGCGCGGGTCGGGGGCCACGCCGCCGCGGCCACGCGCTGCTCCGTCGCTCACGAAGGTGAGCACGGCGTGGACTTCGGCGTTGCGCGGAAAGGCGCGCGTCCGCTCGCCGTCGAGATAACTGCGGGCGGCATCCACTCGATAGTTCCCCACCCCGGCCGCCGCCGCGGCCGTGCCGCCAGCGCTGCCACCGGCGCGGAGCAGATCGGCCACGCCATAGGCATCGGCGAGGAAGACGCTGCTGGCATCCACCACGATCGTGCCGGCGCTGTCCTTCTCGATCGGCAACGACGCCACGATCGAGCGAGGAAACGCCTCGCTCGCCGCACGCTGATTGGCCGCATCACCCTTGGGAGCGCGTGCCATCATGTTGTCGCGCACCATGAGCACGCGGTTACCCCGGCGCTCCAGCCGCACGATGCCGCTTGGCCCCGTCTGTCCACGATCGAGCGCGCTGTTGCCGTACCCGGTGGCCAGCGTGACCGAATGCAGGAACTCCTTGTTCAGCTGCCCCTGCGGAATGTCGAGCAGCGCCCGATTGCGGGCCTCATCGACACGTACGCGCAGGAACGGCGCCTCGCCCTGCGCGGAGGCCACATCGGGAGCAGCAACGAGCAGCAGCGCGGCCATGAGCCGTGCCGTCGGTTGCCAGGTCGAACGCGAAGTCTTGTGCATGTGCATGGAGGATCAGGGAATGCCTCGTGCAGAACCATCGGATCGCCCACCACGTTGCCCGTGGCCGGCGCGCTCTGAACATACGTGCGAGGATTCGGAGCCGCTGACCCTCTCAGGGCGAAACGCCGAGGCGCTCCACCAGTCCGGAGGATCGGGCCACGGTGCGCGACGCGGCCAACCGGATCATCTCCGGGCTCCCGATCACGGTCACGGACTCCTTTGCCCGCGTGAGCCCGGTGTACAGGAGTTCGCGGGTGAGAATGCGGCTGTCCACGTCGGGGAGGACCAACAGCACGTGGTTGAACTCGGAGCCCTGTGATTTGTGGATCGTCATGGCCCACGCTGTCTCATGTGCCGGCAGCCGCGATGGCGCGAAGGACCGTACCCCGCCCCCGGGCAACGGGAAATGCACCATGGGTACGCCATCGACGGCGAAGGTGGCCCCCACATCGCCGTTGAAGAGACCGGTGGCGGCGTCGCTGGCGGTGATGAGGACGGGTCGATGGTCGTACCAGCCAGTGGTGCTGCGCCCCATCGCACGAAGCCACTGCTCGATTGCCTCGTTGAGTCCCGACACACCGGAGTCGCCGTCGCGCAGGGCGCACAGCAGGCGAAATCTGGACAAGGCCGCGAGCACTCCCGCAGGGGCATCGGCATCGAGGTACTCGCGCACGTGCTCCTGAATCGGTGCCAGCATCGCCCCGATCGATGCCAGGGGGTGTACGGTCACCTCGTGGTACCGCGGGTCACGCAACACCTCGAGCGCTCGTGTGGCATCACCGGTCTGGATCGCCATGGCCAATGCCCCGATACCGGGCTGCGCGCCGAAGCGATAGGAGACGCGCAGGCGCACCACGGCATCACGAAGCGGGGCCACGCCACCGCACGATGCATCCTGCGGCTCGAGCACGGCCGGATCGGCACCCGCGAGCTCCGCGTAGGCGGTGGCAAGCGCGGCGGAGTGACGTTCCGGGGCGCTCCCCCCCGCTACAGCGGCAGCGCGCACCACATCTCCCAGCACGAAGCCGGTATCCACGCTGGCGAGTTGATCGGGGTCACCGAGCACGATGATGCGCGCACTGTCGCGAACGGCCGCAAAGAGCGCGTCCATCATGAGCAGATCGACCATACTCGCCTCATCGATCACGACCACATCATGCGGCAGCCGATGTGCGGCGTGGAAGCGGAAGCGTTCGGTCCATGGCTGGTACCCCAGCAGACGATGCAGTGTGCTTCCGGCCGACGGCAGATGGTGGCCGACGATCTCGTCGAGCTGCTCCCGCTGCACCGCCCCACCGATCGCTTCGGCCAGTCGTGCGGCAGCCCGGCCCGTGGGAGCCGCCACGGCGATCTCCAAATCCGGGGTGCGATGCAACAGCAGCGCCAGCAGCTTGGCGGCGACGGTGGTCTTGCCTGTACCAGGCCCACCCGTAATGAACACCAGATTGGAGCGCAGTGCCGCCGCTGCCGCCACGGCCTGCCAATCGGCGGTCGACGATGCACTCGGGAACAGCTGCCGGAACAGTGTGGACGACGCGGTCAGACCGACGGCCTCGCTCCGCGCGAGTCGCCGGTGGATCGCTGCCGCGAGGCGCTGTTCGGCGGCGTGGAACCGTCGGAGGTAGAGACGGTGCCCCTCGAGTACGAGCGGACGTGTCCCGACCTCGCCAGGTGCTGCGCACCGACCACTCTGCAGCAGCCGTGCCGCCCACTCGCGGGCGTCGGTTAAAACGAAGGCCACCCCCACAGCGGGCGTGGGCTGCCCCCCCCACGCCGCGAGCTCCACGCAACTGTTTCCCTGTGCCCGCTCGGCGCTCACGAGCAGCGCACTGTGATACAGGAGCGCGGCG
>CAZNZG010000214.1:0-6126 GCA_964577455.1 uncultured Gemmatimonas sp. | reverse complement strand
GGGCGACCTCGTAGTTGCCGGGGCGGCTGATGTTGCCGCACACCGAGAACAGCTTGGTCCCGATGCTCTTGGGGTTGTCGGGACGACCGAACTGCTTGTACCACTCAGCGCCGTTCTTGATGATGTACGGCACGGTGGTGAGCGTTTCCACGTTGTTGATCGTGGTCGGCTTGCCGAACAGGCCGGCGACCGCGGGGAACGGCGGCTTGATGCGCGGATTGCCGCGACGGCCCTCGAGCGAATTCATGAGGGCGGTTTCTTCACCGCAGATGTACGCCCCCGCTCCACGGTGCACGTGCACATCCACGCGCTTGCCGGACCCCATGGCGTTGGCGCCAAGTACGCCGGCGGCATATGCCTCCTCGACGGCCTTGGTGACGCGCGCGTACGGCTCCGTGAACTCGCCACGAATGTAGATGTACGCCGTCTCGGCATAGATGGCGTGTGCGGCAAGTGCCACACCCTCCACAAGGCCGTGCGGCGTCCACCGCAGGATCTCGCGGTCCTTGAAGGTGCCCGGTTCCGATTCGTCGGCGTTGCAGCACAGGTAATGCGTCTTCCCGTCGGGTTTCATGAACGACCACTTCATGCCCGTGGGGAAGCCGGCACCACCGCGGCCACGGAGGCCGGAGTCCTTCACGATCGTCTGCAGTTCCTGCGGATCGGTGGTGAGCGCCTTCTGCAGCGCCTCATAGCCACCGCGAGCGCGCCAGCCGTCGAGCGTGCGGGCCTCGGCGTCACCGAAGTACTTCGAGAGCACCGGCGTTTCCCGCGGATGCGACGTATGCGGGTATCCCATTACTTCAGCTCCGACAGAATGCGCGGCACCGACTCGGGTGTCACGGATTCGATGAAGTCGTTGTTGATCATGACCGGGGTGGCGAAACCACAGGCACCGAGACATTCCACCTCGATCACCGTGTACTTGCCGTCGCCGCTCGTCAGCCCGAGGTCGCCGCAACCGGTGTGCTCGAGGAAGCTCTTCACCACATCTTCCGCGCCGCACACGTTGCACGGCGTGGTGGTGCACACCTGGATGAAGTGGCGACCGACGGGGTGCTGGTGATACATGGTGTAGAAGCTCACCACTCCCTTGATGTACGCCGGCGTGAGCGCCAGCGCCTGCGCCACTTCCTCGATCCCCTTCTCGCTCACCCAACCGCGCGCGTCCTGCAGCATCCACAACGCCGGGAGCAGCGCCGCCTGCTTCGTCGGGTAACGGGACAGGATCTTGTCGAGCTCCGCACGCGCCGCTCCAACGAACACCGCCTCATGCGGCTCATCGTGATGATGCCCGTGCGGCGGAGCGGCCACGAGGGCGCCGCCGCTGGCTGAGGGGCCGTGGCTCATCGGTCGATCTCTCCCATCACGATGTCGATGCTGGCATTGATGGCGATCACGTCGGAGAGGAGATGACCCTCCACCATGCGTGGAATCGCCGACAGGTTGACGAACGACGGGGGGCGGATGCGCCAACGCACCGGCTTGGACGTCCCGTCGCTCACGAAGTAATAGCCCTTCTCGCCCTTGGGGCTCTCCACCGGCACGTAGCACTCACCGGCGGGAGGCCGCGGGCCTTCCATGACGAGCTTGAAGTGATGGATCATGCTTTCCATCTCGCTCGTGGCCTTGTGCTTCGGCGGCAGGATGAGGCGCGGGTCATCGATGTTGATCGGGCCATCGGGCAGCCGCTTCACGGCCTGCTCGAGGATGCGGACGCTCTGTCGCATTTCCTCGACGCGCACGAGGAAACGGTCGTACACGTCGCCGGCGGTGCCCACCGGCACGTCGAAGTCGTACGTCTCGTAGTCGAGATACGGGAAGTCCTTGCGGACGTCGTACGCCACACCCGAGGCCCGCAGCATGGGGCCGGAAAGTCCGGCGTTCACCGCTTCCTGGGCGCTCATCGCACCGAGGCCCACCGTACGGCCGGCCCAGATGGCGTTGGTCTCCAGCATGCGCACCGACTCTTCGAGCGTCTTCGGGAAGCCCTTGAGGAACGCCCGCAGGCCGTCGAGCCACCCGTCGGGAATGTCCGCAGCCATGCCGCCCACCCGCGTGCTGGTGGTGGTGAGTCGTGCCCCCACCCATGCCTCCAGCAGGTTGTAGACATTCTCACGTTCCTGATACAGCCACAGGAACGGCGTGAACGCCCCGATGTCGACCGAGGTGGTGCCGAGCCACACGAGGTGCGAAATGATGCGCGAGAGCTCCATGAGGATCACGCGCAGCACCTTGGTGCGCTCGGTCATCCCCACGCCGAACAGGCGTTCCGCCCCGAGGACGAACGCCACGTTGTTGCCCGGCGAATTGAGGTAATCCTCGCGGTCGGTCCACGGGATGATCTGATTGTACTGGCGATACTCGCCGATCTTCTCGAAGCCGCAGTGCAGATAGCCGATGTGCGGAATGCACCGCACCACGGTTTCACCGTCGAGCTCCAGCACGAGCCGGAGCACGCCGTGCGTGGCCGGATGCTGCGGGCCGATGTTGATCAGCATGTGATCGGCCTGCAGCTCGGGCTCTGGCGTTGCCGTTGCTGTCGGGGCGTCGAGGGCCACGGCGCGGCCTCCCTGCGAGACCAGGGGCGCGCGCAGAGGCTGCCCCTGTGCATCAAGGCCGCTCGTGCCAAGCGCCACTTCGATGGTGCGACGCGTGCTCACTCGCCTTCCTCCAGCTCACCATGCGAGGCGCGTTCGGCGAGGCGCTTCTTCATGTCGTCGGGGAGGGAATCGAACGCCTCGGCGATGCTCAGTTCCTCCATCGAATACCGTGCTTCAGGATCGGCGGCGAGTGCCTGCTTGAGTTGCTCCGCGCGCGAGAAGCGGCCACGCAGCGGGAAGTCTTTCCGCAGCGGATGTCCCTCGCGGTATTGCTCCCACATGAGCAGGCGACGGAGATCAGGATGCCCCTCGAAGCGGATGCCGAACATGTCGAAGCATTCGCGCTCGAGCCAATCAGCACCCGAGTAGATGTCGAAGATGCTCGGCACCCAGAGTGGTCCACGCCGTGGCAACTCCACCTTGAGCCGGAGAAATCGACGGTGTCCGAGTGCACGCAGGTGCCACACCACCTCGATGGGACGCGTGCCGTCCCGGTACTCGACGGCCGTCACGTCCACCAGATAGTCGTAGCGCTCCGACGGCTCGTCGTGCAGGAAACGCACGATGTCGTGCAGCGCGTCACGCGTGACATAGACGGTCGTTTCCCCCCAGATCACCTCGGTGCGCAGGACTGCTGCACCGAAGCGAACCGCGAGGGTGCTCGCCGTGGGGTTGGCGGGCGCTCCGGTGCGCGGCACGTTGACCGGCGTGATGGGGGAATCATTCGCATCGGCGGCGACTGCCCCCATGACCACGGGGGCGGCGGGCAGGTTCTCCGTCGTCGGTGTCGTCATGGAGCCGACCGGGTCTGGTGCACGGAGTTGCCGAACGGTTCCGAGAGCTCGTCGATGCGCGACGGCGGGATATACAGCTGGCTCGCCGGATCCGGTTCGATCTCCACGTGGCGCGTGGCATCGCGCAGGCGCTCACGCATGACCTTCTTCTGCAGCATGATGATGCCGTGCATGAGCGCTTCCGGGCGCGGCGGGCATCCCGGCACGTAGACATCGACGGGGATGATCGTGTCGATCCCCTGCACCACCGCATAGTTGTCGAACATGCCGCCGGTGGACGCGCACGCCCCCATGGAGATCACCCACTTGGGCTGCGGCATCTGCTGATAGATGCGGCGCAGTACCGGGGCGAGCTTGAGCGGTACCCGGCCCGCACACAGCAGCACGTCGGCCTGACGCGGCGAGTAGCTCAGCCGTTCCATGCCGAAGCGCGAAAGATCGAACCGGCTCGCGGCGGTGGCCATGAACTCGATGGCACAGCAGGCGGTCCCGAATGGCATCGGCCACAGGGAGCCCGCGCGGGCCCAATTCACGAGGAGGTCTAGGCGCGTGGTCACCCAGCCGTCTTGCGACCCCGGGTCCACCTGCACGAGACGCGAATCGTTGGCGGGGCTCAGTCCCACGTCAGCGCTCCCTTCTTCCAGACATAAATGAAACCGACCATGAGGATGAGCGCGAATACGACCATCTCTCCCAGGCCGAAGAACGACAACTGTCCGCTCGGACAGGCGTTGGCGACGAGGGGCACCTTGCAGGAGAGCTGCCGGTACTGGACGCCCCACGGGATCATGAACACCGTCTCGATGTCGAAGACGATGAAGAGCATGGCGACCAGGTAGAACTTGACCGAGAAGCGGTCACGCGCGTCGCCGAGCGGGCTGATGCCCGACTCGTAGGGCTGCGACTTGACCGGGGTGGGCTGCGACTTCGTGGTGAGGTGGGCGATGCCGAGGATCAGCACCGCGTTCAGAATCACGAAGCCGAGAAGCAGCAGGACCGGCAGATAATTGCGTAGCATCGCAGCGCAGCAGGGATCCGACAGATCACGAAGGGGGAGTGACTTCGTGAAAGAATTCACAAACAACTCGAGGGAAGGTATAAACGGGACCGGAATCCCTCAACGGCATGCGGAATTCTTTTTGAACGAAGTAACCGGCGAACCCGATTTGGCGGGGTTCGGCGGTCGGAAGTAGCTTAGCCAACAGTGTCGGCGCCTCGGGCGCTCCGGTGAATGGACCGGTCGGTCCTATTCCGTCATTGCCACCTTCTGCTCATCGAAACGCTCATGGGGCTCTGCTCAGATCGCTGGATCACGCGCATGGCGCGAGAACACGGCATGATCGAACCGTTCGAGGATCGCCAGGTCCGTCAGGGAGTCATCTCGTATGGCGTGAGTTCGTATGGCTATGACATGCGTGTGGCGTCCGAATACCGGATCTTCACGAACGTGCTCAGTTCGATCGTCGACCCCAAGGCGTTCGATCCGAAGAGCTTCGTGGAGTTCGAGGGGGACGTGTGCATCGTGCCCCCGAATTCCTTCGCCCTCGCGCGCAGCGTGGAGTACTTCCGTATTCCGCGCAACGTGCTCACGCTCACCGTGGGCAAGAGTACCTATGCGCGCTGTGGCATCATCACCAACGTCACGCCCTTCGAGCCGGAGTGGGAAGGCTACGTGACGCTCGAGATCTCGAACACCACGCCGCTGCCCGCGAAGATCTACTCGAATGAGGGGATCGCGCAGGTGGTGTTCTTGACGGGTGACGAGGATCCCGAGGTAAGCTACGGAGACAAGAAGGGGAAGTATCAGGGACAGCACGGCGTCACGCTGCCGCGTATCTGAGCCGCAAGGCACGCAGAAGGGGAGCGAGGTTCCCGTGCGGGAACGTCGCTCCCCTTTTGCGTTCGTTCCTCGGGCTGTTTATCCGCCTGCGTAGATGTAGCGGCAGCCTCGGTCCTGCGCCTGCTGTAGCGTCACGATCATGGCCGGCACGACGTCAACGCCTGCGATCAGATTCGCGCGAACGTCGTCGCCGAAGGCGGTGCGCGCCGTCGCGTCATTCCGTCCGGGTTCCGGTAGAAAACGCTGCCCAGAGGCGCGGATGGAGTTCGCGCACGCCAGCAGAATCACCCCGCGCGACGCCAATGCCGCGATCGCCGCGCTCTGCGGGTTGCGGCTGCCCGGTGCGCCCATCACTTCACCGATCGTCGGGTACTTGGCCCACATGGCATCGTTGAAAAACCAGCCGACCGATCGCCCGTTCAATCCAACGAGCACGCTCATGTCGCCGTCGGTGATCCCGTACGCACTCTTCTGCGTATCGAGGAACGTCTGGGCCCAGCGCAACGCCAGCCCCTCGGTGGGCATGTGCGAGTGGAAGACTACGCGGTGCGCTCCACGCAGCCGCGCGACCCACGGATCGTCCTTGCTCGAGCGGTCGGGCTCCATGGCCGCAACGGCACGCGGAGAGAGCACGCCCAGCGATGCACCGAAGGCACCGAGACGGGCGAGAAAGGCACGGCGGGGCTGCGGAGTGGACGGTCGAGTCATCGGGACAGAGAGTCTGGAGAAACGCGGCGGCTGAGGAGCGGACGGGGAGCCGGCATTCGGAGACCGGCCTTCCGTGCCGCGGTCGTGGCGTAGGCCACATCGGCGGGCGGATCACCCTTGGGCCAGTCTCGCTCCTTGCCGGGATGATCCTGACGGGTCTTGGTGAGGATGAACGCAGCGA
>CAZNZG010000213.1:0-6131 GCA_964577455.1 uncultured Gemmatimonas sp. | reverse complement strand
CACGAGGGAGCGATGGCCGGTTACGAGGCGATTGTGGTGGGACTGGGGGGCATGGGGAGCGCCGCGCTCCGGCATCTCGCCGCACGCGGGCAGCGGGTGCTGGGGATCGAACGGTTCACCCCGGGGCACGATCGGGGGTCGTCGCATGGTCTCACGCGGATCATCCGGCTGGCCTATTTCGAAGACCCGTCGTACGTGCCCTTGCTCCGACGCTCGTTCGAACTCTGGCGGGAGCTCGAACGCGGCCTCGACGAACCGCTGCTGCACGTTACGGGCGGGCTCGACGTGGGACCGGCCGGGGGCGTGGTCTTCGAGGGCTCGCTGCGCAGCTGCCGTGAGCACGAGCTCCCCCATGAGGTACTCGAGGCCGGCGACATTGCCCGGCGGTTTCCCGGGTGGCAGCCCTCCCCCGAACTCAAGGCGGTGTGGCAGCCGGATGCCGGCTTTCTCACCCCGGAGCGGTGCATCCAGCGACATCTTGCCGAAGCGCAGGCCTCCGGCGCCGAGCTCATGGCGAATACGCGCGTGCTGGCCGTGGAGCCGTACTCCGGTGGCGTGCGCGTGCGCACCGACCGCGGCAGCGTCGACGCCGGTCAGGTCGTGCTGACGGCGGGGCCGTGGATGGCCGACCTCGCCCCGTCGCTTGCCCCGCTTCTGTCACCCGAGCGGCAGGTGCTCGGCTGGTTTGGCGTCGATCCGGGGGCGCCGTTCGATCCGGCCGCCTTTCCCGTCTTCGTGCTGGAGGCGACGGAGGGGACGTATTACGGGTTTCCTGAATATGGCGTGCCCGGCTTCAAGATCGGGAAGTACCACCATCGCTTCGAGCAGGTGCATCCTGATCGCATGGATCGGCAGGTGCACCCGGAGGACGAGGAGGCACTCCGGCGTGCGACGGTCCGGTATTTCCCGAACGCGAACGGGGCATTGCTCGCTCGAACCACCTGCGTTTTCACCAATACCCCCGACGAGCATTTCATCGTGGACCGGTCGCCCGAGGCTCCCGAGGTGCTACTCGTGAGCCCGTGCTCCGGGCACGGCTTCAAGTTTTCGAGTGTGATCGGCGAGATCTGCGCGGACCTCGTGACGAGCGGGAGTACCGCCCACGATATCGGCCTCTTTTCGCTGGCGCGGTTCGCGAGGGGCTGACGCCGGGCGGCCATCCCGATTCGCTGCATATTCCGCACACCCTGCCGATCGCGCTGGGACTGCCTGACCGCACCCGCCTCTTCCTCGACGATGCCGGAGACTCTTCGCCACGCAGCGCGCCCCCTGCCTGCGTACCGCCTGCCCCGGGCCATCACGCTGGCCGCGCTGCTGATGGCCGCGGGGGCCATGGGAACGCCCGCGTCCGCGCAACGGCCGGTCGCCATCACCGTGTCGCAAGGCACGTGGATGTCGCTCGACGCCGCTCCAGACGGCCGCGGCCTGGTGTTCGAGCTGCTGGGGGATCTGTACACGCTGCCGTCCGGCGGCGGGACGGCCACCCCACTGCTCACGGGACGCGCCTGGCAGTCGCAGCCGCGTTATGCCCCCGACGGCCGCACGCTGGCCTACATCAGCGACGAGAGCGGCAGCGACAACGTGTGGATCGCGTCGGCCGACGGCAGCGGTGCGCGCCCGCTCAGTACGGTCCCGCGCGCGGTCATGCTGTCGCCAGCGTGGAGTCCGGACGGTCGCGCGATCTACGCCACGGTCATCGAGAACCGCATCGCCGAGCTGTGGCGGTTCGACGTGGCATCGGGGGCGGCGACCAAGGTGGTCGCCAACAGCAACGGCCAACCCTCGGGGCTGGTCTCGGCGCCGGCGCCCGGGCCGTACTCCGCGCATGTCGCGCGCGACGGGGCGCTGTGGTACACGAGTCTCACGCCGCGCGCCTATGGTGTGCGGCAGGGAGCCACCGCTGCGATCATGCGACGCGATCCCGCCACGCAGCGCGACGAGCCGGTCACACTGAACGAGTTCGTGGCGATGGCTCCCGTTACGTCGAGTGACGGACGGTGGCTGGTGTATGCCGCCCAGAGCCGCGGGCGTACGGGACTGCGCCTGCGTGATCTCTCGAATGACACTGAGCGGTGGCTTGCCTATCCGATCGACCGCAATCAGCTCGAGTCCCGTTCGTCGCGCGACGTCATTCCCGGCTACGCGTTCACGGCAGACGACCGGGCCGTGCTTGCCGCGTTTGGCGGACAGATTCATCGGCTCGATCTCGCCACCGGAGCCGATCAGGTGGTGCCGTTCACCGCCACATGGCGTGCTGAGCTGCCGGACCGACCAGCCGTGGCACATCGCCTCGCGACCGGCGCCGTTCGTGGCCGCATGGCGCAGCAGGTGGCCATCGCGGCAAACGGGCGCGTCGCCTACTCGATGATGGGGCGTGTCTTCGTGACCACGCCGCAGGGCGATGCCCCGAAGCGGGTGACCAGCACGGTCGAGCCACGCGAGTTCATGCCCACGTGGTCGCCCGATGGGCAGTGGCTCGCGTTCGTCACGTGGACCGCCGAGGGCGGGCATGTGTGGAAGGTCCGGGCGGGCGGCGGCGTGCCGGTCCGAATGAGCGAAGCCCCCGCGTACTTCATCGATCCCGTGTGGAGCCCCGACGGTGCGCATCTGTTCGCCGTGCGCGCGCCGTTGTC
This sequence comes from uncultured Gemmatimonas sp., assembly GCA_964577455.1. Lineage (GTDB taxonomy): Bacteria > Gemmatimonadota > Gemmatimonadetes > Gemmatimonadales > Gemmatimonadaceae > Gemmatimonas. The sequence continues at coordinate 3,498 of CAZNZG010000213.1, read as the reverse complement.
GAGCGCGCGGGTGCAGCAGCCACTCGCGGTACCGACCGACGCGCAGCTCGTACGCTTCACGACGGCCGGAGCATCCGGTGCCATGCAGCTGCTGGGCAAGGTGCAGGGCGCGCGCCATCCGCATTTTTCCGCTGATCCCACGCGGGTGATGCTCAGCGGGCCCGCGGGCGTGATGAGCATGCCGGTGGAGGGCGGCGCGCTCCGCGTGGAGGTGCGAAGCCGTATTGCCGGCGGCGACATCCGCGTGAGCCCGAATGGCGCGCACATGCTCGTGCAGACCGGCGACCGCTTGCATCTCGTCTCCCGTCCAACGGGCACCGGTACCGAGCCGCCGGTGCTGGAGCTCACGGGCGCCGGACTGGTGCAGTCAGGGGCCACCACGTCGTTTACCTGGAGCCCCGCCGGGGGGATCGCGTGGACCACCGGCCCCAATCTCCATCGCCGTGCCGGCCTCCGTGCGAACGGCGTGGCCGGCGATGCGGAGCAGACGACGGTCTCGCTGGCGGTGGAGCTGCCGCGCATGACGGGCAGCGGAACGCGCGTACTGCGCGGTGCGAAGGCCATCACGATGCGTGGCAACGAAATTGTCGCCAACGCCGACATCGTGATCACGGATGACCGGATCACGGCGATCGGCCCCCGCGGAACGGTGGCAGTCCCGGCAGGTGCCACGGTGCACGACGTGAGCGGGAGTACGATCATGCCCGGCATCGTCGATGTGCACGCCCACTGGCAGTACCGGCGCGAACTGCTGGAGCCGGAGACCCCGAGTGTGTACGCCAATCTCGCGTACGGCGTCACTACCATCCGCGATCCGCAGACGAGTGCCGACATCTTCGGGTTGAGCGATCTCGTGGAGGTGGCCGGTGTGCCGAGTCCGCGCATCACGTCGACCGGGCCGGGACTGTTCAGCGACCTCGATCCCCGATCGCTCGATGAGACGCGGGCGATCGCCCGGCGCTACCGCGATGATTACGGCACGTGGCTGCTCAAGAGCTACCTCCTGGGTAACCGGCAGCAGCGCCAGTGGATGGTGCAGGCCAGTCGTGAACTGGGGATGCTCACCACGACCGAGGGAGGCAGCGATGACAAGCTGGGGCTCACGCACGCTCTCGACGGATTCGCCGGCAACGAGCATGCCCTGCCCACGGTCCTCTACGACGATGCCGTGCAGTTGATGGCGAAGAGCGGCATCGCCTACACACCCACGTTGCTGGTGAGTTTCGGCGGGGCCCTGCCGATCTACCGGCTCCACGCCACCGAGCGCCCAGCGGACGACCTGCGTCTGCAGCGCTTCTTCCCGTCGAGCGAACTGTTCGCCCGGACGGCGCAACGTCTGCTCGCCTTCCCCGATGAGGACTACAACGACCGCGAAACGGCGGCTGGCGCGGCGGCCATCCTGCACGCCGGAGGCACAGTGGCGCTCGGTGGGCACGGAGAGATGCAGGGACTGCAGGTGCACTGGGAAATGCAGCTGCTGGCACAGGGGGGCATGAGCAACCACGAGGTGCTGCAGGTGGCCACGCGTCACGGTGCGCAGGCGCTCGGCCTGGGAACCGACATCGGTACCCTCGAAGCGGGGAAGCTGGCCGACCTGCTGATTCTCGATCGTGATCCGCTGGCCGATATCCGCAACAGCACCAGCATTCGCCACGTCATGCGAGGCGGCCTCCTGTACGACGCCAATACGCTCGACCAGGTGGCGCCACGAGCGGTGCCGTTGCGCGCACCGTGGTGGCAACGCGATCAGCCGCGCGGTGCGGTGAACGGCACGGCGGTCGATCAGGTGGCCGTGGATCGCGTGGTGCACGACGAAATGCAGCGACAGCAGGTACCCGGTGTGGCGTTGCTGGTGCTCAAGGGCAGCGACGTGCTGCTCTCCAAAGGTTACGGGCTCGCCAGCATCGAACAGCAGGTGAAGGTGTCATCGACCACGATGTTCCAGTCGGGATCGATGGGCAAGATGTTCACCGCGGCGGGCATGATGGCGCTCGTGGAGGAGGGGCGGGTGGCGCTCGATTCGTCGATCCGCGTGTATCTCCCCGATGCGCCAGCCTCATGGCAGAGCGTGACCGTACGACATCTGTTGTCGCACACGTCGGGCATTCCCGACTACACCAGCAATACGTTCGATTACCGCCGCGACTTCACCGAGACGGAGCTCACGAAGCTGGCATTCGCCATGCCACTGGAGTTTCCGCCGGGTACGCGATGGAACTACAGCAACTCCGGGTACGTGCTGCTGGGGGCCATCATCAGTCGCATCGGCAACAAGCCCTATTGGGAGTTTCTCCGGGAACGGATCTTCACGCCGGCGGGGATGCGTACCGTGCGCATCATCAGCGAGAGTGACATCGTACCGCACCGCGCGTCGGGCTATCTGCCCGCCCCGGGTGGTTTCGTGCATCAGAACTGGGTCTCGCCCACGCTGAACACCACGGCCGACGGATCGCTGCTGTTCAGCCTCGATGATCTCGAGGCGTGGAGCCGCACGGTCCGCGAGCGCCGCGTGCTGACTCGCGAGAGTTGGGAGCTGATGCTCTCACCCGTCCAGCTGAACAGCGGGCGGCCGCATCCATACGGATTCGGCTGGTTCCTCGACACGTTCAAGGGCGCCCGGGTGAACCAGCACGGAGGCTCGTGGCAAGGGTTCCGCACACAGTTCACGCGGTTCGAGGCGAGCGATCTCACGGTGGTGGTGCTCACCAACGGCGGTCATGTATCGCCGGAGATCATCGCCAACCGCGTGGCCGCCGTGTTGGATACCAGTCTCGTGCCCCGGCCTCTCCCGGAGCGGGCGATCTCCGGCTCGGTGCCGGATGTGGAGCGGGCACTCCGCCGTATACTCGACGTGGCGGCGCGCGGTGCACTCGCGGCGTCGGACTTCGAGTTCGTACGGGTGACCGCAGTTCCGCGCATGGCGAGCGGGTACGCGCGCCAACTGTCGCCCCTCGGGGCACTCCAGCGGCTGGACTTGCTCGAGGACCGGGGAGCGGAGGGTGATGACCACGTGTATCTGTACCGCGCCGTGTATGCCACGCGCCCACTGCTGGTGCAGGTGAAGATCGGTCCCAAGGGAGGCGTGACCTCGCTGACCTTCCCCCGCTGACCTTCGTGCTGCGCGTGGGGCGGATGCCCCTGCGTCGCCCTCTAGCGAGGCCGGCGCAGCGCCCGCCCCGGACGCGCGCCGGTCATGACGCCGTTGCTGATGACCGGCGTGCCATTCACGAACAGGTGCATCACGCCTTCGGCGTAATGATGCGGATCGGTGAAGGTGGACCGGTCCACGAAACGCGCGCGGTCGAAGACCACCACGTCGGCGGTGGCGCCGGCCCGCAATACACCGCGGTCAGTGAGGCCCAGGGTGCGGGCTGGCACCGAAGTCATCTTGGCGATCGCCCGTTCGAAGGTCAGTACCCGGCGCTCGCCCACGTAGCGGGCGATCACCCGGGGAAACGCCCCATAGCTCCGCGGGTGCGGAAAGCCCTGGCCCGGTTG
>CAZNZG010000212.1:0-6162 GCA_964577455.1 uncultured Gemmatimonas sp. | reverse complement strand
CTGCAGCGCGGCAATCACGTCGTCACCGCTGGCACCGATGTACGGCACGCTCGTGGAGCGGATGGTACTCCAGCACGTTTCTCCGGCCACTCCGCGCTCGTTGCCGATCCACCGCACATCAGGACCCGCGTCCGAAAACATCACGGCGTTGGGCTGCAGCTTCCGCACCAGCGCCCAGGTGCGCGGCCAGTCGTACTCCTGACGCTTGCCGTTGGGCCCTTCACCGTTGGCGCCGTCGAACCAGACTTCGTTGAGCGGGCCGTACTGCGTGAGCAGCTCGGTGAGTTGCTCGATGTACACATCGTTGTAGCGCGCCGAGTCACCGTAGGTGGGGTGATTGCGATCCCACGGTGAGCAGTAGAGACCGGCCTTCAACCCCTCGGCGCGACAGGCGTCGACGAATTCACGGACCACATCGCCACGACCGCGCCGCCACGGGCTGCTCGCCACCGAGTGCCTCGTGGTGCGTGTGGGCCAAAGGCAGAATCCGTCGTGGTGCTTGGCGGTGAGGACCATCGCCTTCGCACCGGCGGATTTTGCGGCGCGCGCCCACTGGCGCGCATCGAGCCGTGTGGGGTTGAACAGCGAGGGCGATTCACGCCCGTCTCCCCACTCGCGGTCGGTGAAGGTGTTCACGCCGAAGTGGACGAACAGCGCCACCTCATCCTGCTGCCACGCCAGCTGGGGCGGCGTGGGGCGTGGCCGTGTCTGACGCCGCACTGGATACGCGGGATGCGCCGCAGCCACGGCAGTCGGGTCGATCAGCGGCGAGACGAGCAGGCCGGCGCCGACAGCGCCACCCACGGACTGCAGGAACCGCCGACGCGATACCGAGAGATCGCGGTCCGGTGTATGCATTGCGCGCTCCTCGTGCACATGGTTCATGTCACGTGTCCACGTGACGGACGAGGCCGAAGATGCCACCGCGCTTCGCAGAGGGGAAGCACGACAGGGGAGTCCGGGCGGCGTCAGGCCGTGGCGGCGGGGAGCTGCAGCACGAAATGCACAGGCTGCCCAGGCGCTCGCTCCATGTCGAGACGCCCTCCGCACCCGGTGATGACCTGGTCCACGACCGCCAGACCAAACCCCTTCGTGGCCGACGCCGACGCGGTATGGGGCTCCGCGATCAGTCGCTGCGGCAAGCCACGTCGAGCATCCGGCGCCCCCATATCTGCGACGTCGATGATGACCCAGTTCCGGTGCTCACCAGTACGCGCCATGTCTCCCAGCCCCTCGTACGCGCGGATGGTGAGCGTCCCTCCATCCGGCATCGCGTCGCGCGCCTGCAGCACCAGATACCACATCACCTGCTCCACCCGATCGCACCGTACCGTGCGGGCGCCCGCGACCAGGTCGAGAATCTCCAGGGTCACGTTCGAGGGGAGCATGACGGGAAGCTGCTCACGGAGGCGCTGCATCATCTCGGAAACGGCAAGCGGCTGCATGGGCACCGCGGGATCGAGGCTGGCGAGCAACCGCAGAACCTGCGACACGCGCGTTCCCACCGATTGCACGTCCTGCAGCAGCTGGTGCCCGCGCTCATCGGCGAGATGCGACCGGAACTCGTCCGAGGCGGCACCGAGCACCGCCACCACCTCCGCCAGCTCCGAGGCCATACCGGTGGCCAGCTTGGCGAAGGTTTCTCGCTGCTGCAGTTCCTGCATGCGCTGCTGAGCCACCAGCAACTCCTGCGCGCGCTCCGCCAGCTCGCGCTGGGCTGCCTGGTAACTCTGCAGCGTGGTGCGCAGCAGATACCCGCCGAACCCCAGGCAGGCGATCATCATGGTCGTCGAGACGAACATGAAGATGAACGGATAGTTCATCGGGTCGATCGCCGGTTCGATGATCCCGAGATACCGGAGAATCACTCCGAGCGCGAGCAACGCGAGGAGACTACCGATCAACAGCACGAACTCGCGCCGGTCCTCCAGCAGCAGAATCGCGAGCGACACCACGACCACTGCCCCGACCGCGTTGGGAACGCGGGGCCCGTTGAAGAGGAAGCCCCAGCCGATCACGGTGGACATGCCAAGAAGCGCGCCCCATCCGCGCGCCGTCCGCGAGTACCGATGCCGAGCCCCGATGAACAGCGCCACGGCCACCAGCAGCATCAGGGGCGGCAGCATCATGGCCGAACGCACCGTCTCACCGCGATGCATGCCGTCGATGACCCGGGTGGAGACACCGATCAGCGCGACCGGCGCGATCCCCCACAGCAAGACGCGAGACAGCACCACCAGCGCGTTCTCACGGGACCGCTCCAACGGCGACGCAACGGGCAAGTCCATGTGCGAAGTAGGAACGGTGCCGAGAGGGAATGATGACGCACACAGTCAAGTATTGCGTGACGCAACGTACGCGGACCGTGACACTTATTGTAGAGTCCGCCGGAACCATGAACACGACGTAACCTTTGGACACAGAAAAACGGCGCCGGAACTATTCCGACGCCGTTGTCCTGATTGGAGTACGTTGGCGAGCTATGCGACGGCAGGGTTATTCCGACGGGGCCCCCACGAACGCCACGGCGGTCGTGCTCCCCGCCCAGTCCGACGGGCGCGTGGCCTTGCTGATCCGGGTAACCACGGGGATCTCCTCCAGTTCCACCCCCACGGCGGCACCGGCCCCGGTGAGGAACGATGGAGTCACCTCGTCTTCCACGGTCACGAGACCGGCCACGGCACCGACCCGCTCCGCCGGATTGAACAGCTGTACCCCCTGGCCGCCGCGTCCCTGCAAGGGGAGCTGTTCCACCGCCACCCGCTTCACGTAGCCCTGCACCGTGCCCGCGCACAGTTCCTGACCGGCGTGGACGACCGCCATCCCCACGACCTGATCGCCCGCGCGCAGCGAAATCCCTCGGACGCCGCCCGCGTCGCGCCCCATGTCGCGCACTTCGCTCTCCAGGAACCGGATCGCCTGACCACCCGAAGTGGCCAATACGAGCTCCTCCTGCCCTGATGTGAGCGCCGCGCTCACCACACGGTCGCCCTTCTCCACGCGAATGGCACGGATGCCCGCCAATCGCGCATTCCGGAACTCGCTGATCGCCGTCCGCTTCACCTGACCGGTGGCCGTGACCATGGTCACGAACAACGGATGGGCGAAGTCGCGCACGATCGCGCCAAGTACCGGGACACTTTGCCTCGGCCACTCCACCAGATCCTTGAGCGCCGTCCCGCGTCCGCTGCGTGCCGCTGGGGGCAATTCCCCCCCCTGCAGGCTGTAGGCCTGACCGTCTCGTGACAGGATCAGCACGTACTCCGACAGGCGCAGGCGATCACGCACCATTGGCAGGTCGTCGACGGTGTCGGCGCGGCTCGCGGCCTTGCGTGAACGCCCCGATGGCAACGGCGCCTGCAACACACGCCCTCCATACGTCACCACGCCGACGACCTCGGCATCGGCCACGGTTTCCACGACATCGGCCGCCGCTTCCTCGGTGACGATTTCGGTGCGTCGGGCATCTCCGAACCGCTCCACGATGTCCGCCACCTCGGCGGCGAGTGCGGCCATGCGCTTTTCCGGCGAGGCCAGTAGCGCGGCGAGTTCCTTGATGCGCGCCTTCAGCTCCTTGGCTTCGTTGCGCAGCGCCGTGACTTCGAGGCCGGTGAGGCGCGCGAGGCGCAGCGCCAGAATGGCATCCGCCTGGATCTCGGTGAGGTCGTACGTCTTGCGCAGACGGGCATGCGCCTGATCGGTATCCTTGGCGGTCTTGATGAGCTGCACCACGCGGTCGATGTCGTTGACCGCAATCAGCAGCCCTTCCACCACGTGCAGGCGCGCTTCGGCCTTCCCCTTTTCGAACTCGGTGCGGCGTACCAGCACCTCGTGGCGGTGGGCCACAAAGTGATCGATCAGCGCGCGCAAGCCGAGTTCGCGCGGCACCAGACGACCGTTCTCCGGTACCAGTGCCAGATTGATCACGCCGAAGGTGACCTCGAGGCCCGTGAGCTTGTAGAGCCGAGGCAGCAGCTTTTTGGGCTCGGCGTCGCGCTTGAGTTCGATCACCACGCGCAACCCTTCGCGATCCGACTCGTCGCGCAGCGCGCTGATGCCCACGAGCTTGTCTTCCTTCACCAGGTCGGCGATCTGCTCGATGATGCGCGCCTTGTTGGCCTGGAACGGAAGCTCGGTGACCACCAGCTGCGTGCGCGACGACCCCGGCTTCGCTTCGAGCACGATGCGCGCCCGGTTTATCAGGCGCCCGCGCCCCGTCTCCATGTACTGACGGATGCCCTCCTTGCCCACGATGAGGCCGGCCGTGGGGAAGTCGGGCCCCTTCACGATCTTGCGCAGTTCCGTCAGATCGACCGTCGGTTCTTCGATCACCCGCACGATCGCCTTGCCGAGCTCACGCAGGTTGTGCGGCGGCATGTTCGTGGCCATGCCCACGGCAATGCCGCTCACCCCATTCACGAGCAGGTTGGGGATGGCCGCCGGCAGCACCGACGGCTCCTCGAGCCGATCGTCGAAGTTGGAGACGAAGTTGACGGTGTTCTGGTCGATCCCTTCGAGCAGCGCCACGCCGGGCGCCGCCATGCGCGCCTCGGTGTAGCGATAGGCAGCAGCCGGGTCGCCGTCGATCGAGCCGAAGTTGCCCTGTCCCTCGATGAGCGGGTAGCGCAACGAGAAGTCCTGCACCATGCGCACGAGCGCGTCGTAGACGCTGCTGTCCCCGTGCGGATGGTACTTGCCGAGGACATCGCCGACCACCGTTGCCGCCTTCTTGAAGGCGCGCGTGGGGGTGAGCCCCAATTCGTTCATCGCGTACAGGATGCGACGATTGACCGGCTTGAGGCCGTCGCGCACGTCGGGAAGGGCGCGCGATGTGATGACGCTCATCGAATAGTTGATGAAAGACTCGCGCATCTCCTCAATGACTTCGCGCATCTTCACCCGTTCGCGGCGCGGGGTGGGAAGCGGAGCGGACTTCGTACGTGGAGTCATTGGCTGGGACTGAGGGAGCACCACCTCGACCGGGCTGGAAGGCACGCGGCGGGTGGGCGTGAAGCTTAATCAGGGGTGGGAAGGGGCGTCATCGCGCATGGCGATCGCCCGTGCCGCCGCCGCGGCACCGGCGACGACCGCGCCCGCGAGATACCCGGGTTCGATGTCGCTCACCTCACTGCCCCCGAGCGTGAGCCGCGTACTCCAGGCGCCCGTCACCCATGGCTCGTTCGTCACCACCGGGTGCCCGCCGGATACGAGATCGAGTGGTGTCGCGGTGAGCGGATCGGCAGCCCAGTCTTTGACGAGCGTGGCGCGCGGGTGCTGCGCCTCGGGGCCGAACAGGCGCACCAGCTGGGTCACGCAGGCGCGCGCGAGATCGTCCTGTCCCAACTGCCGGCGTTGATCGGCGCTCACCCCCACGAAACCGAAGAGGGCGGGCTTGCCCGACGCCGTGGTGGCGTCGTGAATCTCCGGTAACGGCCCCACCATGCTCTGCGCGGTGCCGCTGAGCCCGGCCTCGCGCCAGAAGGCCCGGTCATAGAGTGCGAAGAACTTGGCGTGCGGCGCCATCCACGTGGGAGTGGCGCGCCAGCGCGATGCGAGGGTGCCTTCGACCGCCGGCGAGAAGGAGACGGTGTGCTCCAACAACCGTGGGGGCAGTGCTGCGATCACATGCGACGCCGCCAGCGTTCGGGTGGTCCCGTCGGCGCCGACCAGCGTCAGCGATACCCCGTGTTCCGTGAGTGCCATGGCGCTCACGCGTACGCCCAGCTGCACACGGTCCGCGGGGATCTGATGCAGGAGGGCCCGCGCGAGCACCGCGCTCCCACCACTGAGGCGAAACGAGAGCGGCTCCTGATCGCCACTCCCGTACCGCTGCGGACCCTCGCGCGACATGCGCTCGAACATCACGTCCCCGGTACTGTACTGCGGAAACGACGAGAGTCGCAGCGAATCGACCACCGCCCCGATCGCCGGTTGCGCCCGGGGCCAGAACCAGGACGGACCGAGATCGAAGCCGTCGTCTGCGGGCACCCCATCGTCGTTCACACTGAGGATGCGTCCGCCCGCCCGTTCACGTGCCTCCAGCACGACGTAGGGCACCTCGGCGGCTGTCAGCAGCCGAGCGGCGTGGAGGCCGGCAAGACCGGCTCCGATGATGGCGACGGGCAGAGTTGGCATCACCAAACATACCCGCGGCCATGCGTC
>CAZNZG010000211.1:0-6169 GCA_964577455.1 uncultured Gemmatimonas sp. | reverse complement strand
GCTCACTCCGTACTCATACCTACCCGTCTCGAGAAATGAGGGGCGAGCGGTAAGCTGGAGAGGTTGAGAGTTGACACGACGCAGAGGTCAGCCGGGATCGCCGTGAGCGCTGATCAACGCAGACACTGAGCACTGAACCCGCGCGGGGTCAACTCTCACCGTCTGCGTTGTTCCGCCTCACCGCGATCCCGGCTGGACTCTCGAACTCCCCCTCACCGCTCCCCCTCCCGACTCAGCGCTCAGTCTCTCAGTAGGAGATCGGACCGAGGCGGAAGAGGCCGAGTGTCCACGCGATCGCGCCCGGTTCCGTGCCCGCGAGAAACCACTCGGTGTACCGGCGGTCGGCGGGCGTGCCCGCGTCGGCAGGTTTGCCGGTCGCACGATCCACGTCGACCCCCACCACGCCTGGTGGTGGCGTCCACGCGCCTGCGGGGCGCCCTTCGTAGGCGGCGGCCAGCACGCGGCCGGCAATGGGTGCGGCAAGGGTGCCCCCGGCAGCACCGGGTGCGATCATCGCGGGCTTGTCGAAGCCCAGCCAGACACCGGTCACCAGTTCCGGGGTCATGCCCACGAACCACACATCGGTGTTGTCGTTGGTCGTACCCGTCTTGCCCGCCACCGGCACGCGCGCGGGCACGAGGCGACGCAAGGCCGTCGCGGTGCCGCGCTCCACCACGTCCTTCATGATGTCGCGCATGATGAACGCCACGCGCGGGTCCATGGCGGGGCGCATGGGTGCGCCCTGCGGCGCGAACACCGTGCGACCGGTCCGGTCCTCCACCCGCGTGATGAAGCGCGGGTCGACCGACACGCCGCCGTTGTCGAACGCGGCGTAGGCCGCGACGAAGTCGAGCGGCTGCACCACGCTCGCACCCAACGCACTCGAGGGATACGGGGCGATCGGGGCGCGCAGACCGGCGCGCCGCGCGAGGGCGATCACGCTGTCCATGCCCACCGACATCGCGAGCTGCACCGCCACCGGATTCCGCGAGCGCGTCAGCGCCTCCCGCAGTGTGAGCATCCCCTGAAACTCGTGGTCCGCATTGTCCGGTGCATACACCTGCCCGTTGTCGAGGCGTACGCGCAGCGCCGTGTCGGCCACGAGCGCACTGGCGGTCAGCCCCTGGCTCATCGCCTGCGCGTACACGAACGCCTTGAAGCTCGACCCCGGCTGTCGGTTGCCGTCCACGGCACGATTGAATGACGAGCGCGCGTAGTCACGCCCACCGACCAGCGCGCGCACCTCGCCGCTGGTCGGATCGAGTACCACGACCGTGCCCTCGAGGCAGGCGTCCACGCGTGGTGCGCGCGCGGCAGCCGACGACGGCGGTGGCGTCGTGCGCTTCGCGCACGCGAGACCGCGGAAGCCCGGGCGCTGCTCGATCTCGTCGATCCCGTCCGACAGCGCCCGTTGCGCGCTGCGCTGCAGCGCCGGATCGATGGTGGTGACGATACGATAACCGCCGGTGGCCACATTCACCCCCGCGCGCTCCGCCTGCACCCGCACCACATCGGTCACCCACGGCGCGAGTTTTTCGAGCCGGTTCACCGTCTTGAGCGGCTCACGCTGCGCCGTCGCCGCCTGCGCGGGGGTGATGTACCCCTGTTCCGCCATGAGCGCGAGCACCGTGTTGCGCCGGTCACGATTGCGATCGGGGTTGCGCGACGGATCGTAGATCGTGGGGCTCTTGGGCATCGAGGCGAGACTTGCCGCCTCCGCCAGCGAGAGGTCGACGGCCGCCTTGCCGAAGTACTGCCGCGCCGCCATCTCGATGCCGAAGGCGCCGCGCCCGAAGTCGAGCTGGTTGAGGAACGCCTCGAGGATCTGTTCCTTGCTGTAGCGCTTCTCCATTTCGCGCGCCGCCTGCTGCTCGCGCAGCTTGAGCGCCGGCGAGCGATCGCGCCGGTCGATCACATCAGGGTGCATGTTTCCCACCAGCAGCTGCGTGATGGTACTCGCCCCGCGCAGGCTGCCCTTGGTGACAGCGTCCTTGAGCGCACCTGCCACGCCCACGAGATCCACCCCATCGTGCTGGTAGAAGCGTTTGTCTTCCACGGCGATGAACGCCTGCCCCACGTACTTCGGCAGCGTCCGCAGCGGGACACTCAGGCGGCGTTCGCGGCCGATCTCGCCGATCACCGAGCCGTCGCGCCCGAGTACGAGGGTGACCTGCGGCGGCGTGATGATGCGCCAGGGTTCACCGGTCGGCGCGGGCGTGGGCTGCGCCCCGGCGGCCAGCCACGGGGCGGTGGCCAGCAGGAACGGCAGAAACCACGGTGTGGCAGGATGTACCGACCGCGCAGTAGACATAGGAAGAATTCTACACGAGCCGCCCCCTGTGGTTCGTTCTACGCCATGTGGCTCGCCGGTCCGGGCCGGTGTTCCGTTATCTTTCCGCCATGCCCGGTGACCCGATTCGTCCCCTGACCATCGCGCTGTGCCAGTTCGCCCCCCGCAAGGGCGACACGGCCGGCAATCTTGCTCGCCTCGGCCGTCTGTGTGCACAGGCAGCCACGCTGGAGCCACGTCCACAGATCGTCCAGTTCCCGGAGACGGCCTTGTCGGGCTACTTCGTGGAGGGGGGCGTGCGCGAGGTCGCCTGCACGGCGGGCGCCCTCGCCTACGATCTCGACGACGCCTACCGCACGGCCTGCGCCTCGGCGGGGATGGAGCCGGTACCGCTCGACGTCGTGATCGGCTTCTACGAGCGGTGGCGCGAGACGCTCCACAACAGCGCGGCGTATCTCACGATCGGTCTCGACGACGGGCCGCCCAAGGTGCGGCACGTGCACCGCAAGAACTTCCTCCCCACCTACGGGCTTTTCGACGAGGAGCGGTTCGTGGAGCGCGGCACCGACATTCGCGCCTTCGAAACGCCATGGGGCCGTGCCGCCATCCTCGTGTGCGAGGACGCGTGGCATTCGATCAGTGGCACGCTGGCCGCGCTCGATGGCGCGCAGATCGTGTTCATTTCGTCCGCGGCGCCTGCCCGCGGGCCGTGGCCGCGCAACGACGGAATTCCGGGGCCCTACAGCGCGGCGCGCTGGGAGCGGCTCATCCGCGACATCGCGGAAGAACATGGCGTGTACGCGAGCTTCGTGAATCTGGTGGGGAGCGAGGGGGGCAAGCGCTTCTTCGGCACCTCGCACCTCGTGGGGCCCGGCGGCGATGTGCGCGGACGGGCTCCCGTGTGGGAGGAGAGCTTCGTGTCGCTCACCATCGACCTCGACGATCTCGTTCGTGCCCGCGCCGACAGTCCGCTGCTCAGCGACCTGCGGGTGGCGCTGCCGCACGTACTCGACAACGTGAAGCGCGTGACCGAAGGCTGGCCGGTGGCGCTGTCGTATGACGGCCCCGAACCTGCGGCCGCCGACCTGCTGCGTGGAGCGCGTGGCTTCACGACGGGCGAGTTCGCGATCCCCACCGACCTGCTGGAAAAGGCCAACACCGTGGTGCGCGCCCTGCCGGAGCAGCTGCCGGTGGTGCGCCACGGCATGCGCGATCACGGCGGCCCGCCGCCGCTGCGTCTCGATCCGGAACTCACCGAAGACTGGCTGATCGGGTTCCTGCGCGAGGAGCTGGCACGACGTGGCTTCGGCAAGGCCGTCATCGGTATCTCCGGCGGCGTGGACTCCGCGGTCACCGCGTATCTCGCGGTGGAGGCACTCGGCCGCGACAACGTGATCGGGGTGCGCATGCCGTACCGCACGTCGAGTCAGGAGTCGCTCGATCATGCCCAGCTGGTGATCGACGCCCTCGGCATCGAGTCGCGCACGGTGGATATCAGCGCGGCCGTCGACGGCTATCTCGCGCACGAGCCCGACGCCGACGGTGGCCGACGCGGCAACGTCATGGCGCGACTTCGCATGATCACCCTCTTCGACCTGTCGGCGCGGTATCGCGCCCTGCCGCTCGGCACCGGCAACAAGACGGAGCGGCTGCTGGGCTATTTCACCTGGCACGCCGACGACTCACCGCCGGTCAACCCGATCGGCGACCTGTACAAGACGCAGGTGTGGCAGCTCGCGCGGCACCTTGGGGTACCCGACGTGATCGTGAACAAGGCACCGACGGCCGATCTCGTGGTGGGGCAAACGGACGAGGGCGACCTTGGCATCAGCTATCCGCGCGCCGACGAAATCCTGAATGGCATGCTGCACGGCTTCTCGCACGAGGCGCTGCGCGCGCGCGGCTTCGGCGAGGACGAACTCGTCACCGTAGCACGCCGCCTCAACGGGACGCACTGGAAGCGCCGCCCGCCCGCCACGGCGCTGGTGAGCCACAGCGGTATCGGGGAATCGTACCTGCGGCCTGTGGACTACTAGGCGTACGCCGTACGCTCCCGCCGGATCACCGGCTCGGCGTGCTGCACATCGCCGAGCCGGCGGGATGTGACCCCGTCCTCGGCCGTGCGCTACGGGGACGGCGCCCAGAGCCGCGAGGGATCGGCAATCGCCAGCTCGCAGCAGAACGCCGCGATGCGCGTGACGGCGTGCGCCATGAATTCCTCGCCCTTCTCCGGCGTTGCCGCGCGCGGATCTCCCACGCCGGTGTCGACGGTAGCCTGGGTCCAGCGGCGCGGCATCCACGCCACGCCGGTGCGCACGCCCTCGAGTGTGCTGGGATGGCTGCGCCCCTCCCCCCACTGCGTGCGATCGGCCTCCACAAGATGCGGCGCCACGTGCAAGACCGCCGCGGTCTCGAGCTCGCCGGCGTGATCTCCGGGCGCATCGAACGTGGCGGAATCCGCCGCCTGCCACCAGTTCACGATCGCGAGCATGAGCGACGTGGATGGCTGGAGTTCACGGACGAGCGCGCGCAGCTCGTTGCCCCCGTGCGCATTGAGCAACACCAGCCCGCGCACACCGTGCGGTTCGAGGCTCTTCACGACATCGCGCAGGATGGCCAGCTGCGTGCTGGGCATCACGTTGATCGTGAGCGGGAGGTCGAGCTGGGTGGTGTTGACGCCGAACGGGATCGCCGGGAGTGCGATCACGTTGGTGCCGCGCCCGATGCACGCTGCAGCCACCCGCGCGGCGACTTCGCTGCCGAGCAGCGTGTCGGTGCCGTAGGGCAGATGGGTGTTGTGCGGCTCGGTCGCACCGAACGGAAGCACGGCAACGGGCCATTGCCGAGGCGCGATGTGGGGCCAGGAAGCTTCGGAGAGAACGCCGGGGCGGGGCATGACTTCGTCTCGTGGTCGGGGTCGTGGTCTGCGCCGAAGTCTACCTGCTACCGCGCTCCGGGGAACGGCCACCGCGGTCGGGGTCGCCCCCGACCCCGCCCCAAGCCACCACCCACCTGCGCCCACTACATGACGAGCAACCCGACCGTCGCCGCCACCACGATCAGCACCAACGGCACCAACCCCAGCGGCCGCCCCGCAGCGCGCGACCTCATGCCGCCATCTCCTCGTCGAGCCGCGCAAAGGCGAGGCTCACCGCCCGCCGTGCCCCGCGCTTGAGCGCGCGCGTCACGTTGCGTGCATAGCGCACGAAGTTGGCCCCTGCCCATGGATGTCGCGCAAAGAACTCGAAGGGCAGCAGGTCCCCCTTGAGTCGATTGCATGGGCCACACGCCGTCACGAGGTTCCCCGCATCGTGCGCCCCACCGCGGGCGAGCGGTACCACATGGTCGAGCGTGGCGGTGTGCTGATCGAGCGACGCGGCGCAGTACACACATTTCTGGCTGCAATCGCGCAGCGCGCCGCGCCGCAGTGCCCGCTTCATGGCCACCTGCACGATCACCGGCCGCGGCGTGCTGCCCCGCCGACCGCCGGCGCGATGGCCGCCAGCGCGACTCCCGCCAGCGCGACTCCCGCCGGTACGATTGCCGCCGGTGCGACTGCTCCCGGCACGATCGGTCTCCTGTTTCCGACTGCTCCCCCGCGTTCGGACCGCCTCGCTGCGGGAAGAATGGAGCCCGCGGGCACTGCCGGCACGGTCGCGAGCCGCACCGCCGCTGAGTTTGAGAGCTGGGCGCTTGGCCATGCGTCACCGCCCCCGCAAAGACGACGCCCCGGCGGAGGCGGTGAGCCTCGCGTCGGGGCGGATCGGAGCGACAGGGGAGACGACGGGGAGCGGCCGCAGCGACTGCGGCCGGCAGGGCACGGCCGCGAGGCCGCGCAACGGGGAGCTACCGCGAGTGGAGCGCATCATCCTCCTGGAA
>CAZNZG010000210.1:0-6197 GCA_964577455.1 uncultured Gemmatimonas sp. | reverse complement strand
CCCGTATCAGCCGTCCGACTGACGACGGAGGGCGGACATCACTTCCGGACGACGGTCTTCGATCTTCACGCTTTCGCGGAGGTTCGTGAGGAATTCGTCGACCTTCTGCTGGCGAGCCGCCTGGAGGTACTGAGAACGCTGCACACTCTTTTCGGCTTCGAAAGCGGTGCGGTTCGCATCCGAGCGGCTGTCGACCCGCATCACGACCATCGACTCGAGCGCCTTGAACGGTCCGGCCACCTGTCCAATCGGTGCCATGAAGGCCGCACCGATCGCCGGGGTGAACTGGCCGATCGCGGGCACGGCGTCTACACGGGTGAACGGCGCCGACTTCTCGACCTGGAGCCCCTTCTGGGCCGCTGCCGCCTCAAGTCCAGCAGACTTCGCGGCCTGCGCCAGCTGCTCGCCAAGCGGACGCAGCTTCTCCACGCGCTTCTCGCGGGCAAGGCGACGACGGATGTCTTCCTTCACCTCCGACAACGCCTGCGGCCCCCCCTTCGTGATCGAGTCGACACGCGCGAGGTAGTAGGCTTCGGGCGAATCGAACAGATCGCTCGTCTCGCCGGGCTGCACGCCGGAGAAGGCCCAGGCGCTCACACTCGGCACGTAACGGCCGGCAAACGAAAGCGGCTCCTTCTCGATCACGACCACGGAGGCCGAAGTGAGGCCAAGCGTCTTGGCCGCTTCGTCGAACAGCTTCGGATCGTCCTGGCTGCCCGCCTTGCTGGCGAGCGAGTCGGCGCGACGGTCGGTCCGCGTGGCGCTCGAATCACTCTGCGCGATGTTCACGAGGATGTGGCGGACGTCGAGCGTGTCCCCCTGCTTCTCGTCCACTCGGATAAGGTGCCAGCCGAACGGCGTAAGCACCGGCTGCGACAGCTCGCCCACCTTCAGCGCGTAGACCGCATCTTCGAACTTGGGGGTGAAGCGCCCCTTGGGGCCCTTGCCGAGCGCACCACCGTTCACCGCCGACACCGAATCGGCCGACTCGCGCTTGGCCACGTCCTCGAACTTCGCACCGCCGGCGATTTCCGCACGGAGGCGATCGATTCGGGCCTTCGCATCCGCCGAATCGGCGGCGGTCACCGCGCGGGGCACGGTCAGGAGCGACACGACGGCACGACCCGGGCGATCGAACCGCTTCTTGTTGCGCTGGAAGAACGCCGAGATTTCAGCGTCCGTGACAGTCACGGCCGTGTCCGTGAGAGCTTCGGGACGGAGCACCACGTAACTCACAGTGGCACTGTCGTGACGGTCGCGATACACCTGCCAGAGACGTTCGTCCGACACATACGCACCGCTCGCGATCTGGTCGAAGAGCTTCTGCTTCGGGATCTCGTTGCGGTAGTACGCTTCGAGCCCGGCCAACATACCCGACTGACGGGCCATGGGGCTGGACAGGAGGCGGAGGTACTTCTGCATGTCGAACCGGCCGTCAGTCTGCAGATCGGGAGACTGCATGGCCTGCGGCGGCGGGGCCATGCGTGCCGCCTGAATGATTTCGTCGTCAGTAACCGTGATGCCCCGACGCTTGTACTCCTGCTGCAGCAGCACTTCCGTCACCAGCTCGTCGAACGCACGGTCTTCCAACTGCTGCCGTTCGTAGAGGGTGATGGCGCTGCCCAGCTGCTGTTGGCGCTGCTGTTCGAGAGCGCTGACGGCATTCTGCCACGTGGTCAGGAGGATCTCCTCTCCGTTCACCGTGGCGATGGACGTCGTCGTGGTCACGGGGGCGCGACCGGCAAGACCCGAGGTCTCATACAGCAGGAAGCTGCCGACGAACGCCACGATGAGGATGATCCAGATGTACTTCGCGGCGCTCCGCATCGATTGCAGCACGGGGCGTGACTCCTTCGGTCGGAAAAAACGGGCAAACGGAAAGGCACACGCACCTCCCTGAAGAAGGGCGTGTGCCGCAGAGTCCGGAAACCTAGCGGCCGCGTTCTGCTAAAGGCAAGACACGCCACGACTTCACCACCGCTGATCACAATTGACTTCCCGCCGTCGGCAGGCGATGCATTCCAGCACGTCGCCAGCAACCCCACTTTTGCCCCGCCGGATGCCGGCGGTGTGACAGTGGTCACGACGCGGGTTACCACCTTGAGGGCACCGCACGTATGAGCACTGCCGCCCGGATCGATGAGCTCCGGAAGAAGTTCGAGGACAACCCGCGTCGCTATTTCGCGCCGCTGGCCAACGAACTCCGGAAGGCCGGGGATTTGTCGCAGGCGATCGCGCTGTGCCGCGAGCACCTGCCGAAACAGCCCGGGCACATGAGCGGGTACATCGTCTTCGGACAGGCGCTGTACGAGAGCGGGGAGCTCGATGAGGCGCGCAGCGTCTTCGAGCAGGCGCTGGCGCTCGACCCTGAAAATCTGATCGCCCTGCATCATCTTGGGCACATTGCCCGGCAACTGGGCGATACCGCTGCCGCACGGCGCTGGTACGAGCGCGCGCTCGAGACCGACCCGCGGAACGACGATATCGCCCATCAGTTGGCGTCGCTGGCCACGCCGGTGCGCCCGCAGGCCAGTATCCCCACGCCGGTCTCGCAGGCCGCGGTGTCCGACGCGATGTCGCCGGCCGAGCCGGCCGCTGCCGAACCGGTGATGCTCGATCTGGGGGCCATTCCTGCCCGTCGGGATCTGGGCGCCATTCCCACGCCGCCGTTCCCGCAGGCGGCGGTTGGCGCCGTGCCGCCCACCCCGACCCCGGATGCCGCGCTGCGGGCGGTCGACTTCGATCTCGTCAACGCCACCCTGCAGGAGCCAGCAGCGCCCGCGGCCGGCCTGTCGGCGGAAGTGCTCGACCTCGATGCGATAGAGTCAGCGGGGCAGGGGAGTTCACCCATCGCCCCCTTCGAGGCCGAACCGATCGATCTGTCGTTCGACGCGATCGACGCGATCGAGGTGTCGGGCTCGGGTATGCCCGCCGATCCGACGCCGGAGGCGGCCGAGGGACCGTCGCTGCTCGAGGCCGCCGGCGAAGGCGTGACTGACGACCCGTTCGGCTTCGCTGATGCCGCCATCGAGATCGATGCGGACACCTCCGACATGGTGACGGCGGAACTCGAGGCGCATTTCGAGGAGGGGCTGGTCGCCGAGTCGTGGCCGGACACCGACGAGCTGATGCAACGGGGACACACTCCGCGCAGCGCCACACCGGTCTCCTCCATGGAAATTCCGGTCGACGCCATCGAGGCGTTCGGCCGCGAGCCGATGGACCCGATCGCTCATCCGCTCCCGGAGCCAGAGCCTGAGGTGCTTGGTGACGAGGCCGATCTCGTGACGGCGGCTATGGAACAGCCTCCGCATGCGGAGGTTCTCGCGGAGGTTCTCGCGGAGGTGATGGCGCCCGCCCTCGACATGGGGGCCGCGACCACCGCGGATGCTCCCTCCGGTACGGTCGACGAGACGGTGGGGGCATGGCGCGACGCCGACGACGCGCCGAGTGAAGCCGCCCCTCGCGAGGAGCTGCCGTGGCTGGCCGCGCCGGTTACGCCCACGGACGACGTCGCGGCGTTTGCCGCGCCCCTCGAAACAGAAACGAGCTTCGCCGACATACTGCCGCCGGACACGGTGGACGAGCCCCTCGAGGCACCGTCACTCGCCGCCGAGCCGGAACTGCCGGCGGCCGCGGCTGAAGCGCCGCCGGCCTTCGTCACCGAAACGATGGGTGAACTGCTCGTGGCGCAGGGCTTCGCCGACCGCGCGATCGCGGTGTACGAAGAATTGGTGCGCCGTCGCCCCTATGACCCGGTGCTCGGCGCGCGTCTCGCGGAACTCCGCGAATCCCAGGCGGCGCCGGCGGCTGTGGTGGTGCCTGCATACACGGCACGCGAGCGCTTCGCGGCATTGGCCGCACGTCGGGTGCCCCGTCGAACGCCGCCGTATGCCACGCCCATCGTAACCGCAGCGGTGGCTTCGGCGCCCACGCCCGTGCCTCTGACTCCGGTGTTGCCGGCGGCGGCCCCCGATTCGCTGGCGGACCTGTTCGGGGTGGATGCACCCACGCCTGACGACCAGGCGGCACGGGCGCTTGCTCAGGCCTTCGCTCCGGAAGCGGTGGACGGCGTGGCGGTGGCCGACAGTTTCCCCGCCGCCTTCTTCGGGGGAGCGCAGCGGGAAGCCACGCCGGCATACGGGGCGGTGCGTCAGCCCACCCCCGTGCGGGCTTCCACTCCGGTCGCGTCGCGCGCGGTGGCCCCGGCGACGACGGAGCCTGCCGCTGAGTTTTCCTTTGACCGGTTCTTTCCCGATCCGGCCGCGAACGCGCCAGGCGCTGGGGCCGGTACGCCTGCCGCACCGATGCCGGCCCCCGGTGTCTCACCCGACGGCCCGGCGTCCGCTTCGCCCGCCTCGCCGGCGGCGACCGACGACCTCGCGCAGTTCTCGGCATGGCTCAAGGGACTCGGCAACTCGTGATCATCGGTCTGCTCAACGGTCCCAACCTCAATCTCCTCGGCACACGTGAGCCGTCCATCTACGGGACGGCCACGCTGGCCGACATCGTGGCGCATCTCGATTCGGTCGCGGCATCACTGGGGGTGTCGCTTCGGCATTATCAGGCCAACGGCGAGGGGCAGCTCATCGACCAGCTGCACGCGTGGCGAGGAGAGGTCGCCGGCGTCGTCGTGAATGCCGGCGCGTATACCCACACCAGCCTCGCGCTCCGCGACGCCTTCAGCGCCACCAGCCTGCCGTTCGTCGAAGTTCACCTTTCGAACATCTATGCCCGGGAGCCGGAGCGTCGACACTCCATGCTTGCGAGTGCGTCGATTGGCATGGTGTGCGGTCTCGGGGCCGACGGTTACGAGTTCGCGCTGCGTGGGCTCGTGCGCACATTGCGGAGCCGCGCCTGAGTGCATAGCATCGCGCCATGAGCGCTGATGCCTTTCCCGATCGCCGACCGCGGCGCCTCGCCGACCTGCGCGAAGCCATGGGGCGCGCCGACCTCGATGGTCTGCTCGTCACGTCGCTGCCCAACATCCGCTATCTCACCGGGTTCTCGGGCAGTAGCGCACTGCTGTTGGTGACCGCACTCGAGTGCGTGTTGCTCACCGACTTCCGGTACGAAACGCAGGTCGTGGATGAAGTGGCGGATGCGGCGACTGTCCGCATCGAACCCACCAACCTCTGGGCCGGGCTCTGGCCGGTGATGGCCGGGATGGCCGGTCTGGAGCGGGTGGGGTTCGAGTCCGCTCACCTTCTGCACCGCGACTTCGCCCGGTTGCTCGAACAGGGAAGTCGCTGGCAGTGGCGCCCCGCCACCGACCTCGTGGAAACGCTCCGTGCCGTCAAGGACGATCAGGAGGTGGCCTGCATCGAGCGGGCGGTCGGGATGGCCGAGCGTGCGCTGCAGCGGACCCTCGAGCGCCTGCGCCCCGGACTGACGGAGACGGCGGTGGCGGGCATCCTCGAAGGGTGCCTGCGGGACGAAGGCAGTGAGGCGTTCCCGTTCCCCAGTATCGTGGCATCGGGGCCGCGGTCAGCACTCCCGCATGCGCGGGCCGCCGACCGGCTGCTCCAGCGCGGGGATTTCGTCCTGCTCGACTTTGGGGCGGTCGCCGACGGATACTGTTCCGACATCACCCGCACCGTGGTCCTCGGGCCCCCCTCGGCCGAGCAGGGGGAGATCTACGGGATCGTGCTCGAGGCAAACCAGCGCGCTTCGGGTGCGGTTCGGGCCGGATTGCGCGGGATGGCTGCAGATGCCGTCGCAAGAGAGTACATTGCCGCTTGTGGGTATGGCGACGCGTTCGGACACTCGCTGGGCCATGGTATCGGCCTCGAGGTGCACGAAGCGCCCCGCCTTGCCCGTTCCGTCGAAGCTCCCCTCGCTGCCGGTATGGTGGTCACGATCGAACCGGGCATCTATCGCCCGGGATGGGGCGGGGTGAGAATCGAGGACGACGTGCTCATTACGGAGACCGGGGGGCGGGTGCTCACGCATTTCCCCCGACATCTCCTCGATATCGCCTGACCTGTTGTGCGCCGGCCTACGGGTCGCGCACGTTCTCCAGCCTTTCCCGCCATGATCGACCTGCGCTACGTGAAGAAGCTGATCGAGATGCTCGACGGCTCCACGGTGGATTCCATCGAGATCTCCTCGGACAAGGGGATGAAGCTCCGCATCTCGAAGAGCCCGCATCAGCGCGCGGCCGCGGTCACGATGGCGCCCGCCATGGCTCCGGCCCC
>CAZNZG010000209.1:0-6216 GCA_964577455.1 uncultured Gemmatimonas sp. | reverse complement strand
CCCCTTCGTGATGCGGATGCGGACCGGCACCCGTTGCACCACCTTGGTGAAGTTGCCGGTGGCGTTGTCGGGGGGGAGCAGCGCGAACCTGGCGCCGGTGGCGCTGGCGATGCTCTCGACTTCTCCCTCGATGGCGGCGCCGTCGTAGGCATCCACCTCGATCTCCACCTTCTGGCCGGGACGGATGCGCGCGAGCTGCGTTTCCTTCACGTTGGCCGTGACGAACACGCCCGTGTCGCTCACGATGCTCATGAGCGTTTGCCCCGCCTGCACCAGCTGCCCCACCTCCACCTGCTTGCGCGATACGACCCCGGCGAGCGGTGTGGTGAGCGACGTGTACGACAGCTGCAGCTGCGCGTTGTCGCGCGTGGCTTCGGCGGCCGCGAGTCGTGCCTGCGCGAGTCGCACTCCGGCTTCCGCGTTGGCGATGCCACTGGTGGCTGCCGTGACCTGACGCTGCGTGGCCACCAGCTGCGCCTGCGCGGCACCATACGCCGCCTGGGCGGCATCCAGCTGCGCCATGCTGATGATCTGCTTGGCCGCGAGCTCCTTCGCGCGCGTGAGATCGCTCTGCACCTTCGTGAGCTGCGCCCGCGCCGCCTCCACCTGTGCGGTGCCCACGTCACGCTGGCTCGACGCCGTACGCACCATGGTAGCCGCCTGTCCGTCCGTGCCGCGCCCGCCCGCCGCTGCCCGCGCCGCCGCCAGCTCCGCCTCGGCCTGCGCCAGCCTTACCGCGTATTCACGATCGTCGAGGCGCACGAGCTCGGTCTTCTCCGCCACGCGCGCATTCTCCGCCACATTCACGGCCAGCACGAACCCACCCACCTTCGCGACGATCGGCACGATGTGCCCCTCGACCTGCGCGTTGTCGGTGGATTCGTGCGACCGACCGTACGACCACTTGGAGTAGCCCCACACACTCACACCAAGCACGAGTACGACGGGAACGAGGAGACGGATCTTCATGGGACGGATATGGAGGGTGCGAACGGAGACGTCGAAAACAGCGGGTGAATCGGCAGCGGGTCACCGCGGGAGCGGAAATGACGGAAGCGTTTACGTCGGGAGCCTCGCCGCGCGACCGCGTGGCTTCGCAGAACGGCTCCCGTAGGATTCGCTCCCGTGTCACTTGCTTCCGCTGTGACCCGCTCCCGCGGTTGGCAGGTGTAGTACCCGCCGTTTCCCGCTCCCGTTGTTCGCCGTTGCCGTTCTCACGGCATGCGCCTGACTGTCCCCATGGCCTTGGCCAGTGCCACGCGCGCGCCCTGGTAGGTGGCGAGGGCATCGTTGCGCAGCGTACGGGCCTGGTTGAGCGAGAGCAGGGCAATGATCACGTCGGCGTTGCCGGCCACACCGGCGCGGAAGCGTTCCCGGGCCTGCGAGACTTCCTGTTCGGCGAGGCGCAGGCGCTCGCGTACGGCGTCCACCTGTTCCGTGGCGGAGGCGAGGTCGAGCAACGCGGTGCGTACGTCGAGCGAACTCTGCGCCCGCAGCTCCTTGAGCTTCGCGTCGGTCTCGCGGGCCACGGCCAGCTGCTCCTCGAGGCGCGACTCACGGCGGAAGCCGTCGAAAATGCCGAGCGAGAGCTGCACGCCCCATGTGTAGGTGGGGAGGAGGCGCTCGTAGTTGCGACCGATCACGCCGTGCTCCACCAACGCCGACAGCTGCGGCGTGCGCTCCCAGCGGATTGCCTTGGCGGCGAGCTGCTGCGCGGTTTCCTGTGCCCGCAGCGCGCGCACATCGGGGCGCGCCTCGAGGGCGGCGTCGAGCGCGGCGCTCTCCGCAGGGAGCGTGCTCTCCACCGGCAACGCGGCCAGTGAATCAAGTAGCTCGATCGGGGTGCCGGGCTGCATGCCGGTTACGCGCTTGAGCTCCAGCAGGGTGCGATCGCGCTCGTTGCGGGCGCCGATGATCTGCGCGCGCACGTTGGCCAACTGTGATTCGGCGCGCGTGACGTCGAGGGCGATCCCCACGCCGGCGCTCAGCTGGTCACGCGCGATGCGCACGAGATCGGCGGCGAGTGCGGAGTCGGCACGTCGCGCTGCGAGCTGGGCTTCGGCGCGGGCCGCCCGCACGTACGTGGCCGCCGCCATCGCCGCGGCCGCCTCGGCCTGCGCCTCCACCTCGAGTGAGGCGGCGCCGGCCGTGGCCTGCGAGGCGCGCCACCCCTGGTACTTCCCGAGATCGAGCAGCGGCGCCTGCACGCGATAGCGCAGGTCGAGCGCGGGCACGGGGCCCAGCAGCTCACCATCGGGGCGGAGCAGGGGACGCCCCGTCACGGGGTTGTTGAAGGAGAAGCCGAAGGTGGCGGAGTTGAGCGTGCGTTCCGACTGCTGTACCCCGGCCGCGAGATCGGGAAGGAGCGCACCGCGCCGCTGCGTGACGCGCGCCGCTGCTTGCGACTCACGCGCGCGGGCCACGTCGACGGCGCCGTTCTGTCTGGCCGCGAGCCGCGCGGCATCGCCGAGCGAGACGCGTTGCGGCAAGGCGGTGCCCTGCGCCGAGAGCGAAACCGGCATGGCGACGGCCAGCGCGAAGCCCATCGCGAAGCCCGGTGCGAGCGGTCTCGCACCAGACGGGAGGCGCCGCGGAACGTACGACATGAGGGTCATGAGGGGCGCGGTCGGAGCGCGTGGAGATAGAACTCGAGCATTTCGTCGAGGATCTGCTCGTCGGAGCCGAGCGTGGGGTGAAGCGGACGGTTCGCGGCCCAGGTGGCGTGCGACATCCAGAGGGCGGAGTACATGCGGGCGGCGAGCATGGGGTCCACGGGGCGGAACTCACCGCGGGCCACACCGCGCTCGATGATTCCCGACACGAGGCGGCGTCCGCGCGCGATGACTTCGCTGGCGTAGAAGGCCATCAGATCGGGGAACTGCCGCAGTTCGGCCATCACGAGCCGTTGCAGCGTGTGCACGCGCTCCTCGCGCAGGAAGTGCCACCAGGCGGCGGCGAGCTGGCGGAGCAGCGATTCGGCGGAGGCGTGATCGTCGGCCTCGTCGCGCTGCGCTTCGCCGTTGGCGATGGCGTCGACGATGGTGGTGCGGATCATCTCCCTGAACAGCGCTTCCTTGTTGGGGAAGTAGAGGTAGATGGTGCCCTTGGCGATGCCGGCGCGTCTGGCGATGTCGTCGAGGCGCGCGCCGGCGAGCCCGCGTTCGCCGAATTCATGAAAGGCGGCGTCGAGGATCTGCTGGGGTCGGGCTTCGGGGGCGCGGCGGCGGAGGGGCACGGGGGGAATTAACTGACTGACCGGTCAGTTAGCAACAGCAACTGAAAACAGCGGAAAGAGTCACGGGGAAAGAGGGGCGACTGAGAAACGGCGAAAAGGGTTATGGGAAAAGGCAAAACCGCAGATGCCGGGGATCCGGCACCTGCGGTGCGGTACTGCCTTTCAACTGCTGTGTTGGTGACGCTATACCGACGTTTCTCGTTTCTGCGGCCTGCCGTACCGTCGCCGACCCCTTGGGGCCGGAGACGGTTCAGGTCAGCCCAGCGTGGGGGTCGAAACGGTGACCGCGGCCTTCGCCTTGTGGTGCGCCTCGAAGCGCGCGTTGGTCCAGAGCACGATCCCGTAAAGGATCGCGCCAAGGAAGACGAGGCCACCGATCAGACCGGTGAACGCCGCGCCCATGTCACTGCCGTGCTTTTCGTGACCAGCCATCGTGGTGGGAATCTGTGGGGGAGTGTCGGAACTGCCGGAACGTTGTCGCTTACTGCGTATCGGCCACGCGGACCGACACCATGTGATCATTCTGGGCGATGGATGGCAGGAGGTCCAGCCCCTCGGTCACCTGGCCGAACACCGTGTGCACGCCGTTCAGGTGACGGGTGTTGGGCTCGCTCAGCACGATGAAGAACTGGCTGCCGCCCGTGTCCTTGCCGGCGTGCGCCATGGAGAGCGCCCCGACCTTGTGCTTGTGCGGGTTGCCGGCCGTCTCGCACTTGATCTTGTACCCGGGGCCGCCGGTGCCGACGGGACCCTTGCCGTCCTTCGTGTGCGGGCAGCCGCCCTGCACCACGAACTCCGGGATCACGCGGTGGAACTTGATGCCGTCATAGAAGCCGGCGTTCGCCAGCTTCTCGAAGTTGTCGACGGTGATCGGCGCCTCGCCCGCAAAGAGCTCGGCGACAATGGTGCCCTTGTTCGTTTCGAAAGTTGCCAGTTTGGCCACGGAAATCCTCGGAGGAAAATTGGGACAGCACACAATCTAACGAGTGTGCGCCGAGTCGTGGCCTTTGTCGCACCCCACCCCAACAAGCCCCGACCCAGCGCGCCCCGACCCCGCGAGCGAAGCGTCGCGCCCCGACCCGGGCCCAACCCCCGACCGTTCGTAGCCCCCGACCGTTGTGGCGGGGCCCCGACCGTGGTGGCAGTACCCCGACTGTGGTGGCGGTGCCACGACCAGCGCCCCGACCGTGGTGGCCGTTCAACGCCCGCCGCAGGCGGCGCCCCGACCGTGACCCCGACCCCGACCCCCTGGACCTCGGCACACAGCGCGAGGCCGCCTCCACACCACGGTCAGTTCGCGCCCAAGCGGCGCAGTACCACCGGAACCGTGCGGGCGAGAATCTGCATGTCGGTGCGCAGCGTGCGCGCTCGCATGTACGCGATGTCGTAGTCCACCTTGCGCCGTACGTCGTCGATCGACTCGTCGTAGTGCTGCGACACCTGCGCCAGCCCCGTGATCCCCGGCCGCACCCGATGCCGCATGCTGTAGCCGAACACCTCACGCTTGAGCCGTTGCACGATCTGCGGACGCTCCGGGCGCGGTCCCACCAGATTCATGTCGCCGCGCAGCACATTCCACAGCTGCGGCAGCTCATCGATGCGCGTCGCCCGAAGAAACCGCCCCACCGTCGTGATGCGCGGGTCGTTCTTCGTCGCCCAGACCGCGCCCGAACCCTGCTCCGCGTCCACCACCATCGTGCGGAGCTTGTAGATCGTGAACGGCTGTCCGCCAAGGTCGTCCGCCCGTCGGCAGTCCGCCTGCCCGTGCCGTGCCCGACGGTCGAGCCCCACCCGCGTCTGGCGGTAGATCACCGGCCCACGCGACGTGAGCCGCACCGCCACCATCGCCGCCAGCAACACCGGCAACGTGGCCACCATCAATCCAACCGCCGCCGCCACGTTTGCGGCACGCAGCAGCTCAGGATCCGTTCCCGCTTCCCGTGCAGTCATCTCGAAACCATTAAATGAATCCCAAAGGCGCAGCATCGCTCCTCACTGAACATCAGGTCCGTCGGTCCGTGCCAAGTATCAGCGCGGACACATGAATGTAACTTCACCGGTTGTCGGCTGCTTTGACGAGCTCATCTACAGCACAAGGCGTGCCGGAAGGCAGCAACGGCGAAACGGCGAAAGGGGAAAAGGGAAAGGGAACAGGGGCGAGGGAGAAACGGCGTAAAGGGTTATGGGAAAAGGGGAATGGTGCGCATTACCCCTTTCTCTTTTCCACTTTCGCCGTTTCTCCCTCGCCCCCTTTCTCTTTCCCCTTTTCCCTTTCCGCTGTTTCTCAGTTCGCTGTTTCTCAGTTCGCCGTTCCCGCGCTCGGGCACACGTCCGCCACCACACACCGCGCGCACTCCGGCTTGCGCGCAAAACAGGTGCGCCGGCCGTGCCAGATCAGGAGGTGACTCAGCAGCGCCCAGTCCTGCTGCGGAAACAGCGGCATCAACTCCTTCTCGATGCCGATGGGGTCGGGCTCACGGGTGAGGCCGAACCGGCGGGCAAGGCGCTGCACGTGCGTATCCACCACGATCCCTTCGTTGATGTCGAAGGCATTGCCGAGGATTACGTTGGCCGTCTTGCGCCCCACGCCGGGAAGCGGCACGAGCTCGGCGATCGTGCGCGGCACCTCGCCCCCGAAACGGTCCACCAGCATGTTGGCCATTCCCACGAGGCTCTTGGCCTTCGCCCGGTAGAAGCCCGTCGTGCGCACGATCTCCTCCACATCCTCGAGCTTCGCGACACTCAGCGACTCGGCCGTGGGATACGCCTTGAACAGCTGCGGCGTGACCATGTTCACGCGCACATCCGTGCACTGCGCCGAGAGAATGGTGGCGCACAACAGCTCGAAGGCGTTCGTGTGATCGAGCTCGCAGTGCGCATCGGGATACTCGGCCTTGAGCCGCTCGAGCACCACCGCCGCAATCGCCTGCTTGTCGGCCTTCGTGCGCGGACTCTTCGCCACCGGCGCCGCGCGCTGTGAG
>CAZNZG010000208.1:0-6242 GCA_964577455.1 uncultured Gemmatimonas sp. | reverse complement strand
GATGCCCCGTGACGTCCGCCCATCCGAACGCCGTTTCCGACCTCGGACCTCCATGCCCGTCGGAACTCCCAACTCGGACGTCCGACCTCTGATCTCCGGACCAGGCCGGACAACGCCCTTAGCCCCCGCCATGGCGCCCGCCTCGCCACGCTGTAGCTTGGCGGCCATGCGTACACTCCCCCTTTCGCCGGCGACACGCGTGCGCGCGCTGCCGGCCCTCATCGCCACCATGCTGGTACCGGCGATCGCCGGCGCACAGTCCGCCACGACGGGGGCGCCGCTCGTGGCGGCGGCCGACCGGATCTTTGCGCCGTGGAACAACACCCACGGCCCCGGATGCGCCGTCGGTGTGGCCCGCGGCAACACCACGCTGCTCGAGCGCGGCTACGGCATGGCGGACCTCAACGGGAACCGGCCGATCATCGCCTCCACCATTCTGGAGTCGGGCTCGGTCGCCAAGCAGTTCACCGCAGCGGCCGTGATGCTGCTGGTCGCTGATGGCAAGGTTGCCCTCGAGGACGACGCCCGGAAGTATCTCCCGGAGTTGCCGTCCTATGGGCGCACCATGACCGTGCGCCACCTGCTCACACACACCAGTGGTCTGCGCGACTGGGGCAGTCTCGTGGCGTGGCAGGGGTGGCCGCGCAACAGCCGTGCGTACACGCAGACCGATCTGCTGCTCCTGCTCACGTCGCAGCGGGCGATCAACTATCCCGTCGGCGATCACTACTCGTACACCAACGCCGGCTTCATCCTCGCGCGTACCCTCGTCGAACGCGTGAGCGGCATGGACTTCGAGACCTTCTCCAGGCTGCGTCTCTTCGAACCGCTGGGCCTCACGAACACGTCGTGGCGCGGCGACTATCGCCGCGTGGTCCCCGGGCTCGGGCAGGCCTATCGCCGCACGGCGGGCGGCTGGCAGATCGAAATGCCCAACGAAAGCATCATCGGCCCCGGCGGTCTGTGGACGACCGTGGGTGACTGGCTCAAGTGGAACCAGCACCTCACGCGCAAGACGCTCGGCAGCGCCGTCGTGGACTCCATGACGCGGCAGATGCGACTCACCGGCGGGCTCGAAATCGCCTATGCACTGGGCCTCACCGTGGGGCAGTACCGCGGCACCAGGGAGATAGGGCACTCCGGCTCCACCGCCGGCTACAGCACCTACCTCGCGCGCTATCCCGAGCTCGGTGATCTCTCGGTCGCCGTGATGTGCAACGCGGCGGGCGCCCCGGCCACCAGCTACGTGCACGCCATCGTGGACGCACTGCATCCCACGCTCCCACGCTCCCCCATGGTGGACACCGTGGCACTCGATCTCGCCGCGGCGTTGCCGTGGCGCGGCTACTACGAGGACACCCGCTGGCACAGCATCGCCGTGCTCGACACCGCCGGCGGCGTGCTGCGGCTCTCCGGCACGCCCTTGCGTGCGCGGCGCGACGGCAGCTATCAGGTGGGCGGTCAGCACGTACGCCTCGCCACCGGTAACGGGGCAACGCCGCGCAGTATCCGGACGGTGACCAGCGACGGTGACAGTGTGGTGCACGTGTGGCGCGCCGCCGAGCGCTGGCAGCCCACCAGCGCGGAGCTTGCCGCACTCGTCGGTCGCTATCGAAGCGACGAGCTCGACATCACCTTCAGCGTGCGCGTGCACGACGGCAAGCTGGTGGTCAGCCCGCGGCACGGCTTAGACAACGTACTCACCCCCACCGTGAAGGATGCCTTCGACGGTGGCGACAACGCCGTGTGGTTCACACGCGGCAAGGGCGGAAAAGTGACGGCCATGCATTTCGGTGCCTCGCGCGTGTGGGACCTCGTATCGGTGAGGGTCCCGTGATGACCGGCGAGACATCACCCGTGGTACTCATTACCGGTGCCGCCACGGGCATCGGTGCAGCATGCGCGCGCGCCTTCGCGCGGGTGGATTGGCGCGTGGCGATCGCGACGCTCCCCGCCACGCAGGCCGAGGCGCTGGCCGTGCAGCAGGAGTGCCTGGAGATCGGTGCCGACGCGCTCGTGGTGAAGCTCGACGTGACCGACGACATGAGCTGCCGGCGTGCCGCTGATCGGGTGGAGCAGCATTTTGGTCGCCTCGACGGGTTGGTGAACTGTGCGGGCGTCACGCGTTTCATTCCGCACGCCGATCTCGAGGCGCTGCCGTCGAGTGAATTCGGCCGCACGAACGACGTGAACGTGATGGGGACCTTCCAGATGATCCGTGCCTGCCGTGCAGCGCTCGAGCGCAGCGGGCGTGGCGCGATCGTGAACTACTCGTCGATCGCGGGGCTCTCCGGCGTGGGGTCGTCGGTGGCGTATGCGGCAAGCAAAGGTGCCGTGGTCTCGCTCACCCTGTCGATGGCGCGCGCACTCGCACCGCACATTCGCGTGAACGCCATCGCGCCCGGTTACGTGGCCGGCGGTCTCCCAAGCCGCGTCCTCGATCCGGCGGCCCTCGCCGCTGTCGAAGCCAGATATCTGGAGACGCAGCCACTCAAGCGTCTGCTGCAGCCCGAGGAGATCGCAGCGCTGACGGTGTTCCTCGTGAACGGCCCCGCCGGCATCACCGGCGAAGTGATCCGCATGGATGCGGGTCTCCATCTCAACGGCTGACCGCGGGAGTCTGCATGTCCGACGTGGTGGAGGCCGTACGCATCGGCTTCATCGGCACGGGGCTGATCGGCGCGCCCATGGTGGAACGGTTGCTGGAGTGCGGTCGGGACGTGACCGTATGGAACCGTTCCCCCGACAAGCTGGCGCCGCTGCTCGCCGCCGGCGCGCGTGCCGCGGAATCGGCTCGGGCGCTTGCAGCCGACTGCGACATCGTGTGCCTGTGCCTGACCGATACGAGTGCCGTGCGCGACGTGGTGTTCGGTGAACTCGGCATCGCGCACGTGCTTCGCGGAGACGCACTCGTGGTGGACTTGTCCAGCATCGCGCCCGATGCCACGCGGCAGATGGCGCGCGACCTCGAGGCACAGTGTGGTGCGCATTGGCTCGACGCCCCCGTGTCGGGTGGAGTGCCGGCCGCACGTGCGGGGCAGCTCATCGTGTTTGCCGGCGGCAGTGAGGAGGATATCGTTCGCGCCGCTCCCGTGTTCAGCGCGCTCGCGCAACGCGTGACACACATGGGTGGGCACGGCGCCGGTCAGCTCACCAAGAGCTGCAACCAGCAGCTCGTGGCGTGCAACCTGATGGTGATGGCGGAGATGCTCGCCTTCGCACAACGGTCGGGGGTGGATGCGTCACGGCTTCCCGAGGCCCTGGCCGGTGGCTTCGCCGATTCCCTCCCGCTGCAGATCTTCGGCCCACGCATGGCACAGGGGGTCCACACGCCCCGACTTGGTGCCGTCGGCACCTTCCGCAAGGACATCGAGCAGGTGGC
This sequence comes from uncultured Gemmatimonas sp., assembly GCA_964577455.1. GTDB lineage: Bacteria > Gemmatimonadota > Gemmatimonadetes > Gemmatimonadales > Gemmatimonadaceae > Gemmatimonas. The sequence goes on along the minus strand of CAZNZG010000208.1, from coordinate 2,860 downwards.
ACGCCTCGCTGCAGAGGCCGGGACCGAGGCGCCCGTCACGCTCGCGGCGCTTGCGCGCTATCGCGAGGCGGCCGCTCATCCGGCCATTGGTGCCGACGCCGACGCATCGGCATTGATCCGTCTCGTGCAGCACACCTGACCGTCGAGTGTCCTGGCCATGACCCGTCGCTTCCGCTCGCAGGCGATTTACGAAGGCACCATCCGCGCCACCACCCACGCCTTCCTGCAGGCGCTCGGGCAGGACGATGACGAAATCCGTCGTCCCCACATCGGCGTGTTTCATACCGGCGGCGAGATGAGTCCGTGCAACCTGCCGCTCCGCGAGCAGGCCATGCATGCCCGAACCGGGATCTACGCGCACGGTGGCATGCCCCACGAGTGTCCGGTGGTGAGCGTGTCCGATGGCCTGTCGGTGGCGCACCCGGGGATGCGCTACTCGCTGGTCTCTCGCGAATTGATTGCCGACAGTGTCGAAGCCAGCACCGAGGCACACCAGTGGGACGGCATCTTCGCCATCGGCGGCTGCGACAAGAACCTGCCGGGACTGATGATGGGGATGCTGCGCTGCAATGTGCCCGGTGTTTTCGTGTACGGCGGCGCGGCCCTCCCGGGACACTGGCAGGGACGCGACACCAACGTGGCGGAGACCTACGAAACGATCGGCAAGGTGCTCGCCGGCGAGGAAACCGAAGAGACGCTGCGTGCGCTCGCGCATGCCTGCCTCCCCACGGCCGGCGCCTGCGCCGGACAGTTCACGGCCAATACCATGGGCATGGTATCGGAGGCAATCGGTCTCGCCCCGATCGGGTCGAGCATGATCCCGGCAGTGTACAGCGAGCGAGCCCCCATGCTGCGACGGGCGGCCGCCGCCCTGATGCGCGCCGTGATGCACGATGCGCCGAAGCCGCGCGACATCGTCACCCGCACGTCACTGGAGAACGCGTGTGCCATCGTGTCGGCCACTGGTGGCTCCACCAATACCGCGCTGCACATTCCCGCGCTCGCCCACGAAGCCGGGATCCGCTTCACCCTCGCCGACGTGGCGGCGGTCTTCGCGCGCACGCCACTCATCGCCGACCTGCAGCCCGGCGGCCGCTACGTGGCGCGTGATCTGCACCATGCCGGTGGCGCGGCCGTGGTCCTGCGCGCGCTGCTCGACGCCGGGTACATCGACGGCACGGCGCTCACCTTCACCGGGCACACACTCGGCGAAGCGTTGCAGGGCGCACCGGCACCGGATGGCCGCGTCGTGTTGCCGGTCACCGCTCCGCGCAGTGCGGACGGCGGCGTCACGGTGCTCACCGGCAACCTCTGTCCCGACGGTGCGCTCCTCAAGACGGCGGGGCTGTCCACCCTGGTACACCGCGGGCCGGCGCGTGTGTTCGAAAGCGAAGAGGAGGCGCAGATTGCCGTGACACAGCGCGCATATGCCGAAGGCGAGGTCCTCGTGATCCGCAACGAGGGACCGCGTGGCGGGCCGGGGATGCGCGAGATGCTGGGCATCACGGCGCTGCTCTACGGCCAGGGCGTGGGGCAGAAGGTGGCGCTGCTCACCGACGGCCGCTTCAGCGGTGCCACCCGCGGACTGTGCATTGGCCACGCGGGCCCGGAGGCCGCCGACGGTGGTCCCATCGCGGCCCTGCGCAACGGCGACATGATCGCGATTGATGCACGCCCCGAGGCACGGCGCATCACGGTGGAACTGACCGATGCGGAGATCGCCACGCGTCTTGCCGAGCGTGCGGCGCGGCTGTCGTCAGTGCGTGGCGGGCTGCTGGAGAAGTACCGCGCCGTGGTGGGACCGGCGCATCTTGGTGCCGTCACGCACTCCGGCCCCTAGCCGTCGGGTGGACGGTCAGCGCGGCGGCGTGCTGTCGCGCGGCGCCGCCGGCATGGCCGGCAGACACATCACATACACGTGGTAGCGCGATTCTCCGGCCACGAGCGCGCGGCGATCCTCCACGACCATTTCCGCATCGGTGTTGAGCATCGCCGCCCCGTACACGTTGAAAAGGCAGTCGGCCGTACCGCTGCGGAATCGCAGTGACCCCTCGTTGGGCGCGTCGCGCGGATCGGGTGTGCGCACCCACCCCACGGCGCGCACACGCTCGTAGAACCCCACCGCTTCCGCCTGCAGACCGCGCGTGGTCCCGCCCGCCGCAGTGATGCGGCAGCCCACCACGCGCTTTCGCGTGCGCCAGTCGTCGATCGTGTCCGGCTCGACGACGGTGGCCATGCGGCGGTCATCACGCAGAAACGCGTCGGCCGCCGTGCAGAGCGGCTGGGGCTGCAGCGGTGATGCCGTGAGCATCAGAAAGGCGTAGGCGAGCATGCTGGAAGTTGTGCCCGTACCACCCGTTTGGCAAAGCAGGGGGGCGATCGGCATCGCGCGAAGCCGCTGCGACGTTCAGCGCCGGCGCCCACCGCCGCACAGGGGCGATATGGGCTTCACGGGTCTCTCCTGCTGCATCCGGCAGCGGGACCAGGACAGCGAGGCACTGCGACCATCGTGGCGCGCGCACTCGTTGGCAGAGACACCGTGCAGGGGATCGAACCCTACCTCCCTCCGGCTATCGCCGCATGATCGCGAACCACGTGGGTGGTGTGGCCATCGGCATGCCCTTGGCCTGCGCCTCCACGCGATAGAGCCCGGGCGGCAGTACGCGACCGTCTCCACTGCGAAGATCCCACTCGACCGTGCCGCCGCCATTCGACGGCACCGCCAGCAACAAGGTGCCGTCGGGCGCGTACACGAGGATAAAGCCATTCGGGGGCACCTGCTCGAAGGCCACCCGCGCGGTCCCCGCCGCACGTACCGCGATGGCACCGGGCACCGGAGCGCTCCTGATCATCGGTGCCG
>CAZNZG010000207.1:0-6273 GCA_964577455.1 uncultured Gemmatimonas sp. | reverse complement strand
CGGGCCTTGGTGACATAGGCTTCGAAAAGCTTGTTGGCCGCGCCGCGCACCACGGCGTCGATGCCCACACCGCGCGCCGCTACATACGCGCCGCCCAGTTCCCAGTTGCCCAGATGGCCGGTGACGGCAATGATCCCCTTGCCCTTGGCGAGCGCCGCCTCCACGTGCTCCCACCCCTCGACGCGCTCCACGCGGGCGAGGATCTCCTCACGCGAGCTGCCGGGGAGGATGGCGGTTTCGATCGACGTCCGGCCGAGACTTTCGTAGGAGCGCCCCGCCAGCACACGCACCTCGTCCGGCGTGCGGTCGGGGAAGGCGGCGGCGATCTGGCGCTCCACCACACCGGCGCGTATGCCGAACGGCTTGTACGCCAGACGGGCCAGCCGCCCGCCGATCCAGCTGGCGGTGCGCCACCCCACCAACCGGAGGGCGAAGACCGCTGTGCGGGTCGCCAGATACTCCAGTCGGTGGGAGAGTGTGGGGGCGGGATCTGCCGCCGGAGTCTGTACGGCCGTGCTCATGGTCAGGGAATCTAACCGATCACGACGGCATTCTCCCCGTCACATGCGGCGAGTCCGGTGCCCATATTGGGAACATGACCCGCGCCCCCGCTCCGACGGCTCCCGGTACGCAGACCTCGCAACGGCTGGCGCAGCTTGGCCTCGTTATCAACGCGTTGTTGGCCGTGGTGAAGCTGGTGGCGGGGATCCTCGGCAACGCCTATGCCCTGGTGGCCGATGCCATCGAAAGTGCGACCGACATGATCGGCTCGCTCGTGGTCTGGAGCGGGCTGCGCATCGCCAGTCGCGATCCGGACGAACGGTATCCGTTCGGCTACGGACGCGCCGAAGCGCTCGCCGGGGCCGTTGTGGCCGCGCTCATGCTGGGGGCCGCAGCCGGGATCGCGATCGAAGCGGTACGCGAGATCCGCACACCGCACCATGCACCCGCGCCGTGGACGTTGGCGGTGCTTGCCCTCGTGATCGTGGTCAAGGAACTGCTCGCGAAGAAGGTGCTGCACGCCAGTGAGGGCACGGGGAGCGTTGCGGCATCGGCCGACGGATGGCATCACCGTGCCGATGCCATCACGTCGGGCGCTGCCTTTCTGGGGATCACGGTGGCGATCGTCGGTGGGCCGGGATGGGAGCCCGCAGACGACTGGGCGGCGCTGGTTGCCGCGGCGGTGATCGCGGTGAACGGATCGCTGCTGCTGCGCACCGCCCTCGGTGATCTCATGGACCGGGCACCGGCACCGGTCATGCACGATGCCATAACCACGGCGGCGATGGAGACGAGCGGGGTCCTCGCCATCGAGAAGCTCAAGATCCGAAAGACCGGGACGGCGTATTATGTGGATATCCACGTGCAGGCCGATCCCACGATGTCGCTGCACGATGCCCACATTCTCTCGGGGCGGGTGAAGTCGGCGATTCGTCAGCGCATCCCGGCGGCGGCCGGTGTGCTCATTCACATGGAACCCTACGAACCACGTTGAATCGGAGGGAGGCACGATGGGTGCGAAACCGGTTTTCACGGTGCTCACACGGGCCGAGTGCGATGCGCTCCTGACATCACAGCATGTTGGACGCCTCGCCTTCACCTTCCGCGATCGCGTGGATATCGAACCCATTCACTACGTCTATCGCGACGGATGGATCTGGGGGCGTACCCAGCACGGCACCAAGGTGGACATTCTGGCCCATCATCCCTGGGTGGCGTTCGAGGTGGACCGGGTGGACGACCTGTTCACATGGCAGAGCGTCGTCGTGCACGGACGCATGGAGTTCCCCGACCCCGACGGCACGGAGCAGGATCAGGCGCGCTACGCCCGAGGCGTTGAGGCCTTCCGTACGCTCGTGCCGGACGCGTTCGCGGCTGACGACCCCACGCCGTCCCGTGGCTTGGTGTTCATGTTGCCGGTCGCCGAGATCGAGGGGCGTGCTGCCCGGCCGGGGCCGCGCTGATGGCCAATGGTACGATCGGTACGCTTCGTCTGGATCCGGTGGATGCCTCCCAACGCATTCCGCTGGGCAACAAGGCGGCCCGGGTGTCGGGGGCGCCCGACAAGAAGGAGCTCGAAGCGGCGACCCGGGTGTTGCTCGACCGCCTCGCCGCCCTGCAGGACGCTTTCCATGCCGATGGTCGTCATGCGCTGCTGTTGGTGTTGCAGGGGCGTGATGCGTCGGGCAAGGATGGGCTGATCAAGTCGGTGTACGGCGCATTCAACCCCACCGGGGTGCAGGTGGCGGCGTTCGGCCCCCCCACGCCGCGTGAACTCCGCCACGACTTCCTCTGGCGCATTCACCAGGTGGTGCCGCCGCGCGGCATGATCGGCGTGTTCAACCGGTCGCACTACGAAGACGTGCTGGCAGTCCGGGTACGCCGTCTCGCCCCCGAGACCGTGTGGCGGGCACGGTTCGAGCAGATCAATCACTTCGAAGCCATGCTGCACGCCAACGGCGTGGTCATCCGCAAGTGCTTCCTGCACGTCTCGCAGGACGAGCAGCGTGCGCGACTGCAGGCGCGCCTCGACGATCCCCGGAAGAACTGGAAGTTCCGGCTGGAGGATCTCGAGGACCGCGCGAAGTGGGACGAGTATACTGAGGCCTACCGTGATGTGCTCACGCGCTGCAGCACCGAAGCGGCGCCGTGGTACGTGGTGCCGTCCGACGAGAAATCCGTGCGCAATTACCTCGTGGCGCGCCTGCTCGTCGACACGCTGGAGTCCCTGAAGCCTGCCTATCCGTCCATGCAGCCCGCCGTCCGCGAGGCTGCACGCGACTTTTCCTGACCCGATGCTCCTCCTGCGCCGTACCCGCCCGTCCACCGTCGCATTGCGCCTCGGTCGCCTCGCCGCCGCTATGGCACTCCTGTTGGGGGGAGCTGTTTCCCCCGTGGCGGCGCAGGGCGCTGGTCCGGACACGGCGGCTGCCGCGCCGCGATCGCTGTGGCAGGTGGCCCCCGCCGGGCGGCCGCTGGAAGTGCTGGCGGAACGCCGCTTTGATCCCGTGACCGGATTGCGGGGCGCCACGGTGTACGCGATGGCGCTCGACGGCTCCGGCGTTCCATGGATCGGTGCCGACGACGGCCTCTACTCGTATGCGGGCGGTCAGTGGCGGCGCGAAATGCTGCCGCGCGAGGTGGAGACCCAGCAGGTGCGGTCGCTGCTGATCGCCAGCGACGGGAGCCGATGGGTGGGGACACGCCGGAGCGCGCTCCGGCGCCCGCGCGGTGGCGCATGGCGCACCTTCCGCGAGGACGACGGCTTGCGTGGTGGCGTGGTGTTCAGCCTGGTCGAATCCCGCGCGATCGACGGTACGCTCCGGGTGGTGGCCGGCACGGCGCGTGGGGTATCGTGGTTCGACGGCCGCACGTTCGTGCCGCTCGAGCTGCCTACCGGCATGAACCCGCTGGGGATGATGCTCGCTACGACCACGGCGCCCGACGGCGAGCCTGAGCTGTGGGCCGCGAGTTCGCTCGGTGGCGTGGCGCGGTTGCACCGCGGTACCTGGTCGCTGTTCACCGCGGCGGAGGGGCTGGCGCTGGCCGATGCCCAGTTCCCGTTGGCCACGCCCAATGACCGCAACGCGCGTCTGTACGTGGCCGGATCCGACGGCGTGTTCGCGCTGCAACGCCAGGCGGGGGGCGATCGGTTCGTTCGCGTGCCCGGTGCACCGCGCAATGCCATTCGCCTGGAGATGGTGTCGACCGGCGACGGACGTGATGAACTGTGGGTGGGAACGGCGACGGGTGAGGTGCATCGGCTGCGTGCCGGCGTGTGGCAGATCGTGCCCACCACGATCACCGATCGCCATGGCAGTATCACGCTCCTCAAGTCGGTCATTGGCCACGGGGGAGCCACCGCGGTGTATGCCTCCGCGCGCAGCGGCTATCTGGTGCGTCTTTCGCAGGGGGTAGCGGGCAGCCTGTCTGTCACTGACGATGCCGCCGCCCCGCCGATCACCGCCGTCTACGCCGAGCGCGGGGCGAACGGTCGCGACGAGGTGTGGGCGGGGGCCCCCGAGCTCGGGGTCGTGCACGTGTCGGCCACCGGCGTGCGTCGCCGTCTGCCGATCGGTGACGGCCGTGGGCAGGGGGTCTACCAGCTGCGCCGTCTGTCGTGGGCGCCGCCGTCACCGACGATATCCGCGATGCCAGCCGAACCGGCGCTGTCGATGATGACCGCCGTTGCCGACAGTGCGGTCTGGCGACTGCGTGGCAGCAGCTTCGAACGCGTGGACGCCGGACTCGCGGGAGCCCGGGTGAGCCAGGTCGCCCGCCTGCGACTCCCGGATGGACGGGATGCGCTCGTGGCGGCTACCTCCGGGGGGCTGCGCCTGTGGAGCGGGTCGGGGTGGGTCGCCCTGTATCCGCAAATCGCGGGGGCCGTTGGCAGTGCGACCTCCGGCACGCTGAATGGGACACCGGTGCTCTTCGCCGGCGGCATGCACCGGGTGCATGTGGTGCGAGGCACGCCCGGCGCCACCGTTGCCAGTGAAGCATTGCCCACCACCAACATGGCGGGCGTGGGGAACGGCATCGTCCGTCGGCTCTGCGTGAGCGTCACACCGGCGCAGACGCGCGTGGTAGCGTACGACACCGATCTGGGCATTGCGTGGCGCGCGATCGATGGAGGGGCGTGGCAGCCGCTGCCGCCTCAACTGCATCGTCAGCTCAACAACCTTGGCGTGACGGATCTCGCTTGTCTCCCCGATGGACGTCTCATCGCGTCGACCTTTGCGGGATTGTCGGTGTTCGACCTGTCGGCGCAAGAGCCGGAGAAATGGCGCGTCTCCACGCAGGTGTCCGATGCCGACGGGTTGCCGGCGAGCACGGTGTCGGCGATCGGGCTCAGTGGCACTCTCGACATGGTATGGGCGGGAACGACGTTCGGGCTGGGGCTGGTCGACCTGTCGCGCGCCACGCAGCTCCCGCCAGCCCGGCTTACGGTGCGCCTGCTGTCGGAGACGCGGGGGCGGGTCGTGGGGCCGGGAGACGTGCTTGGCCCGGATGAGAACGACCTCCATGTCGAGCCGATCCTGCTGACCTTCCATCGCGAAGAGCTCACGCGTTTCCGCGTGCGTCTCTCGGGCAAGGCAGAGTGGCCGGCGTGGCGCGCCGACGTACAGAACGATCCCGAGGAGGGCCAGTGGCTCGATGTGCCCAATCGGTATTACCACGATCTCGCCCCTGGCAGCTACGAGCTGTCGGTGTGGGCGTACGACTGGGCGGGGCGTGAGTATGGCCCCATCACCCGCAGCTTCTCCGTCCTCACCCCCAACTGGCGCACGTGGCCGGCGCGGGTGATCTACGTGCTGTGGGGGGTGCTGCTGCTCACGATTGCCTACCGTTGGCGCGTGCGGACGATCCGCGAAAGCGGTGAGCAGTTGCTGCAGAGTGAGCGTCGCGCGCGCGACAGCGAGGGGCGGTTCCGCGCGATCTTCGAGCAGGCGCTTGACGGTCACCTGCTGCTGGAAGGTGGGCGGGTGCAGGCGGCCAACGAGGTGGTGGCGCGCGTTCTGGGAGTGACCGCTCCCGACGCGCTGGTGGGGCGCACCATGCAGGAGCTGCTCGGTGACGGCAGCAGGGTGGCCAGTGCCGGTTCCCCCACGGAGATCACGCTCACCAGGGGTGACCACACGGTGCCGGTGGAGTACACCATCACCGATGTTCCGTCGGCCGACCGCGTACTGCAGCATGTGGTCGTGCGCGACCTGACCGACGTGCGCAAGGCGGAAGCCGAGCGTGCCTGGTTTCAGGCGCAGGTGCGCGAGGCGCAGAAGCTCGAGTCGCTGGGCACACTGGCCGGCGGTGTGGCGCACGACTTCAACAACCTGCTGGGCGTGATCCGCGGCAACGCGGAGCTGGCCCGCACCGCCCTCAAGCGCGGCCGGAGCAACGACGACAACCTCGGCGCGATCCTCGACGCCTCCGATCGCGCGCGCGACATCGTGCGGCAGATCCTCACCTTCTCGCGTCGCTCCACGCCGACGCGCGAGTACGTGAACCTGTCGCGGCTGCTGCTCGACCTGTTGCCGCTGTTGCGGCGCATGGTCCCACGCACGGTGCAGCTCGAGATCGAGGGCGCCGAGGTGTCGCACCTGCTGATGGGTGACCCCACGCAGTTGCAGCAGCTGTTGCTCAACCTCGTGTCCAACGCCGAATACGCCATGCGAAGCAAGACCGACGGCGTCCTCACGCTCTCGCTCTCCTCGCGGAAGAGTACGGAGCCCGGCATGGGCGAACGCGAGTGCGTGGTGTTACAGGTGCGGG
>CAZNZG010000206.1:0-6311 GCA_964577455.1 uncultured Gemmatimonas sp. | reverse complement strand
CGAGCGCGCGTTCGTGAAGGCGGGGGGGACGCTCATCGTGGGGACCGACCCCACCGGCGGCGGTGGCCTCGTGCCCGGCTTCAGCAACCAGCGCGCGCTCGAACTGCTGGTGGAAGCCGGCTTCACGCCGCTCGAAGCGATCCGCATGGCCACGCTCAACGGCGCACAGTACCTGGGGCGCGGCGCACTCACGGGCTCGCTCGAAACCGGCAAGCTCGCCGATCTCGTCGTCCTCGATGGCAACCCCGCCGTCAACATCGCCGACGTGCGCACCGTGCAGTGGGTCTTCAGGCAGGGGGTGGGCTACGATCCCCGGGCGCTGATCGAAAGCGTGCGGGGGAAGGCGGGACTGTGGTGATTCCCGAATCGCGGGCCTTGCCCCTCCCTTGCCCCAGCTGAACATTGGGCCACCGCCGGACGTCAGTCGCCGGCACCATCACTCCGCCCTCCCTCCCGCCGGAGCCGCACAATGACGCCGTCCCATGTGGTGCGTAGCCCCTACGCCGACCTCGACATTCCAAGCACACCGCTCATGCCGTTCGTGATGCACCGCGCGGCGCAGCATCCGGACAAGCCCGCCATCATCTGCGCGGCCACGAAGCGGCAACTCACCTACGGCGAACTCGATCGCGCCATCCGGCAGGTCGCCGCCGGTCTGCACGCGCATGGGATCTGCAAGGGCGACGTGGTGGGATTGGTGAGCCCCAACCTGCCCGACTTCGCCGTGGTCTTCTACGCCGTCACGCTCCTCGGCGCGGTCTGCTCCACGGTCAATCCGATCGCGACCGCCGAGGAGATCGGTGCGCAGTTCGCGGACAGCGAAGCGGTGATGATCGTGACCATCCCCGACCTCCTCGAGAAGTGCTCGGCGGCCACGCGTCTCGCGAGTACTGTCCGCGAGATCGTCGTCTTCGGCAACGCCGACGGCGCCACCAGCTACGCGTCGCTCTTCACCCATGGCGATGCCCCACCGGCGGTGGACATAGACCCGGCGCAGGACGTGTGCGCGCTCCCCTATTCGAGCGGGACGTCGGGCATTCCCAAGGGCGTCATGCTCACGCACCGCAACATCGTCGCCAACCTGCTGCAGTGTGAATCGGCCGGCATGTCCATCGTGCCCGACGATGTGCTCATGGGGGTGCTGCCCTTCTTTCACATTTACGGCATGGTGGTGGTACTCGGCGGCGCGCTCCGGCAGGGGGCCACGATCGTGTCGATGCCACGCTTCGACCTCGAGCAGTTCCTCGGTGCCATCCAGACGTACCGCGTGACGTATGCCAATCTCGTTCCGCCGATCATCCTGGCGCTCGCCAAGCATCCGCTCGTGTCGAACTTCGACGTGTCGAGCCTGCGCACCATCATGAGCGGCGCCGCGCCACTCAGCGCCGAGCTGGCCGATGCCTGCGCGGCGCGACTGGGCTGTGTCGTCAGGCAGGGATATGGGCTCACCGAGACGAGCCCGGTGACCCACTTCCACCCCTTCGAAAGCGTGAAGGTGGACGCCGGGATGGTGGGCCCCTGTCTCGCCAATACCACGTGCCGTATCGTCGATGTCGACACCGGCGAAGACGTGCCGGTGGGTGAGCGCGGTGAGCTGTGGATCCACGGGCCGCAGGTCATGAAGGGCTACTTCAACAAGCCCGAAGCCACGGCCGCCTGCCTGACCGATGACGGCTGGTTCAAGACCGGCGACGTGGCCACTGTCGACGCCGACGGCTGGTTCCGCATCGTGGACCGCGTCAAGGAGCTCATCAAGTACAAGGGGCTGCAGGTGGCCCCGGCAGAACTCGAGGCCGTCCTGCTCGCCAATCCGCTCATCGCCGATGTGGCGGTCATCCCGGTTCCCGATGCCGATGCCGGTGAGATCCCGAAGGCGTTCGTGGTGAAGCGCGGGGAGATCGACGCCGAGCAGGTCATGGCGTGGGTGGCCGAGCGCGTCTCGCCGTACAAGAAGGTGCGGCAGGTGGAGTTCGTCGACGCCATCCCCAAGTCCCCCTCGGGGAAGATCCTCCGCCGCATTCTGCGCGACCGCGAGCGCGCCACCGGCTGAGGGCGCACGCCCTGTACGTCGCTCCGCTCCACATGGTAATTTCGTGTGGACGTCTCCGTTTTCAGTAACGCCAACTCCCCGAACCACCACGAACGAATGTCATCCAATCGTCTCGGTATCGGCTTCATCGGATCCGGCTTCAACGCGCGCTTCCACATGCAGGGCTTCCGCTACGTGCGTGACGCCGACGTGCTCGGTGTGTGGAGCCCCAACGCGAAGAATGCGGCTTCGGCGGCCAAGTATGCGCGCGATCTCGATGTGGGCGCGGCCAAGGCCTACAAGTCCATCACCGACATGGTCGCCGATCCGGCGATCGACGCGATCTGGCTGAACGGTCCCAATCACGCCCGCATCGAGAACGTCGAAGAGATCTGCGACGCGGTCACGTCGGGCAAGGGGACACTCAAGGGCATCGCGTGTGAGAAGCCGCTCGGTCGCACCGTGGCCGAGGCCAAGCACATTCTCAAGCTCGTCGAGAAGGCCGGCATCATGCACGGCTATCTCGAGAACCAGTTCTTCTCGCCGCAGGTGGCCGTGGGCCACAACCTGATCTGGAAGCGCGGCGCGGCGACCACTGGCCGTCCGTACCTTGCGCGCGCCGCCGAAGAGCACAGCGGCCCGCACGGCCCGTGGTTCTGGAACGGCATCCAGCAGGGCGGCGGCGTCCTCAACGACATGATGTGCCACTCGGCGCTCGTCGTGCGCCAGCTGCTCTCCGAGCCCGGCAAGCCGCTCTCCGACCTCAAGGTCAAGCGTGTGACCGGCCACATCGCGTCACTCAAGTGGACGCGCAAGGAGTACGCGGCGCAGCTCAAGCGCGACATGAAGGTGGATTTCCTCAAGGCTCCGTCGGAAGACTTCGCGAGCGTGAACATCGAGTTCGAGACGCCGGAAGGGCGTATCGCCATCGGTGAAGCCACCACCTCCTGGAGCTTCGTGGGCCCCGGTCTGCGACTCAGCGCCGAGCTGCTCGGTCCCGAGTACTCGATGAAGTGGAACACGCTCGAGTCGGGGCTCGACCTGTTCTTCTCGCGCGCCGTAAAGGGCAAGACCGGCGAGGACATCGTGGAGAAGCAGATGGCCGAACAGGGCCAGATGCCGGTGGTGGTGAACGAAGCGATCGCCTACGGCTACGAAGCCGAAGACAACCACTTCGTGCGCGCCTTCCTCGGCAAGGAGAAGCCGCTGCTCACGTGGCACGACGGTCTCGATGTGGTGCGCATCCTCATGCACGCCTACAAGAGCGCCGAGCTGGGCAAGACGCTCGAGTACAAGGAGAACGGCGTCGACAAGTTCGTGCCGCAGGTCGGCCAGGGTACGTGGAAGCCGTAAGGGGCTGACCGAACCCGTAACTCATGACCCAAACGCAAAACCCGGAACTGATCAGTTCCGGGTTTTGCGTTTGGGTGGCAGGTTGCGGGTTCTTACGGCACGACCTTCACCGTATCCAGTCTCCGGTAATTCACATCCAGCGCATCGAGGCGCTGCAGGTGCACCGGCAGGCGCTGCATGAAGTTCGCGAAGTCACGGCGATCCTTGCCGCTCCACACCGCCTCGCTCAGCGCCACGAGTCGCGGGAAGGCCATGTACTCGAGGTGGCGCGGATTGGGGATGTACTCCGTCCACAGCTGTGACTGCGCGCCGAGAATGTGCTTCGCCTGCTGCGGCGTGAGCTCCGGCGGCACCGGTTCGAAGCCGTAGACCCGCTCGACATTGGTGAAGCCACCGATCGCGAGGGGTTCGCTGGCCTTGTCCTGCGACTGGTAATGATCGAAGTAGGTGTGGCTGCCGGGTGCCATCACCACATCGTGCCCTTCCTTGGCCGCCGCGATCCCACCGGCCATACCGCGCCAGCTCATCACTGTCGCATTCTCGGCGAGTCCGCCTTCGAGGATCTCGTCCCAGCCGATCAGGCGGCGGCCACGCTTGGTGAGGAACGTGTCCATCTGCCGGATGAACCAGCTCTGCATCTCGTGCTCGTCCTTGAGACCGAGCGACTTGATGCGTGCCTGAATGTCCGGATTGGCCTTCCACTGATCCTTCACCGCTTCGTCACCGCCGATGTGGATCCACGGCGAGGGGAACAGCTCCATCACCTCCGTCAGCACATCCTGCATGAACGCCACGCTGCTGTCGGACGGATTGATGATGTACGGGCTCACGCCCCAGATCCGGCGCAGCCCGGGAATGGAGTCCTTCGTGCTGGCGAGGAACGGATAGGCGTACACGGCGGCCTGCGCGTGCCCCGGCATCTCGATCTCCGGGACCACCGTCACCATGCGCTCGGCGGCATAAGCCACGATCTCGCGCACGTCGTCCTGCGTGTAGGAGCCGCAGTGCTTGCGGCCGTCGAACACCTGCTTGGCCGGATCGTCGGTGTGCGACCCCACCAGCGTGGACTCGCGGCACGAGCCCACCTCGGTGAGCCGCGGATACTTCCGGATCTGCAAACGCCACCCCTGGTCTTCGGTGAGGTGCCAGTGGAAGCGGTTCAGCTTGTGCCGTGCGAGCAGGTCGATGTACTTCTTGACGAACTCCTTGGGCTGGAAGTGGCGTCCCACATCCATGTGCGACCCGCGCCACGGGAAACGCGGCGCGTCTTCGATGTGCACGGCCGGCACGGCCCACGGCACGCCGCGAATCTCCGCCTCGCGATAGATCGCGGCCGGGAGCAATTGCTTCACCGTTTCGAGCGCATAGAACGCGCCGGCGGAATCGCTGGCCTGCACCGTGATGCCCTGTGCCGTTACGTCGAGCCGGTAGCCCTCGAGCGGAAGGCCCGCCACCTTGCGCAGCGTAATGCCCCGCGCGCCCGCGCCGAGGGGCGCGATCGCGAGATCGAAGCCCGTGGCGCCGCTGAGGTCGCGTACGAAACGACGGGCCACCCGCCGGAACTCCGGCGACGTGCGCACGACCGTGGCCGCCGTGATCCGGTACTGCCCGCTCGCCGGCGTGAGCACGGCGGGGCGGGGAATCACGGCATAGCGTGCGTTGGATGCGGCGTCGCCGGGCTGCTGTGCCTGCAGCGCAGGGGCCGTGAGCACGATGGCTGCCGCGGCGGGAAGCAGTGAACGGAGTAGCGAGTGAGTGGACGACCGATGCATGTGCAGCTGTGGTGGAAGTTCGGTAAGGCGGCAGCGCTGTTCGGCGCGCGAGCCTGCTACTGGGCGTTCAACGCCAGCACCACATCACGCAGGATGCCGGGATCGGTGGCGCGCGAGTGCACCTGGCGCACGCCGGACCGCTGCACCAGTTCCCGAACGTTGCTGCCGCGCACCGAGCCACCGGCAAGCACGGTGATGCGATCACCGCCGCGCTCTTGCAGCGCACGCAACGTGTCGGCGCCCTCGAGCGCGGTGGCCGACTGGCCGCTGGTGAGCACCACATCCACGCCGGCGAGCAGCAGCAGGTGCAGCGCCGACAGGGCGTCCGGTGTACGGTCGAAGGCCCGGTGAAACACCACGCGCATGGGGCGGGCGATTTCCGCGAGCATCGTGAGCTGCTGCAGGTGCACGGTGTTGTCCCGCTGCAGGGGTCCGAGCACCACGCCATCCGCGCCAAGGGTCTTGGCGGTGACGATGTCGTTGGCCATCACGTCGAGTTCGTCGTCGTGATACACGAAGTCACGGCTGTGCGGCCGGATCATCACGTGCAACGGCACACGGACCAGATCGCGGCAGCGGGCGATGAGCCCGAGGGATGGTGTGGTGCCCCCGTCCCCCGGGCCGCACAGCTCGATCCGGCCCGCGCCGGCATCCTGCGCCGCGCACGCCGTGTACACGGAGTCGCAGCACGCTTCGACCAGCACGGAGCCCGGCACCGTCAGTGTGCCGACGCGGTGGTGCCCGCGCTGTTCGAGGTCGCCGACGGACGGAAGAGGAAGAAGAACACCGCGAACACCACCAGTGCGCCGATCGCCGCGGTCTGCCAGATCTGCAACCAGTCGTGCGACGGAGCGCCCGCGGCCGTGGTCGTGGCGTAGCGGTTCACCACACTCCCGGACACCGACGCCCCCACGAAATAGCCCACGCCATTCGTGACGAGGTTGAGGAAGCCCTGCGCGGCCGCGCGGATCTTCGGGCCCGCGCGTTCGTCGGTGTAGATCTGGCCGGCCACGAAGAAGAAGTCGTAGCAGATCCCGTGCAGCAGGATGCCCGCGTACACCAGCGGCATGACCGGCGTGCCGTTGCCGGTGCCGTACCCGAACGCGAAGTAGCGAAGCCCCCACGCCAGCATACCCACGAGCATGATCCACTTGATG
>CAZNZG010000205.1:2413-6314 GCA_964577455.1 uncultured Gemmatimonas sp. | reverse complement strand
ACCACAACGTGGTGCGTTCGGTGTGCCTCTTCGTGTGCCCGGGGGGCGGCAGCTGCCCGCTGGCCCCGGCCGCTGAGCAGACGTTCGGCACGGCTGGCGCTGCCTCGGGCTCGATCAACATGTTCATCAACACGGCCGACTTCACGGTCGCCGCTGATTGGTCGGACGCGACCGTTCGCTACACGAACGGCCAGAAGAACATCGTTGCGCAGATCTCGACGGAAGCGGCGTCGCAGGCCAACAACAGCCTCGCGATCCTGAACTTCAACAACGCGGACAACTTCGCGGCCCGTCACGTTGCTCCGACGCGCTCGCTGGTGAACACGTCCACGAACCTCACGTGGTTCGGCGGCCCGAACGCTGAAGGTCAGGGCACGACGACGATCGTCCCGGTCATCTACACGGCTGGCCGCACGATCGCTCGCGCCACCTCGTCGGCGGCTTGCGCTTCGTACACCTTCGTCACCGGCACGGATGCGCGCCCGTGGACGATCACGTACGGCGGTCAGGGCACGACGGCTGCCGGCACGACGTTCAACTGCAACGGCAGCACCTACACGTCGCTCGCTCCGGCCGTCTCGGGCGTGATCGACAACGCGCAGAACAGCGTCACGCTGCCCATGACGTTCGCGACGACGTCCAGCAGCACGCCGGCTGTGGCCCTCCCGGCCACGATCCGCGCCGACTACGCTGGCCCGACGGTCACGTATACCCTCACCGCGCCGGCCAACGGCGAGCTCGGCTGGGTGAACGGGACCTACAACTTCGCCACGGCGACGATGACGGAAGCCACGGGCATCGGCGCGGCCGCGAACACCACGATCACGTACGCCTTCCAGGGCTGCGGCGTGACCACGTGGACGTCGTTCACGACGAACACTGGCGCCGACATCGGCCAGTGCCAGACGGACTTCACGGGTGGTCTCATCGCCGGCACCACGACGCGTGGCCCGTACACGGCTCGCGCCACCGGCGCTGACCGTCTCGGCAACTCGTCGAATTCCTCGGCGATCGGTCCGTTCGGCGTCGACACCCAGGCCCCGCTCCTCGAGTGGGTTGCCTCGGGCACGCTTGCTGACTCGGCTGTCGTGACCACCTACGGCGCCCTTGCCGGCGGCACGTCGCTGTACGCTGCCCGCACGCTCGATGAGCGCTCGGGTCTCGCGACGTCGGCTATCGACCACAACCTGTCGTTCGCCAACCAGGCCAATGCGGGCAGCATCTGCGTCGTGACGGCGTCGGCCTCGGCCGGCTCCAACTTCATCGATGCCCCGAACTGCGCGTTCGGTGCGTGGACGATCTCCGCCACGGTTGACGCTCAGGGCTACCGCCTCGTCGACCCGATCACGAACACGATCCTGTCGTCGCTGCAGGGCCCGAACGGTTACTACAGCTACGCGATCCGCGCGACGGACCGTGCCGGTAACCGCTCGACCGTGCTTCGCCGCCGTGCGCTCGTCTACAACGCGGCCACGGAAATCCCGACCATCACTGGTATGGGCCTCCCGTCGGTTGTGACCGCCGCTGCGAACACGTTCACGCCGAACTTCACGGAAACGGTTGAATCGTGGTTCAACAGCTTCCGCGTGATCTACGGCGACAGCACGATCAACACGCAGGCTGACACGCTGATCTTCCCCGCGACGCAGACGTACGCTCGCTTCGACGCGACGATCGGCAGCAACGGCAACACGACCACTGGCACGCCGTTCACCAGCGGCAACCAGTTCTACACGAACCTCGAGCGCGTCGCCGCTGACTCGTCCTTCACTGGCTCGACCTCGGCTCGTCCGGACTCGGTCGGCTTCGTGACGACCAACGTCGGTAACCTCGCCTCGAATCCGTTCTACGTCGCGCTCCTCAGCCCGAACGTGAACTCGGACAACGTGGCGTGGGCGACCAAGGCTCCGCTCGTGACCCGCTTCTACGTCGCTCCGACGGCTGAGGCGTTCAACGCGCCGAACAACGGCCTCAAGGCGCAGGTTGTCGCCTCGACGAACCTGATCAACTCGCCGTTCGATCGTATCGACTTCTACCAGCTCCTGGCTGGTGGCCGTTACGAGTTCATCGGCTCGGTTGCGGCGAACGCGACGCCTTGCACGCTCGCCACGCAGGCTGGCTGCGGCGTGTACATCGCGGACAACGGCGGCCAGCGCGTCTGGACGTACGTGCTCCGCCAGCGCACCAACAGCTCGACGTCGCTGACCGCCGGCACGGCGATCACGACGCAGCCGACGGGTACGTTCATCGCCGTTGCCACGCGTAACAACGCTGGCCGCGCTGTGAGCACCCTGCCGCGCACCTTCCCCTAATCCCTTCTGGAATTAGGGCGGTAGAGTAAAGACGGCCCCGCCAGAAATGGCGGGGCCGTTCTTTTTCGAAGTGGGCTGATCGAAGCTCAATTCGACTACCTTTATGTGAGCGTAGACAGTCGCGCTCCTCGTGTCACCCGAATTCGAACACATATGCCATCTCGCCTCGTCAAGAAGACATACACGCTATTTACCGCCACGATTGCGTTCGCGATGCTGGCGTGCGCTGATTCAAGCAGTGACGTCGGTGCCGACAAACTCGAACCCATTGAAGCCGGCGCATCCAAGGCGAGCCTGCTCGAGGCGATCGGCACAGGACCCCTGACCGCCCAGTTTGCAGATACCCTCCGACTCGAAAGCGGCTTCCGCCGCAATACCTACCTGATCGCTGGGAAGCAGTATGAAGTGCTGTTCTACCGCGAGCTCCCTGGGAATGTCGCTGAACCAGTTGAGCAGGCGAAGGAGACGCCGGTGGTCCTTCAGGACGGTAAGGTCCTGGGGTGGGGGTGGCGATTCTACGTCGAAGAAGGGATGAAGGAGCTCAAGCTTCCCTCACCGCTCGACGCCCCGGTCGATCCCAATGCTGAAGGCCTCAACAAGGGTGCATTGCAAACACCGGGAGCGCCTGCCCCGACGGCACCGACCGACAGCACAGCAAAAGGTGATTCCGCCGCCGCTGGCCCCAAGGCTTAAGCTGATTCACGAGCAGGACCAATACGAACGCGCCCCGCTGACACAGCGGGGCGCGTTCGCGTTGATGCTCACTCTATGGCGCTCCTCAGGGCGCAGCCGGCACCACCACGCTGTCGAAGTAAACGGTCGGTAGCAGCTCGGCACCGAGCCCAAACACGTTGGCGGCATTCTGCGTGACGGCCATCTGCACCTGCTCGAACGACGGCGCCGATAGCCCCGCCAGCGCACACTCCCGTACCACCGTGCTCATCGTCACCCCGTCAATGCCGCACGGCACGGTGTGATCGAAGGTGGAGAGGTCGTTCTCCACGTTGAGTGCCACGCCGTGCCACGTGACCCAGTCGCGGGCGTGCACACCAATGCTGGCGAGCTTCACGCGCGTGCCGTCCGGCCGCTGCCGCCACACGCCGGTGAGCCCCTCCACCCGGCAGCACTCGAGCCCGAAGGTGGCGAGCGCTCGGATGATCACTTCCTCGATCTGCCGCAGGTACCAGTGCAGGTCTTTCTTGTGGCGCTTGAGGTCGATGATGGGATACGCCACGAGCTGCCCGGGCTCGTGAATGGTCACGTCGCCGCCACGCTCCACGTCGCGCACCTGAATGCCCCGGCTTTCGAGATACTCGGGGCTCGCCAGCAGATGGCCGGGCTTGGTGCTGCGCCCCAGCGTGACCACCGGTGGGTGCTGCACGAGGATCAGCAGATCCTCCGGCAACGCACCGGAAATGCGCGCCGCCGCGGCGCGCTTCTGCAGCGCCCACGCGTCGTCGTACGGAGTGAGGCCGAGGGAGAGGGTGTAGAGGTGCACGCCGAAATATCGCGCTGTGGAGCGGCCTTCGGGACTGATGACTGACCACTTTCACTGGCGACTGAAAACTCCCCGCCGTTCACGGGCATCT
>CAZNZG010000205.1:0-2403 GCA_964577455.1 uncultured Gemmatimonas sp. | reverse complement strand
AGTGTTCAGTCAACGACCTCACGCGTGCAGCATCTTCCCCATCGAGTCCAGCACGGCTTCGCCGATCGCTTCACTCAGCGTGGGGTGCGCATGCACCGCGAGGTCGATCTCTTCGACGGTGAATTCGTTCTCGCGCGCCACCACGAGCTCGTGGATCATTTCGGTGGCATGCGCGCCCACGATGTGCGCGCCGAGGATCTCGCCGTACTTGGCGTCGCGGATGATCTTCACGAAGCCGTCGGTCTCGCCGCTGGTGCGGGCGCGGCCGTTGGCGCTGAAGGGGAACTTGCCCACCTTGTAGTCGAGCTTCTGCTCCTTGCACGCCGCCTCGGTGAGGCCAACGCTCGCCACTTCGGGGTGGCAGTAGGTGCAGCTCGGGATGTTCTTGTAGTTCACCAGGTGCGCATGCTGGCCGCCGAGGAGATCGGCGAGCACGTGCCCCTCGCGCGAGCCCTTGTGCGCGAGCATCTGGTTGCCGGCCACGTCGCCGATGGCGTAGTAGCCCGGCACGTTGGTTTCGAACTTCTCGTTGATCTTCACGAAGCCGCGCTCGCTCTTGGCGATCCCCACGGTTTCGAGCCCGATCTTCTCCACGTTGGGCGCGCGGCCGGCGGCCACGAGCACCTTCTCCACTTCGATCTGCTGCGTGGCGCCCTGCGCTTCCACGGTCATGCTGGCGCCGGTCTTGGTGACCTTCACGTTGCTGATCTTCGCACCGGTGATGACGTCGATCTTGCGCTTCTTGAAGGCGCGCGACAACTCGGCGCTGCAGTCGGCGTCTTCGAGGGGCAGGATGTTCGGCGCCACTTCCACGAGCGACACCTTGGTGCCGAAGCTCGCGAACACGTCGGCGAACTCACAGCCCACCGCCCCGGCGCCGATGACGGCCATCGTGGCGGGCGCCTTTTCGGCGACGAGCACGTCGTCGCTGGAGAGCACTACGTTGTTGTCGAGCGCGAGGCCGATCTGCGGCAGTCCCTTCACGCGCGAGCCGGTAGCGATCACCACGGCCTTCTTCGCGTCGTGCGTTTCCTTCTTGCCGTCGGCACCGGTCACGGTGACCTTCTTGCCCTTCTCGATCACGCCCTCGCCGCGGATCCACTGCACCTTGTGCTTCTTGAACAGGAATTCCACGCCCTTGGAGTTCTGCTGGCTCACGGAGCGCGAGCGCTTCATGGCCGGGCCGAAGTCGAGCGTGACGCCGTCGATGGTGATGCCATGTTCGGCGGCCTTGCCGATCTTCTGCGCGAGGCCGGCGCTTTCGAGGAGCGACTTGGCGGGGATGCACCCCCAGAGCACGCAGGTGCCACCCAGCGCTTCGCGCTCGATGACGGCGACTTGCATGCCCAGCTGGGCGCAACGAATGGCACACACGTAACCGGCGGGGCCGCCGCCGAGGACGATGACGTCGAACGAAGCCATGGGGAGATGGGGCAAACGGTTGGGGCGCCGGAGCGGCGCACGGGCAATTTAACGGGTGGGGCTCAGGAAAGGCGCAACGACGGGAGCGGGTCACTGCGGGAGCGGAACACGCGGGAGCCCTACCCGCGAATGCTCGCAGGCAGGGCTCCCGATGTTGGCGCTCCCGTAGTGTGGCTCCCGCAGTGACCCGCTCCCGTTTCTGCGCCGTTCGCGCGAAGCGCCCGCCGCCCGCCCCTGTCCCGACCGCTTTACCGCCGGATCACGCTCCTCACCCCATCCGAAAACACCACCTCGACGTTCCTGCCGCCGGTGGCGACCGCTCCGCCCGTGCGCCGCACGAAGCCCATGAGTTCGCCGGTGTTCGCGTCGCGCACCATGGCCATGCGGTAGCGGTCGTTCTGCCAGCCCACGCGCACACTGCGGGCGGTACGGTCCAGCGTGGCCGTGGGGTCGTCGGCCTGTGCCCGTGCGCCCACGAGGCGGGCGGCGGCGCTGCGCTGCACTGCCATGCGCGTGGGCACGCGCACGTCGCGCACGCGCACCGCCTCGAGCTGCTGCTCGAGCGTGGCGCTCCACGGCAGCACCACGGCGAACTGGCGCTCCTCACGCCCGGCGGGCGCGTGGTCCACGATGCTGGCCTCGAGCGGCAGCTCGGCGATCGACGTGCCCCCTTCGCCCAGCAGCTCCACGCGGTGCGTGGCACTGCGCGGTGCCGGGGTGACCGGCGCCGTCACGCGGAACGACGGCTCCAACTGGATGTCCCCGTTCACCACGCGCCCCCACACGAGCAGGCCGTCGCCCTTCACGGCCCCCTGAGCAGGGGCGGTAAAGCCGGCGGTGCTGCGGTAATTCATCACCGCGGTCCAGGTGTAGTCGCTGATCCAGGTGTTGCTGCAGTAGCCCATGAGGTCGGTGGCGGTGTTCTGCACGATCGCATTGGTGCTCGGGTTCCACCCGAAGCCACCGATCACGCCGCCGGCG
>CAZNZG010000204.1:0-6320 GCA_964577455.1 uncultured Gemmatimonas sp. | reverse complement strand
CCCACCATGCGCGCCAGTTCATCGGTGGTCGCTCTGCGGTCCTCCTCCCCCACGACGGCGGCGCGCACCGAGCCCAACCCCACCATCGAGGCCACGTTGACCGCGGGGCTGACCGCGGTGAGCCCTTGCTCCCACGCCGCAAACGACGCGTCGGACGCCCCGGTGAAGCGAGAGCCACCATCGGCGCCCACCACGATGGTCGTAATCCCCTGCCGAATCACCGACTCGGCGCGCGGGTCCTCGCGCAGGTTTCCGTCGCCGTGGGAATGGATATCCACGAACCCCGGCGATACCACCAGCCCCCTCGCGTCGATCTCCTGCGCACCGCGCACGGCGATGCGAACCGCCATGGCGCTCACCCGCCCCTGCCGGAACGCCACGTCCAGCACACGCCCGTCGCCACCGGTGCCGTCGAACACCGTGCCGCCGCGAATCACGAGATCGTGCGCCTGACGGCCCGGCACGTGGATCGCCGGGGCCCAGCCGGCCACGAAGGGACTCGCGGCCAGCGCCAGCGTCCCCTGTTCGAGGAACCGCCGACGGGAGGTCATCGCTTTGCGCCCGGGCCCAGCACCACGCGCCCAGGCGTGGCGCCAGTATGCTCGCCATCCTTGAGGACCTGCACCCCGTTCACGAACACGTCGCGCACGCCGGTCGCGTACTGGTGCGGCTGCTCGAAGGTGGCATTGTCACGCACGGTTGCCGGATCGAAGAGCACCACGTCGGCGAAGTACCCCGGCTTGAGCGCCCCACGTCGCGTGATGCGGAGGTTGGTGGCCGGCAGCGACGTCATGCGGCGCACGGCCTCCTGCAGTGTGAGCACCTTCTGATCGCGTACGTAGCGACCGAGGATGCGCGCGAAGGTCCCGTACGCCCGCGGGTGCGTGTTGCTCTTGATGAAGTTCCCCTCGGGCGCCATGGAGCCCGCGTCGGAGCCCACACTGACCCACGGCTTCTTCAGCTGCGCCACGATGTTGTCTTCGTCGATGATGAAGTAGATGGTGCCCACGCGCGTGCCGTCGCGGACCACCAGATCCATGGCGGCTTCCTCGGGCGACGTGCCGCGAAGCTTCGCCACGTCCGCGAGCGTCTTGCCGGTGTACTGCTTGAGGGAGTCGGCCTTGAAGCCCGCCAGCACCACGCGCTCCGGCGAACCGGCCGCGAGCAGGAGACTCTCCCACTTGTCGGTCGGCGTGCGCATTTCCTCGGCCACCTTCTTTCGGATCGCAGGATCCTGCAGGCGCTTGGCCCACGCGGCGTAGCCTCCCTCTTGTACCCAGGGCGGCATCGCGGCATCCAGTCCCGTCGCGCCAGCGGTGTATGGGTAGATGTCGGCGGTGATCTCGAGCCCCGCGGCGCGGGCCGAATCGATACGGGCGAGAACGCGCGCCATCTTGGGCCAGTTGGCCTCACCGGCCGCCTTGAGGTGATAGATCTCGGCGCGTGCGCCCGACTCGCGGGCGATCGTGATCAGTTCGTCGACCGCCTCCTCGAGCTTCACCCCCTCGCTGCGCATGTGCGAGATGTACATGCCGCCGTAGGGCGCGGCGGCCTTCATGAGGGCGACCAGTTCCGGCGTCTTCGCGTAGAATGCCGGCGCATAGATGAGCGACGACCCCACGCCGAGCGCGCCTTCTTCCATGGCACGGCGCACGTCCGCCTGCATGGCCTCGAGCTCGGCGGGGGTGGGTTCGCGATCATCCCACCCCACGTGGTTGATCCGCACCGTCGTGGCCCCGACGAAGGAGGCGATGTTGGTGCTGATGCCCTTGGCGACGAGCGAATCCTGATAGCCGCGCAGCGTCCGCCAGGTAATGGGGAACTTGATGTCACCCTGATCGGCAAGCATCTCGGCGCGCAGCGTGTCGGAGAGCGGACCCATCGACGTGCCCTCGCCCATCACTTCGAGCGTGACACCCTGACGGATGTCCCCCTGCGATTTGCCGTCCTCGATCAGGGTTTCCGTGGCCCAGCTCAGCATGTTGATGAAGCCGGGTGAAACGGCCATGCCGGTCGCGTCGACCTCAACCCGGCCACGCCCCGGTACCGTTCCCACTGCCACGATCGAATCGCCATCGATCGCGAGGTCGCCGGTGATGGGCGCGTTGCCTGAGCCATCGTAGATCGTGCCGCCGCGGATGACCACGTCATGCGCGGGTGCTTGGGCACAGCTCACGACGGTGAGGAGCAGCGCGGGGAGCGCACGGACGGCGGCGAGGCGTAAGCGACCCATGGGGCGTCTCAAGGTCCGGAGGAGGGTGGGAACCGACTGTCCGAATAATGCAGGCGACCGCAGCCCGTCGCCTGACCCAGAATTCGTGCCCGAAGTTGGCACGGCTCCGGACCGTTCGTTAGGCTCTATATATCACTTTGGTCAAGCCAATGGACCGGTCTGCCACGGTGGTCCCCACTCCCCTCCGACGCAGGCGCACGGCGTCTCGCCGTGACGATGCCTCGGTCCCGCCAGCCCAGCCGCATGACCTCATCGACTGCCCCTGTCCTCGGCGACAGGCCCCCGTCGTCGCTCCTTGCCTCATGGCGCGACGACATCCCGGC
This sequence comes from uncultured Gemmatimonas sp., assembly GCA_964577455.1. Taxonomy (GTDB): domain Bacteria; phylum Gemmatimonadota; class Gemmatimonadetes; order Gemmatimonadales; family Gemmatimonadaceae; genus Gemmatimonas. The sequence continues at coordinate 3,764 of CAZNZG010000204.1, read as the reverse complement.
GTCCGTGGTAGTGTTCCTCGTGGCGCTCCCGCTCTGCCTGGGGGTGGCACTCGCCTCAGGCGCCCCATTGTTGTCGGGGGTCATTGCCGGCGTCGTGGGCGGGCTTGTCGTGGGGGCGGCATCCGGCTCTCACCTCATGGTCAGCGGTCCGGCCGCCGGCCTCACCGCGATCGTCCTCGCGGGGATCGCTCAGGTCGGCGGCTTTCCCCGATTTCTGCCAGCGGTGATTCTGGCCGGTGCGCTGCAGATCATCCTGGGCGTGGCTCGGGCCGGCGTGATCGGCTACTACTTCCCCTCCTCGGTCATCAAGGGGATGCTGGCGGCGATCGGCCTCACGCTGATTCTCAAGCAGATTCCGCACGCCGTGGGCTACGACGCCGATTACGAAGGCGACTTGGCATTCGTGGGAGCCAGCGGCGAGAACACCTTCGGCGCAATCGGCAGCGCGTTGACGGAGATGCAGCCCGGAGCCATCGCGGTGGCTGTATTCGGTGTTGTGCTCATGGTGCTCTGGCCCAAGACGCCGTTGGCCAAGGTGAAGTTATTCCCTGCACCGCTGGCAGCAGTGTTGGTTGGCGTTGGCCTCAACGAACTGCTCATCGCGCTCGAGCCGTCGTTCGCCATTCGTGGCACGCATCTGGTGTCGTTGCCCACGACCGGCGTGGACGGTGTACTGTCGCAGCTTGCGCGTCCCGACTGGAGCGCCCTCGGTGACCAGCAGGTATGGATGCTGGCCGCCACCCTCGGCATCGTGGCGAGCCTCGAGTCACTGCTCAGCCTCGAGGCCACCAACAAGCTCGATCCGGAGAAGCGTGACGCGCCGGCCAATCGCGAACTGTTCGCGCAAGGGCTCGGCAACGTGCTCTCCGGATTCTTCGGTGGTCTGCCGGTGACCGGCGTGATCGTGCGTAGCTCGGCCAATGTGGACGCCGGTGCGCGGTCGAGGCTGTCCGCCATCGTGCATGGGGCGTGGCTGGTGGTAGCCGTGCTGGCGCTGGCGCCGCTTCTCAACCGCATTCCGCTCTCCGCCCTCGCTGCCATCCTGCTGGTTACCGGCTTCAAGCTCACCACGCCTGCGCTATGGAAGAGTGCCTGGCACCTCGGGTGGTCGCACTTCATACCATTCGCCATCACGATCGTGGCGATCCTCTTCACCGATCTGCTGCGGGGCATCGGGGTGGGGCTCGTGGTCGGCATCGCGTTCATCATTGCCGAGCACATGCGCCGTCCTGCGCTCACGAAAGTGAGCCCGCCGGGGGCCATCCTCAATCGATACGTGCTGCCGGACCAGGTGACGTTCCTCAGCAAGGCCAATCTCGCACAGACGCTGGATGCCCTGCCGCCGAACACGCGTGTGGAGATCGATGGCCGCAAGACGGCCCGGTTCGACTATGACGCCCTCGAAGTGCTGTTGTCGTTCCGCGAAACCGCCCGCACCCGCAATATCGACTATCGCCTCGTGGGGATCCCCGAGACCGACGTCACCACCGCCCACTGACCGGACTCGCCTCATGGAAAACTTCCGCAAGATCATCCAGCACAATCAGGAGTGGGCGGCCGCCATGAAGGCGGCCGATCCGGATTATTTCGAGAAGCGCGCCAACAAACAGGAGCCGCTGTTTCTCTATATCGGGTGCTCAGACAGCCGGGTGCCGTCAACCATCGTGACCGGCACCGAGCCCGGTGAACTGTTCGTGCATCGCAACATTGCCAATGTGGTACTGCCCAGTGACCTCAACGCGATGAGTGTTCTGCAGTATGCCGTCGAGGTGCTGGATGTGAAGCATGTGATCGTGACGGGGCATTACAACTGCGGCGGCGTGAAGGCGGCGATGGGCAATGCCTCCTATGGCCTCGTGGATCTGTGGTTGCAGCCCATCCGCAACGTGGTGCGGTGGAACAAGCCCGAACTCATGCAGATCGAGGATGAACAGGCCCGTTTCGATCGGGTGGTGGAGCTCAACGTACTCGAGCAGCTCTATCATCTCTCGGAAACGCCGATCATTCAGAACGCGTGGGCCAAGGGCAAGCGCCCGCTGCTGCACGGACTCGTTTATGACATCCACGAAGGGTTGCTCAGAGAAATCGCCACGGGTGTGGATTGCCAGGAAGCGGCCGATGGACTGGCGCAGCGCCGTCAGTCGGGGGTGCCGGCCGGCCCGCCACCAGTCATGGGTCGCTTCGCCCAGCCCGTGCTGGCTGGCGATGAACTGGCCGACCAGATTGCCAAGCGCGTGATGGACCGCATGGCCGTGGCAGGCGCCAACACGCCGAAGCCGTAATCCATTAACTTTTCGGCATGGCCAAGATTCTTTCTCCCTTCAAGTCACTCCCCCTGGAGCGCCGGCAATGGCTGGTGCTTCAGGCACTCGCCAAGCACAAGGGCGCCAAGGCGCTCTATGCCAACCGTATTGCTGCCAAGGGCGGCGGATTCCGTGCGGCCACGCTGGTGTCGTGGCCGGCGGACAAGGTGGGCAAAGAGGTGCTCCGCCTCGGTGCGCTCACGCCGCAGGACGAACTGGAACTGCTGCAGCTGCTCTACGTGGATCTCGAGCCGCAGTACCAGGTCACCTTTCTCGACGCCGCAGGCGTGAAGCATGAGAACGGCGTGATCCCTGAAGATCTCGAGGTCCCGTACGCCAACGGCGATGCGGTAAAGCAGGGTGCGGAAGCGGTGCTGGCCGCCCATGGCGATCATGGTCGGCATTACCTCCGTACACTCGTGGTCTACAATCTGGCCGCGTGGCCGGGCTTGGAGACGGTGGTACCGGCCGAAGGCTGAAGACGGAGCAGCCCGATACCCAAAACGCGAACCCGGCACCCATAACTGATCAGTTACGGGTGCCGGGTTCGCGTTTTGGTTGACGAGTCGGCACGGGCCGTTTCGCTGCCCTCAGCGCATGCCGAACATCCCACCGCCACCGAACGGGAGGCGTGGCATCCCGCCTTTGCCTCCGCCCTGCATGCCGCCCATCTTCTTCATCATCTTCTGCATCTCGCGGAACTGATCGAGCAGCCGGTTCACCTCGTTGACCGGCCGGCCGCATCCCTTGGCGATGCGCGCACGGCGTGACCCGTTGATGATCTCCGGCTTCTTGCGCTCCTGCGGCGTCATGGACAGCACGATCGCTTCGATGTGCTTCATGCGCTTGGGGTCCATCTTCACGTCCTTCAGCATCTTCGGGTTCACACCCGGCAGCAGCTTGAGGAGGTTCTCGAAGGGACCGAGCTTCTGCATCTGACGCATGGCCGCGAGGAAGTCCTCGAGGTCCATTCCCTCCTTGCGGACCTTCTTCTCGAGCTTCTTGGCCTCGGTCTCGTCGAACGCTTCCTGCGCCTTCTCCACGAGCGAGACGATGTCGCCCATCTGCAGGATGCGCCCCGCCATGCGCTCGGGGTGGAACTCCTCGAGCGCATCGGGCTTCTCACCCACACCGATGTACTTGATCGGCTTCTTGAGCACGCCGTAGATCGAGAGCGCCGCACCGCCGCGCGCGTCACCGTCGAGCTTCGTGAGAATCACGCCCGTCACATCGAGCGCCTCGTTGAAGCCCTGCGCGATCTTGACCGCTTCCTGACCGGTCATGCCGTCGGCCACGAAGAGGATTTCGTCGGGCTTGATCGCCGCCTTGAGCCGCTTGAGCTCGTCCATCATGTCGGCGTCGATCTGCAGACGACCCGCGGTATCGATGATGACCACACGGTCGCGGTTGCGCGTGCCCTGCTCGATACCCGCCTTGGCGATCTTCACCACGTCCTGCGTG
>CAZNZG010000203.1:0-6368 GCA_964577455.1 uncultured Gemmatimonas sp. | reverse complement strand
TCCTGCTCACCACGCTTGGGGGCTCCTGGCTGGCCGGGGCGCGCGGGCGGCTGGGGACGCGCCTGGCGCGGCTGGGCCTGTGCGGTGCTCCCCATCACGAGCCCTGCGAGCACCGCCAGCCCGGCGCGCCACCAGCGGCACCCGGCAGTGCGGCCTGTCACGCGGAGAGGCTCCGCTCGCGCCGGCGGGCGATCAGCCTCGACACCGTGATCGACACCTCGTACAGCGCGTACAGGGGGATGGTGAGCAGCAGGAGCGACGTGGGATCGCTCCCGGGCGTGATGATCGCCGCGGCAATGAGGCACCCGACAGCGGCATGACGACGGAACTTGGCCAGATAGGCCGGCTGTACGATGCCAAGGGCCGAGAGCAGGGCAATCACCACCGGGAGTTCGAACACCGCCCCGAAGGCGAGGCACATGGACATGATGAAGCCCACGTACTTGTCGACCGTCGGCATCACCTGTACCACGTCGCTCTGAAAGTTCATGAAGAACGCGAGCGTAACCGGCACCACGTACTCGAACGCGAGTGCCATACCCATCAGAAAGAGCAGCGCGGCGCCCACGAGCGCCGGGATCACAACCTTCTTCTCGTGCGAATAGAGCGCCGGAGACAGGAACCCCCAGATCTGCCACGCGATCACCGGGGAGGCAAAAATGAGCCCGAGCGTGATGGCGGCATCCATGGCGATGTCGAAGAGATCGCCAGGGTGCGTCACGATCAGCGGTCCCTTGAGGTACGGCTGGATCGGTTCGGAAAGCAGTGCCACCACGTCGATCTGCTTGCTGAAGATCAACGCAAACGACAGTCCGATCCCTACGGCCAGCGCGAGCGCGACCCTGAAAAGACGCCAGCGGAGCTCCTCGAGATGCTCGAGGAACGGCATTTCCGCGGGGTTGCTACCAGCCATGCGACGAAGTTCCGGTAAAGTACGGCAGGATCAACGGAGCGTCTTCAGCGTTTCCGCTGCCAGCTCGGCTTCATCGCTGCGCGGGTAGCGCGCGACCACCTGCTCGAACAGCTGACGCGCCTGGGCCGTGATGCCCTGCTTGAGGACCAACTGGGCGCGCTTGTAGAGGGCCGTGGGGGCCTTGGATGACGTGGGATACGCGCTCACCACTGCGGCGTATGCCGCATCGGCGGCCGGCACGTTGTTCTCCTTGGCCAGCGATTCGGCAATCCAGAACTGCGCATCGGAGGCGTAGTCGGACTGCGGATAATTCGTGATGAGTTCCTGGAACGTGGTGCGCGCCGTGGCCGTGGCGCCACGCAGCAGCTGATCACGTCCGGTGGTGTACAGCTGATTGGGGCCGGGAAGTACCGTCGTCGTGTCGGCCGCCGCCGGGGGTGTCGGCGCCGCACGCCCTCCGCGCGAGGGGGCGCTCGGCTGCGGCTCCGAAGGCGCCGGTGCCGCTGGCATGGCGTTGCGCGCCTCCATCTCCGCGCGCAGGCGGGCAATCGTGGCCTGACTCTGCCCGAGCAACGTCTGCACCTGCAGCAACTGCTCACGCACCGCCCGCATCCCCTCACGCACATCACCCTGCACGCCAACGGTCCGCGCGCTCACCCGCGCCAGCGAATCGCTGGCCAGCTGAATCATGCGCTGCGTCTGCAGGAGGGCGTCCTTCTGGTCCTGCTGATTCTTCAGCAATTCCGTGCGCAGCGCCGCGATGTCCCCCTGCACGATGCGCACGTCGCCACGCGTTGCAAAACAGCCCCCCGTGGCCACGAGGGCCACGAGGGGAATCAGGCGCCACACTCGGCGGTGAAAGCTCTGGGGCATGACAGGTCTCCGGGTGTGGCGATGCGGGTCAGCTGGCGGGCTTCAGGTTCTCGCCGCCGGCCGTGATCTCGAACTCGTCGCGACGGTTCTTGGACCACGCTTCCTCGGTCGATCCCTGCACCGCGGGACGCTCGCGGCCGAACGACGACGTCTCGATGCGCGCCGCATCGATCCCGCGATCGGTCAGATAGCGCTTGGCCGCTTCGGCCCGGCGGCGACCGAGGGCGATGTTGTACTCATCGCTGCCGCGCTCGTCGCAGTGCCCCGCCACGCGGATGCGCAGCGACGGATTGGCATTCAGGATCGCGATCTTCGCATCGAGCGAGGCACGTGCCTCGTCGCGCAGCTCGTCGGCATCGTACTCGAAGTAGATGGTCTCGAGCAGGCGCAGGCGGGCGGCCGCGACCTTCTCGTTGTAGGCGGCCATGGTGTCGACGGGCGCGGGCGGGGTCGTCCGCTCGGGCGCGCGCTCGGCCGGCGTGTTCGGCGCGGGCGTGGGCGCCGGAGCCGGCTTCTTCTTGCAGGCGCCGAGGACCAGCGACGTGGACACCAGGACCATCATCACACGAGAGCTACGCATCATGTCGAAACGCTCCGGAGCGGGAGTGGAGGAGAAGGTGATGAAGCAACAGCAGGTTACTGCGCGAGCAGCCGCGGGGACCACGCGGCCAGTCGCGTCTCGGGACCGCGCGTGAGCTGTCGCGCACGACCGGTCTCGATGTCCACGACCCACAACTGGCGCACGCCGCTGCGATTGGAGGTGAGCACGAGATGCCGCGAGTCCGGCGCCCAGGACGGGTCGTCGTTGCGGCCATCGTTGGTCACCTGTCGCACCGACTGATCGCGCAGGTTGATGGTCATGATCTGGAAGGTCCCACCATTGCGTGACTGAAAGGCCACCAGACGACCGTCCGGCGACCAATCCGGCCCCGCGCGATAGTCACGATCGCCGAACGCCGCGGCCGTGAGCAGTTCCACGTTGGTACCATCCAGATCGCTAATATAAACCTCGGGGTGCCCCGAGCGGTCCGACATGAACACCAACCGTTGCCCATCGGGGGCAAAGGACGGCTGAGCGCTGGCCCGGCCGCGCCCCACCGTGATGCGGCGCGCCTCCCCGCCCTCGATCGGCTGGGCATACAGATCGGTGCCGTTCTCCGAGCCGCGCGCATACACCACGGTACGCCCATCGGGAGACACCGCCGGCGTGGTATGCTCGATGCCCCTGGCGCTGGCCACGGTGCGCTGAGCGCCCGTCGCCAGGTCGGTGAACATGATCGGATTGCGCACGCCGTCCAGCACGCTGTACACGATGCCGCGTCCGCTGGGGAGCCACTGGGGCGACATCCCATTCGGCGTGACCGGGGTCACCCCGGCCCCGTCGCTGTCCACCGTCCAGACCCGCCCGCCGCGAGTGAAGGCGATGCGCGTCTGCGCGATCCCTCGCTGCCCGGTAATCCACTCCTCGACCACATCGGCCACGCCGTGCACCGCAAGGCGCCAGGAGGCCGAGAGCGCGGGCGCCGGCAGCGGGAAATCCTTCTGATTGCGGATGCTCTTGAGCCCCACGTCGTGCAGCACCACCCGCAGCCATCCGGAGGGGAGCACCGTGCCCTGCACGATGCCATCCACCCCGAGCTTGCTGAACAGCGCCCAGTTGATGGCCCCTGTCACCGCCGGTGCCGCCGACGACCCCACCACCGTGAACCGGTCGCTGTAGTCGAAATCGCGACTCAGCATGGTGGTGAGCGAGTCACCCGCGGTCCCGCGGATGGGCAGCACGATCAGGGTACTCTTTTCGCCGGGGCGGTATTGTAGCCCGAGACTGACACCGCGCGTGGGCTGCGCGGGAAGCACCGGTGCCGCCGACAGGGCGCATGCGGCCAACGCGGCAGCCACCCCACAGGCGACCGGAATACGACGGAGCGAGGCGAAACGGGCCATCAACCGGGAGGAAGAAAGAGACTTGGCGCCGGGTTCACTTTGGCCGCAGCGCATAATCGAAGGTGAAATACACGACCAGCACGTCATCCGACCACCCGCTTGGCAACGCCCCGAAGCTGCGCGACGATCCGACCGCCTCGATTGCCCCCATGGCATCGAGGTCATACAGCCGGTCGCCGGAGCGCTTCACCACTTCGATCCCCGCGACGGAGCCATCGCGACGGATCATGAACTTGAGCTCGGTGACGAGGGCGGCCGAGGTACGCCGCGGCGACCAGTTGAGCGCGATTTGCCGAACGATGTTGGACAGGTACCCGGGAAAAGGGAAGGCGATCCCGTCCGTGCGCACGTTGGCCACATCGGCGCCCTTGCTCCCCGTTGCCCCCGCCCCCGACTTCGGCGCCGCCGTCGACTTTCTCGCATCCGGCTTGGCCTCGGCCTTCGCCCCGCCCTTCTTGCTGCGGTCGGTCGATGGCGTGGCCTTGGGCGACGGCATGACCTTCTTGGCCTTCGTTTCCGTGGGCACGGTCTTCTCCTCGGCCACACGTTCGGCACCGGCCACTGGATCCGTGGATGGCGCCGCCTCTTCGGTGGGCTTCTCGACCCCGGCCTGCCGCACCCCCGCCTGCCCCACCAGTTCCACCCGATACACCGGCGGCCTCGCTTCCTCGGGCTGATTGCCGACCCAGAGCACAAGGGCCAGCAAGGCGCCGTGGACACCCACCGATGCCACTATACCGCTCCCGAGCGGCGCGCCGCTCCGTCGCGGGGCACGGGCTCCGGTCATGGGCGTCGGGCGTGGTACCGCCATCTCAGCGCGCGTCCTCGGGTTCCGCCACCAGTCCGACCTCGGTGATCCCCCGGGCCTTCATCGCCGCCACGAGTCGGACCACCACGCCGTACTCCACGCCCTGATCCGCACGCAGGAAGACCCCACCGCCGCCCTTGCGATCGGAAAGCGCCTTGATGCTGCCGGCAAACTCATCGAACGTGAGCGCGGTATCGTCGACGAAGATCTGCCCGTCGCGGTTCACGGTCACGACCAGTCCGTTCTTGGGCTCGAGCGGCTTCACCTCGGCCGACGGCAACGCGATGTCCACCCCGCCCTGCATCATGGGCGCCGTGATCATGAAGATGATCATGAGCAGCATCATGACGTCGATCAGCGAGACCACGTTGATCTCGCCGTTCACGCCCATGCGCTCGCCTCGCCGTCCGCGACGCACGATCAGATCCGCCCTTCGCGGACCATCAACGCCACGAGTTCGGACCCGAAGCCTTCGAGCTCATTGTCGAACCGATTGAGGCGTGCGGCAAACACGTTGTACGCGAAGGCGGCGGGAATCGCGACCGCCAGCGCGGCCGCCGTGGCAATCAGTGCGGTGGCAATACCCGGTGCCACCGCTCCGATGTTCCCTGACCCCTTCGTCGCGATCCCTTCGAACGCTTCGATCACTCCGAGCACCGTGCCGAAGAGTCCGATCAGCGGACTGACACTGCCGACCGTCGCGAGCCACGGGATGAAGCGCCCCAGCGCCTCGCGCTCACGCCCGGACTGCGAATCGAGCACCAGTCGCAGCGCTTCCACCTGCGATCCGGAGAGACGTGCCGTGCGCTCGGGAGTGGCGCCCAGCGCGGGCTTCGTGTCGTTGAGGAACTGCACCGCGCGCGAAAACACCGCGGTGAAGGGGCTGGGCTTCGCGCGCTGTGCCATGAGCATCGCGTCGTCGATCCCGCGCGCCCGTTCGAACTCCGCCACGAAGCTCGCGCCGCTCGATTCGACCGCACTGAAGGTGCGCCACTTGGAGAACATGATCGCCCACGACAACAGAGACAGCACGATCAGGAGGCCGAGGACGGCTTTGGTGACCGGATCACTGCTGACGATCAGCTCGACGATTGACCGGGGCGTGGCCGACCCGCCTTGTGTGGACAACTGCAGAAGGAAAAGTGCCGCCACGCCGCTCACGCCGAGGCCTCCGCGGCGAGGCGTGCGCGACGATCGGCGAAGAATCGGTAGGTGTTGCGCAGTCCGTCCGCGAGCGACACCTGCGGTGCCCACCCGAGCACCGCGCGGGCCTTGTCGGTCTGCAGCGCCGAGCGGGCGAGTTCGCCCGCCCGGGCCGGGGCGTAGTCGATCGGCGCGGTCGCACCGGACACCTGCCGCAACGTTTCAGCGAGCGTGTTCACACTCGTCTCGATGCCCGTTCCGATGTTGAAGGCGCGAGCATCGAGGCGGCCACGCGCCGGCAAGGTGCAGGTCGCCGCGGCGAAGTTGGCGCCGGCCACATCACCGGCATACACGTAATCGCGAGTCTGCTCGCCGTTGCCGAACACCGTGAGGGCCCGCCCGTCGAGCAACCGGTTGCAGAAGATTGCCACCACCCCCGCCTCGCCGTGCGGATCCTGCCGCGGTCCATACACGTTGCCATAGCGCAGGGCCACCGTATCGAGCCCGTGCACGCGCCCGTAGTAGGCGAGGTAGTACTCGACCGAGAGCTTGGCGATGCCGTAGGGGGCTTCCGGGTCCTTGGCGAATGACTCGGTGCTGGGCGGCGGATCGAAGTCCCCGTAGAGAGCACCACCGGTACTGGAGAAAATGGTACGCGTACCGTACCCACTCGCGCGCACCGCCTCC
>CAZNZG010000202.1:0-6415 GCA_964577455.1 uncultured Gemmatimonas sp. | reverse complement strand
CCAGCCGGTCGATCGCCCGCTGCTGCAGAACCTCGCGTCGGGCATTCTCGCCGAGCAGCGTGGCGGCCTGACCGGACTGATCTCGAACACGGGGATCTTCGGGCGCGAGAGCTTCCTGTACACCAGCTCCGAGCCGCGTAACACGACGCTCTTCCTCGGTGCGTTTCCGCTCGACAACACGGGGTTCACGAACGGGCAGTGGGATCCCCGCTTCCGCAACGCCCGCAACGCCATTGAACTCGTTCGCACGGCGGGGAATGCCGCCTTCCTGAGCGACGCCGAGAAAAATGCGGTGCGTGGGTTCGCGAACACGATGCGTGCCCTCGACATGTTCTACGTGATTGCCACGCGCGACACGTTGGGCATGCCCACGGTCATCGACGTGCAGACCAATCAGCCGCAGCCGTTCGTGTCCCGTGACTCGGCATACCGCTTCATCAGCGGGATCCTCGATTCGGCGGCCACCCAGCTGTCGGCAGCCGGCGCGACGCCGTTCCCGTTCACCCTGCCGCCGGGTTTTGCCGGCTTCAACACCCCGGCGAACTTCCGCCAGTTCAACCGTGGTATCGCGGCGCGTGTGCACGTGTACCGCGGAACGCTGGGCTGCGGCGCCACGTGCTACAACGCCGCGCTGACGGCACTCAACGAGTCGTTCCTCAACTCGGCGGCGGGCGCGGATCTGCGTCGCGGCATCTATCACACGTTCAGCACGGCGGCTGGCGATGCGCTCAACACGCTCTCCATCCCCGTCACGCCTGACCAGCTGGCACATCCGAGCATTCGCAACGACGCCCAGCTGCAGGCCAACGGCACGCGGGACAATCGCTTCGTCACGAAGATCCGGAGCATTGCCACGCGCAATGCGCCTGGCGGCATCGTGGTCGGCATCCCCACGGACGTCGGCTTCACGCTCTATCCCGAGCAGACCACGCCGCTGCCGATCATCCGCAATGAGGAGCTCATTCTCCTGCGGGCCGAAGCGAACATCGGCCTCGACAACCTCACGGCGGCACTGACGGATATCAACTACATCCGTACCACGGCCGGTCTGCTGGCGCCGATCGCCTCGTTCGCCAGCCGTGACGCTGCGATCGATGCACTGCTCTACGAGAAGCGCTACTCGCTGCTGTGGGAAGGTCACCGCTGGTTCGACGTACGCCGGTGGAATCGCCTCCTCACGCTGCCGCTCGACATCCCCACGCACTTCCGTGCGCGCGTGATGCCGGTGCCGCAGTCGGAGTGCCTCGCGCGCAGCACGCTGGCGCCCGCCCTGCGCGCTCCCGGCTGCCCGTAAGCCGTCGTAGCGCAAGGCTGCAGAAAGGCCCGGGTCTCCGTAGGGAGGCCCGGGCCTTTCTGCGTGTGTACGGTTTCGTTCGGCCACGATCCGTCGACGATGCCTTATCGCTTCTGCAAGTCTCCGCAGGCGACGATGATGCCCATCGCGGCGGCGGCATCGTGCACATTCACGTAGTACGTGGCGGTGTCGGCCAGCAGGACCGGGACCGTGGCCTTGGCACTCCCGCGTCCCTGCATGTCGATGACCATGGGGGTATACGGTCGCGCTCCCCCCACGACGCCACCACTCTTTGCACAGCTTCCCGCGTGCACATGCCATGGTCGCGTAGCGCCTGGCGTGTCTCCCTCGACGCTCACCGAGACAACCGTCGAGGTTCCGTCGGCGGAGGGAACCGCGGTGGCGCTGCCCGTGACCTTACGGCCGTCCTTCCCCTGAAGCTTCGCGACCAGGTCGGCGGGGGCGCCCCAGGTGGCGGCGGTGTTGAGCAACGCCGTGAGCGCCGTGCAGGCGGCGAGGAACGTGGCGGAACGCAGAACACGCATGGAAGTCATGGTGACAGGCGAGGTGAGGGGGAAACTACGGCTTGCGCTGTGTCCAGTGCGGCTGCGAGGGCTTGGGCGGCGCCTTGCGCGGTGTGGGCGGCGGCAGAGGCCTCCCGCGCCCGGTGTAGTTGCTGGAGCGTGCGTCGAGCACGAAGATCAGCGCCACGGCAAACAGCACCACGGCAAAGGCCAGCGTGAGCAGGCGTGTGCGGAACTGTCGATCGTCGATCAACAGCGATCCGACCAGCATGGGCATGACCACCAGGAACATTCGAATCATGCGCCGATCAAAATCACTGGGGACGATCTTGGTCCCCCGCGGTGCCAGCTTGAGGCGATACTCGACTTCGGCCGCCAGTGCGAACACGGCGTCTTCCACCCGACGAAACCAGGTGAGTGGGTTGTACGGCGAGCCTCGGCGGGGTAACGACGTCATGCGCATTGAACCCACCGGCGAGACGAAAGGATCCCACCGGGCCGGCAGCCTGGCCACACCGGTCAGCTCCGCTCCACGATGCGGTCGATGAGAAAGCTGGACTGTACCAGCGCTTCGGCGGTAAAGTCGCCGAAGAACGCACGAACCTCTTCGAAGAGCCGGGTGAAGGCGGGCTGATCCCCTTCGGCAATCACCTGTGCGAGTTCCTGCACCGACCTGCCGAACGCGGCCGTTACCTCACCGCTTTGCGGGTTGCGCATCTCGATGGGGCCATAAAGCGCCGGGTCCTGGGCGAAGTGCCGGGCGGCCACGTACAGCTCCAACAGATAGGCCGGCGAGGTAAACGGCATGGTCTCCGACAGCGGAATGCCGAGACGTGCCAGTGTGAGCCCCTGCACCTGCGTCTGGAAGTGCGTGAGCACCTGTACGACCGCCATGGCCCGGTCGTGCTGCTCGGCCGTCGTTTCCGTGACGACTAGCCCACGAGCGGTGAACGCCTGGCGTACCCAATCCGCCCACTGCTCCCCGCGTCCACGACAGAGCACCACCCGCTGCCCCTGCAGCGTGTGCACGTTGGGGCCGAACATGGGGTGTGTGCCCACCACACTCGCGGCGGTGCAGTCCAGCATGGCGGCCATGGGAGCGCTCTTGATGCTGGTGACATCCATGAGCAGCGACTCTGGCCGCACGGACGGTCCGATCTCGCGTACCACCTCTTCGGTCCGATCGATTGGCACGCTCACGATGACCACATCGGCGGCAGCGGCGGCTTCGGCGCCCCGCAGTGCCGTATCGGTATCCACTACCAACAATCGGTGGCCAAGATCGCCGAAGAGGCGAACGAACAGACGACCGATCTTGCCATGCCCGCCGATCACGGCGACGGTACGTGCGGCGTCGTCGACCGGCACCTCGGCACGTAGCGCCGCCTGATGATCGCGACTGGAGCGCAACAGCACACGGAAGATCGATTCGATCTCTCCCGCCGGCAGTCCGAGTTCGAGCGCCCGCTCGTGGCGGTCACGCAGCACGTCCTGCTCCCGCTGGGCATCACGAATACGAATACCGTGTTTGCGCTTGTACGCGGCCACCTCGGCCACGAGGGCCATGCGCCTCGCAAGGATCTGCAGCAGGTCGCGATCGAGTGCGTCGATCATCGCGCGGACCACGGGCAGTGGACGCGGTTCTCCAACCCCGGGCTGTTCGTGCGGCTGACTCACGGATGTCTGACGTAGAGGCAACGGGGAGCGATCGCGGGCAACGTGGCGCGTCGCGCCTCGTACGTCACCCGCGCGGCAGGCGGTGCCACGCTGGAGCGTGGCCTTACATGGACGGTTGGTAGCGCCCCCACGCCTGCTCGAAGGTGTCGGCGATCTCACCCACGGAGGCACGCGCGCGCACGGCTTCGATGACGAGCGGCATGAGCTCGGCACGTGGGCCACTGGATGCGGGCAGGTACTGCGGGGCGACCTCGGCGATCCGCGAGAGGGCCGCCTGCACCGCCCCGCCGTCTCGTGCCGCACGGACGCTGGCCAGACGCGCGACCTGATCCTTTTCGAGCGCACTGAAATCCGGTGCCGGAATGATCGGCGATTCCTGGCCATCGCCGAACTTGTTGACACCCACGACAATCGTCTCGCCGGCTTCCACCCGGAGCTGGTACTCGTAGGCGCTGCGACCGATCTCTTCCTGGAAGAAACCGGCACGGATCGCCTCCGCCGCCCCGCCGAGTTCGTCGACCTTGCCGAGCAGTTCGAGCGCGCGGGCTTCGATGCTGTCGGTGAGCTGTTCCACGTACCAGCTGCCTGCGAGCGGGTCGACGGTCTGCGCAATCCCCGACTCGTACCCCACGATCTGCTGCGTGCGCAGCGCGAGCGTGGCCGCGTCGGCCGTGGGGAGGGCGAGCGCTTCATCGTAGCCGTTGGTGTGCAGCGACTGGGTGCCGCCCAGCGTGGCGGCCAGCGCCTGCACGGTCACGCGCACGATGTTGTTGAGTGGCTGCTGCGCCTGCAGGGTGACGCCACCAGTCTGGGTGTGAAAGCGCAGGCGGCAGCTGGCATCATTCGCACCGAAGCGCTCGCGCATGAGCCGCGCCCAGAGTCGCCGTGCCGCGCGGAACTTGGCGACCTCCTCGAAGAGGTCGTTGTGTGCGGCAAAGAAGAACGACAGCCGTGGGGCGAAGCTGTCGACCGGGAGGCCGGCATCGACCGCCTGCTGCACGTAGGCGAGCGCGTCGGCGAAGGTAAACGCCACCTCCTGCACCGCTGTCGCTCCCGCCTCGCGGATGTGATAGCCGCTGATGGAAATGGGATTCCACTGCGGCACCTCCGCGGCGCAGAAGCGGAACATCTCGGCAGTGAGCGCGAGTGACGGAGCGGGCGGATAGATGTACGTCCCGCGCGCGATGTACTCCTTGAGGATGTCATTCTGCACCGTCCCCGAGAGCTTGGCGCGATCGATCCCGCGCTCCTCGGCTACCACGATGTACATGGCCAGCAGCGTGGACGCCGTGGCATTGATCGTCATGCTCGTGGAGACCTTGTCGAGCGGAATACCATCGAGCAGGACGTGCATGTCTTCGACGGTATCGATCGCCACGCCCACGCGTCCCACTTCGCCCATGGCGCGCGGCGAGCTCGAGTCGATCCCCATCTGCGTGGGCAGATCGAAGGCGACGGAGAGCCCCGTCTGCCCGGCGTCGAGGAGCAGCTTGAAGCGCTCGTTCGTGGCCTGCGCGGTGCCGAAGCCGGCGTACTGGCGCATCGTCCAGAGGCGGCCGCGGTACATGGTGGGCTGCACGCCGCGCGTGAAGGGGAACTGTCCCGGATCGCCCAGATCGCGGACGTAGTCGGTGGCCACGTCGCCGGGACGGACCACGGCGGGGATCGGAATGCCGGATGGGGAGAGTCGCTCGCTCATGCCGGCAATCTATCACGTGCGCACCGTCTGGTCCTCCGACGCCTGTCGGAGGAACGCACACGCCCGCCGCACCGGAGACCGATGCGGCGGGCGAAGGGTGCTGGCCGGAGCGTTGGTGCCGGTGCTCCGGAACGACCGACGATCAGGTGGCCGGAACGGGCGACGGGGCGGGCCGTACGCCCCCGCGACGCTCGGGGATCCCCGGCGCCACGAACTTGGGAAGCGGAAACTCGTTGACCAGCTCCACCTCATTCTTGCTGCCGATGTACAGCGGCGTACGCTGATGCAGCTCGGTGGGTTCGATATCGAGGATGCTGCCGTAGCCGTCGGTCGCGAGCCCCCCCGCCTGCTCGGCAATGAAGGCCAGCGGATTGGCCTCGTACAGCAGACGCAGCTTGCCACGCGGCGCCTTTTCGTTGGCGGGATAACAGAACACGCCACCGCCCAGCAGGTTGCGATGGAAGTCGGCCACGAGCGAGCCCACGTAGCGCACGTTGAGCGCCTTCTTCTGGCCATCCATGCCACGGTAGCGGCGCATGAGCGCACGCGTGGGCTCGGGCCAATCCTGCTCGTACGCGTCGTTGACGGAGAGATACCGCGCGCGCTCGGGGATGCGGATGTTGGGGTGCGACAACAGGAACTCGCCGATCGAAGGATCCAGCGTGAAGCCGTGTGCGCCCTGGCCGGTCGTGTACACCATCATCGTGCTCGAGCCGTACAGGATGTAGCCGGCAGCCACCTGACGACGGCCGGGCTGCAACAGATCTTCCATTTCGCCGCGGGTGCCACGCGTGATCTTGCGGAAGACCGAGAAGATCGTGCCCACGGGCACGTTGACGTCGATGTTGGAGGAGCCGTCGAGCGGGTCGAACAGCAGCACGTACTTGCCGTTGCGGAACCCTTCGGGAATCTGAATGATGTCGGGTTCTTCTTCCGACGCCATGGCGCAGAGCCGCCCGCCGTGGTCGAACGCCTTGACGATGATTTCGTTGGCGATCACGTCGAGCTTCTGCTGCACTTCGCCCTGAATGTTCTCGCTGCTGGTAGCGCCGAGAATATCGGCGAGCCCCGCGCTGCGCACTTTGTTGGCGATCATCTTGCCGGCGAGCGCCATGTCGTAGAGGATCCCGGACAACTCTCCGGTGGCCTCGGGGAACATGCGCTCCTGCTCGATGATGAAGCGCTCGATGGTGACGACGGACGTCGCTGTATGCTTGACCA
>CAZNZG010000201.1:0-6426 GCA_964577455.1 uncultured Gemmatimonas sp. | reverse complement strand
ATCACGGGCGCGGCGCGGTCCGGGGGGAGTGGGGGCGGCGCCAGGTCCTGCAGAGCAGTCCGCCTCAGGCCGAGCGGCGGCGCGTCACGACCTTGTAATCGATCTCACCATGCGTCAGCTCTTCGAGCGCACGCGTGGTGAGCTTCTTCTCGTGCAGCGAACGATCGCGCGGGAACTCGTTCAGCACACGCGCGAACTTGGCCGCGATGAGCACGCTGAGATACTTGTTGGCCGCGTGCTTGGCCACTTCGGTCGGAGTGAATACCTGCATCAGTCGCCCTTGCTGAAGTCGTGAATTTCCTGCTCGAGTTGCGCGATGAGCCCCTCGACCTGCGCTTCGAGGGCATGCACCCGATCATGGCGCAGTCCCTCGGCATCGATGATGGCACTCACCTGGTCGACGGCCCGTTCGAGATTGTCGTTGACGACCACGTAGTGGTAGCGCCCGACTTCTCCCAACTCGGCCCGTGCGTTGCGCAGACGAACGAGCAACCGCTCGCGATCCTCGCTCTTGCGCGCCGACAACCGGGACTTGAGTACCTCCCCGGATGGTGGCAGAACGAAGACCAGTACCGTGGCCGGAAACGCGGCGTGGAACTGCCGAGCCCCCTGCACGTCGATGTCCATCAGCACGTGTCGACCAGTGGCGAGTACCCGCTCCACCTCGGATCGCAACGTGCCGTAGAAATTGCCGTGCACCTCGGCCCACTCGGCGAACTCGCCGCGCTCGCGCGCCGCCAGAAACGCCTCGGGAGAGAGGAACCGGTAATCACGCCCATCCACCTCACCGTCGCGAGGGGCACGCGTGGTACAACTCACAGAATAACCCAAATCGACCCGCCGCTCCAGCAGGCGGCGTGCAATCGTGGTTTTCCCACCCCCGGAGGGAGCGGACAGGATGACCGGAAAAGCGCTCACTCGAGGTTCTCGACCTGCTCCCGGATACGTTCCAGCTCTTCCTTCAGCCCCACCACCTCGTGGAGGATCGGGGCGTCGGCGGCCTTGCTTCCGGTCGTATTGGTCTCCCGGAGCATCTCCTGCAGCAGGAAGCCCAGTCGCTTGCCGACCGGTTCCCCGCCCGAGTCGTTCAACGCGGCCCGGAATGCCACGAGGTGCGATCGGAAACGATCCAACTCCTCCGCCACATCCATGCGATCGGCAAGGATGGCGATCTCCTGGGCCAGACGGCCCTCGTCGACCGCCACGCCCTCTGCCAGTTCCCGTACGGACTCGCGCAGGCGGTCCCGGTGGGCCACGATCCGCTCGGGCGCCCTGGCCGCGATGCGCTCGAGGGCAGCCTCCACCAGATCGAGACGTTGGTGAAGGACGGCAACCAGGCGGTCCCCCTCCTCCGAGCGCGCTCGCTGGAGCGCATCGAGCGCGGCGTCCACGATGAGCAACAGTTCGGCCACCGTGCCAGTATCGTCCTCGTCGCGCACGGCGGTCAGCACGTCGGGCATACGAAGCACGCTGGCAAGGTCGACCCCCCCGCTCAGCCCATGCCGCTCCACCAGATCCTTGAGCTGATCGGCCACCGCCGCGAAGCGCGCCGTGTCGATCGACAGGGGCGAGTCCGCCAGTCGCTCGGTCCGTGCCGACAGCGTCACATGGCCGCGCGCCACCTTGGCGCGCATGGCCTCGCGGACTTCGGTTTCCCAACGGCCGAAGGCGCCGGGAAGCTTGATACTGGGCGAGAAGAACCGGTGGTTCACGGTGCGCACGTCGACGACGACGCGTGAGCTACCCACCGTGCCTTCCGCCAGTCCGTAGCCGGTCATGGAGCGAATCATCCCGGAATGATAACGCAGTCGGGGCGGGGCCGTGCCAGCGGCGTCAGTTGAAGAACTCCCATCGCACGCCGTACATCTGCACCGCCTGGGGCATGGTGATGCCGCGAATCTGTTCGTACTGGCCGCCGGTCAGATTGCGGTACTGGTAGAACAGCGTACCGCGTTGGATGCGGATCTCCATGACGGCGGTAACCACCTGCGCCGGCTCCGTCGTCCACTTCAGCGGATCCTCGTCGGGACCGTAGAAGAACGGGACACCGCTCCGGCGATCGTAGATCAGGCGCAGGTTGTACCCGAACTGCCCCTTCGGAAATCGTTTGCGCCACTCGGTCACTAGCGCCACTTCTGCGCGCATCTGGGTCTTGGCGCGATTGAACTGCGCCGCATCCCAGCTGACCGCCTGCAGATCGAGGCGGATGTCCTTGTACAGGCGGCCGTTCGCCGAGAGCAACACGCCCGTCGCCGAGTTGGCCGGAATGATCGACGCCGGGGCCCCGATAAGCGTGAGGTTGTCGTAGAGCGTCGCATCGTCGCGCAGGACACCGCCGCCGATCCACAACTCCTTCCAGCGCACCGCCGCCTCCGCCCGCAGCGTGCTGGCAGCCGGGCGCCCGGTGGTATCGTCGGGGGTGCGGCTGCTGCGACCGGCGCTCACGGCGAGCCACGGGAAGAGCCGCACACGCGCGAAAACGTCGGTGCGGTCGGTCGAGTCGCGACCGTTCCGTTCCGCCCAGGCTCCGACGTCGAGGCGCCACCAGGAGGCGGCTGCACGCAGCACCGGCGCGTGCCGGAGTGCGCCCTCGACCGGGCGCGCACGATCGGTGAGCGACACCGACCAACGGTCTCGCCGATAGCCCACGGCCACCACGTGTTGTGTCTGCGAGCGGATCGTGTCGCGCTCGACCACCACGGTATCGCCCTCCTCGGTCACCACCGGTGGCGGTGCGGTGCCGGTGCCCTCCTGGCGGGTCCGCAGTGCACTCACGATTGCCTGCGACCAGAAGCCACGACTCGTGTCGCCATATCCGAGGCGCAGATAGGCCTGCCGACGTTGCCCCTTAAACGCGGGCAATGCATCGAAGCCGGTGCGTGGGGTGTGTGCATCGCGCTCGCGCCCCACGGTGTTTGCGAAGGCGTCCACACTCAGCTTGCCACTCGACCAGCCGAAGCGCCCCATGAACGCTTGCATCTCGCCGTCGCTGCGCAGACGCGTGGACCCTTCGGTGCCGCCGAACGGCGAGACACGACCGGACTGCGTGGCGATCTGCTGGCCGGCCAACTGCAGCATGAACCCATTGCGCCACCGCTTGGCAAGGAAGCCGCGAAAGGCGTTGGTGTTGAGATCACCGGTGAAGATGTCGACGCGCGTGGCCGGCGTGGTGCTCGTGACCGTTCGCGTGCGCATCCATACCCGCACTTCACCGGGGGCGCGCTCGACCACGAGCTCGTCGAGGGACCAGAGCTGCACGTCGGTGTAATCGATCGCGCGTCCGTTGCGCGGCTCGATGGCGTCGAGCTCCACACCGTCGAGAAAGAGGCGGATGCGAGACGCATCGCCGTTGTAGCTGCCCGTGTGGATGCCCGCGAGCCAACTGCTTCGGTAGGTGATCACACCGGGGATGCGGTCGAGCACATCGGCCAGCGTGGTGGCGCCCGTGCTGAGGAGGCTGTCGCCACGGAAGCGCAACCGTTCGGTGATCTCGAAGGAGTGCGGTCGTTCGAAGCGCGCCACGGGTGCCTTCACCGTATCGGCTTCCCGCAATTGTTCGAGGCTGTCGGCCCGCTGCTGTGCCCGCAGACGGGCCAGTGAGTCGGCCACGGCACTGTCGCGTGGGGAAACCGGCACCGCGCCCCGCCCGGTGTCACCGCGCTTTGCACTATCCGGCCGTACCTGCGCCGACAGGCCGGTGGCGCACACCGCGCTCACCGACAACAGCAGCAGCCACAGGAAACGCGTGCCCTTCACGTACGAGCGCGTGCGCGAACGAATTCCACGAACGTGCCGACGGGGGTACCGGTCGGTCCCTTCGGGATCCAGCCGAGGTCGCTCTGCGAGTACGCCGTGCCGGCCACGTCGAGGTGAACGAACGGGAAGCCGTCCACGAACTCCTGCAGGAACAGGGCGGCGGTAATGCTGCCCGCGGCACGCCCGCCCGTGTTCTTCATGTCGGCCACATCGCTCTTGATCTGCTCCCGGTACTCGTCCCACATGGGCATCGGCCATCCCGGTTCGCCAGCGGCCTCGCCGGCCGCGAGCACTTCGTCGGCCGCCTTCCGGTCGGTGCTGAACACGCCCACGGCGCTGTGCCCCAACCCGATCACGATCGCGCCCGTGAGCGTGGCGGCATCGATGGCGATCGCCGGGTTGTAGCGCTTCGCGAAGACGAGCAGGTCGGCCAGCACCAGACGGCCTTCTGCATCCGTGTTGATGATCTCGATCGTCTTGCCGTTCGAGGCACGCACCACATCACCGGGCTTCACGGCCTCGCCACTCGGCATGTTGGTGGTGGAACCGATGATGCCCACCACGTTGATCGCGGGCTTCAGGCGACCGATCGCCTCCATCGCTCCCATCACGCCACCAGCGCCCGCCATGTCGAACTTCATCCACTCCATCTCGGGTGCCGGCTTGATGGAAATCCCGCCGGTATCGAAGCAGAGCCCCTTGCCGATCAACACCACCGGCTGCTGATCGGCCGGAGCGCCGCGGTACTCGAGCGCAACGAGACGCGGCTCCTGTGAGGTGCCCTGCGCGACGCACAGGAACGAGCCCATCCCCAGTTCGGCCATCTCCTGTCGCCCCAGCACCGTGATGGCCATCCCGTGGCGTGCGGCAATGTCCTGCCCCACCTCGACGAAGGTGTCCGGCGTGCAATAGTTGCCCGGCATTTGCCCGAGGCGCTTGGCGATCGCCTGCCCTTCGGCAATGGCCACTCCGGCGGCAAACGCGGCACGCGTGTCGTCATTCTCGGGGGCCACGACGCTGATCTGCAGCACGCGCGCGCGGCGATCCTTCTCGGGTGGCTGCGTCTGCAGATCGGGGTAGCCCCAGCTGCCGGCCGCCGCGCCGATCACGAGCCCTTCCACACTGGCAGCATCTCCGCCAGGGAGCCACAGGTGCAGCGCCCCGGTGCCCAGCTTCGTCGCCTGCCGCGCGGCAATGGCCGCCGCGCGCCGAGCCACCGCGCGGGTAAGCGGCGCGGCCCCGCGCCCGACCAGCAACACGCGCTGCACCCCGCTGTCACCGCCCACCAGCAGCAGCGATTCGTCTCTTCCGCCGCGGAAGTCGCGCCGCCCCAGCGTGCGCATCAGGGCACCGTGCAACTGCCCATCGAGCGCCGTGAGCTCGTCCGTGATGGTCGGTTCCGACGGCAGCACGACCACGAGCAGCGGGGTCTCGAGCGAGGCGGGCGCGGCAGCAACGAGCGAAAACGTGAGCGGCATGATGTTCAGGAGGATATGATGACGGCCGGGCGCGACTGGCCCGGTCACCGGTCGTGCCGGTGGCGTCGCAGTCGGACGGGGGAAGCTAGACGCCCCGGCCGTCCAGCGGCAAGCGAGTGCGACGCGCGCCGGTCTTCTCGCGGATCACGAACACATTCCGTGCCTCCCCGTCGCATGCATTCCCATCGTGTGCGCCGCCGGTCGCATGCGTGCACGGTCCGGCATGCTCCCGACCTTCCCCATCGTCGCCACCATCACCGACCACCATGTCTCAGCGCAATCGATCGTTCCCCGACGCCACACTCATCCCCACGCGCAGTTATCCGGACCTCGACGCGGCGGTGCGCTGGCTCTGCGACGCGCTCGGCTTCGAGGAGCGGCTGCGGGTTCCCGGGGAACGGGTTCAGCTCACGATCGGTAACGGCGCGATCATCGTGGTGGCCTGGACTCCAGATCCTGCGGCGCCGTCCGGCGGCGCCGGTGGCCGTCCTCCCGCGACGCTGCTGGTCCGCGTATCCGATGTGCAGGACGTCTACGCACGGGCGCTTGTACTGGGAGGGACGTCCATTCAGGCGCCGACAGACTTTCCGTTCGGCGAGCGACAGGCGGTGATCAAGGACCCCGCAGGCCACTCGTGGACGCTGTCGCAGACCGTGGCCGACGTGGAGCCAGACGTCTGGGGGGCCCACCGCTCCGGCGTCTGAATGTCACGCCCATCATAGCCAACACGAACGGCCGGCCTCCAGTAAGGAGACCGGCCGTTTCGTTCGAAGCTGGGGCGGGTGGACTCGAACCACCAACCGTCCGATTAACAGTCGGATGCTCTGCCATTGAGCTACACCCCATCGGACTGCACCTGCTCAACGCGTCCGGGCACGCATTCGTTGCACCGGCACCGTCCTGCAAGCCCGCCGACCCGCTGACCGAGAGGGAAAGCCGAGCGATGCCCAGAGTGGGGGTCGAACCCACAAGACCTTGCGATCGGGGGATTTTGAGTCCCCTGCGTCTGCCAATTCCGCCATCTGGGCGCACGAACGGGCGCCCACAGGACGCCCGCCGTTATGTCACAAGTGTACATCGATAGCGGTGTGCCCGCTACCACTGCGGCGGGACCGGCGCGCTGCCGGCGCCCCGCTTACCGAGGCGGGCGGCGCCGATAGCCTCCGGGGCCGTTTCTGTCGCCAGCCGAGCT
>CAZNZG010000200.1:0-6457 GCA_964577455.1 uncultured Gemmatimonas sp. | reverse complement strand
GATGTCCTGGCGCGATTGCACGCCGGAGCGAGCCCTGCCACCAGCGATCAGGGCACGGCGGCTCCCGTGCCGGATGCCTCGGCCGCGCCGACCGCCGCGCCACCGCGGGCACCCGGGCGCCCGCGACTGGGCGTCGTCGCCCGCGAGGTCACCCTGCTCCCCCATCACTGGGAATGGCTCGCCGCGCAGCCCGGTGGAGCATCGGTCACGCTCCGCAAACTGGTGGAACTCGCGCGCAAGCAGGGGGCCGGCGATGAACGGATCCGACTGGCCCGTGAAGCCACCTATCGCTTCCTGCATGCGATCGGTGGCGACCTCCCCGACTACGAAGAGGTCACACGCGCTCTCTTCGCCGGTCAGGTCTCCGCCATGCGCCAGCACATGCACGCGTGGCCCCACGATGTGCGAGCCCATGCGCTCACCATGCTCGAGTCGCTGAGCGCCCCGCCCGGCAGTGCGCCTTGAGGCAGAGGCCGCGCGCGTATCCTGACCGATTGCCTACCGGTCGGGACGCGCCGCGCGCGCCGCGAGCTGCTCCGCCTGAGGCAGCTCGTCTGCGGGCACGTTGTAGCGCACCGAGCGGATGAACAGGCGGCCGTACGTCCACGACGGCCGATCGCGATACGACCAGATCGCTTCACCCTCGCTGGCCAGTCGCGCCCCGCCGAACTCCCGATAGTGGCGCAGGGGCGTGCTCCACGTGTCGCCATCGCCCTCGAGCGCGTGCCGATCGTCAGACGTGAAGTTCGCCAGATCACCGTGGTCGTCGAACGTGAGCAGGGCACTCACCACCCGCCCACCGTTGGCGAAGGTCACATGCACCCGCCCGTCGGCGAGCGTAGCCCACCGGAACCGCTCGCGATCGATCAGGACCGCCGGTGCCAGGATGCAGAAATCGTTCAGCACCGTCACGGTTTCC
Organism: uncultured Gemmatimonas sp.; assembly: GCA_964577455.1. Lineage (GTDB taxonomy): Bacteria > Gemmatimonadota > Gemmatimonadetes > Gemmatimonadales > Gemmatimonadaceae > Gemmatimonas. The sequence goes on along the minus strand of CAZNZG010000200.1, from coordinate 5,538 downwards.
GCGCGCGTGAAGGCTTCGCCGTCAGCGTCCACCAGATGCAGCAGACCGAGCAGGCGGATGTGCATCGACGCGCCGCTGTCGTCGTACTGATGCAGGCCACTCACCGGCAAGCCCTTCATCGTCGTGCGCAGCAGGAACAACCGGGTGGGAGGCTCCACGAAGCTCACCTGCAGCACCGGCGTCTGCATCCACGGCTCGCCGGGCCCGCGATTGAGCTCCGCGTCCATCTCCACCACGAAGTTGTGCACCCGGGGGCGCCCAACCACACCGGCGCGGCGAAGGTAGCGCGCCACCGGCGCCGGGAGATGCGCGAGATCCACTTCGGTGACCGGCACCACGCGCGTGTGCGGATGCTGCCGCGCCACGTGATCGACCTCGCGATCGAACTGGCGGCCGATGGGTGTGAAATCGGGGAGCAGACGGGGCATGGCATGGTCCGGAAAAGGGATGCGCGCACGATGGGCGCGATCGCGCCGGTCAGCATGCGGTATCTCCCCGACGGCAGCGCCGCAATTCACCGACAGGCGCCCTCTGGTCTGGCACGTACATCACCGGCCTCATCCACAGCTCACGGGCGCGCCCGCTATGTTGCCGACATGCACAGCGCATCGCCGACGGACCCATCAGCGCATTCCCCTACCGCATGGGATCATCCGCGGCTGCTGTCGGTGAATGTTGGGCAGCTGCAAGCGCTCGTCCCCACCGCCACCACCACCGCGGCCCGCAAACGCAGCGGCATCCGCAAGTATCCCGTGGACAGCCCGGTGTTGTGCGACGCGCAGGGGCTCGTGGGCGATGCCGTCGGCAACCGAAAACATCACGGCGGCCCGGATCAGGCGATCTATCTGTACAGCGCCGAGGACTATGCGTGGTGGTCGGCGACCCTGTCGCAGCCGTGCGGTCCGGGACTGTTCGGTGAGAATCTCACGATCGATCGCTGGTGGCCGTCACCACGCGTGGGTGACCGTGTGCAGTGGGGCGACGTCGTGCTCGAACTCACGGCCCCCCGCATTCCGTGCAGCACCCTCGCCACGCGCATGGACGATCCCCGCTTCGTGAAGCGCTTCGCCGACGCGGTCCGACCGGGGGCGTACGCGCGCGTGCTGCACCACGGCGTGATCGAGAGCGGCATGTCCGGTGTAGTCACCCCGGGCAACCCCTCGCATCCATCGATCGAGGCGCTCTTCGCGCTCTGGCATCGCACACCGCGCGACCGCTCCGCGCTCATCGCCACCCTCTCGGCACCACTGGCCGCACGACTCCGCCACACGTTCCTCGAGTGGATCGGCGAGTCAGCTGAGATCGGAGGTCGGATCTCCGACTTGGCCTAGAGGTCGGATCTCCGACGTGGCCTAGAGGTCGGAAGCCAGAAACCGCTATCGGATGGGCGGACGACACGGGGCGAGGGCGGGAATCACGTGGTACCACCGGGTGGGGCTACCCCGCGTAGTTCAGCGGTGCCGCGGTGGGCGCGATCCCCACGCCCACCCCGTGGCGTCAGCCCATCCGAAACAATCCGACCTCCGACCTCCAACCCCCATCTGACCTCAGGGCAGTTCCGCAGGGGCAATGGTTTCCAACATCTCCCGCACGTCGGTGATCTTGAGGCGTGGCCGCCCCGACGCCGCGCCGCGCGCCTGCTCCGCCTTGTCGAGCGTCTGCCAATCGGACCAGCTGGTGACCCTCACGCCGCGCTCGGCGAGCAACGCGTCGATCGACGACACTCCCTCGGGCAACGCCGGCACATCGCCCGCCGCCACATCGGCCAGCAGCTGCGTGACCGTGTCGGTGGCGCACAGCTTGTTCGTGCCGATGATCCCCTGCGGGCCACGCTTGATCCACCCCGCCACGTACATCCCCGGCACCGTGGCCGTGCTCCCCGCCTGCTCCACCACGTGCCCGCAGATGTTGGGCACCACGCCGTTGCGCTCGTCGAACGGCACCCCGGGCAGCGCCTTGCCCTTGTAGCCCACCGAGCGGAACACGAGCCCCACCGGGAGCTGCCGCGTGTCGTCGGTGGCCACCGCCCGCACCCCACCACGCCCGTCGCTCTCGAGGCGATTGCGGACGATCGTCATCCCCTCCACCCGCTCGGTGCCCGTCAGTGCGACCGGCGACGCGTTGAAGTGCAGCACCACCTTGCGTGGCGCGCCCGTGCGCGGACGCGATGCCCACTCCCGCAGCACGTCGAGATTCTTGGCGGGGTTGCGGTCCTCCATGGCGGCAAGCTGCGCCTCGCTGGCCGGATCGAGCTCGAGATCGCGCGGATCCACGATCACCTCCACCCCCTCGAGCTCACCCAGCTCACGCAGCTCGGGCGTGGTGCACGCCGCCTGCACCGGACCACGGCGCGCCACCAAATGGATGGTGTGCACCTTCGACGCAGCCAGCGCCTGCAGCGCATGGTCGGCGAGATCGGTCGCCGCGAGCAGACTCGTCGGCTTGGCCAGAATGCGCGCCACGTCCATGGCCACATTGCCGATCCCCACCACCGCCACCTCGCCCTGCGTAAGGTCGAAGTGCGTGGCCGCATAGTCCGGGTGCCCGTTGTACCAGGCCACGAACTCGGTCGCCGCATGGCTGCCCGCCAGCTGCTCGCCGGGGATGCCAAGTGCGCGGTCCGTTTCGGCGCCGTAGCAGAGCACCAGCAGGTGGTAGCGCGCCCGCAGCTCGTCGACGGTCACGTCCTGCCCCACCTGCACATGGCCGAGGTACCGGAAACCCGGCTGCGTGGCGATGCGATCGAAGACGCGCGTGACCGACTTGATCTTGGGATGATCGGGGGCCACGCCGCCACGCACGAGGCCGAACGGCGTGGGGAGACGATCGATCAGGTCGATGCTGATCCCGGGGGCCGCCTTCTGCAGCGCCTCGGCGGCGTAAAACCCGGCCGGGCCCGACCCAACGATCGCGACCCGCAACGATGACGGAGCTGTGGACATGATACCCAACATAATGACTCGGGGTTTGGGTTTGCTCCCTAACGTCCGCCCCGACCGCGCCGTATTCTCACGGAGTCGTCTCGCCCCCACCTGCCGCACCTGCGGCCGTTCCACCAGCGGAGCCCCACCATGACGCCCCGTCGTCCGTTCGTCGCCCTGTCGCTCGTCTCCGTGCTCCTCGCCGTGCCGTCGGCCGCGTGGGCGCAGCACGGGGACCACAGCATGCACCACATGGGTCCCGAGATCGTGATCCCCAAGGGAGCTCGCTACACCAAGGCCGACGTGGAGTTCATGCAGGGGATGATCGCGCACCACGCGCAGGCCATCGTCATGTCGCGCATGGCGGAGACCAACAGCACCAATCCGCAGCTGCTCAAGCTCTCGCGCAAGATCGACCAGTCACAGGTGCCCGAGATCGAGATCATGCAGGACTGGCTGCGTCGCCATGAGCAGTTCGCCCCCGACACCTCGTCGTGGCGCGGCATGCGGATGGACGGCATGCTGACCGACGACGAGCTCGCGGCCATGAGCAAGGCCCGCGGCGCCGCCTTCGATCGCCTCTTCCTCGACGGGATGATCAAGCACCACGCCGGGGCGATCAAGATGGTCGACGACCTCTTTGCCACGCCGAACTCCGGTCAGGAGGTCGACGTGAACGTCTTCGCCAACGACGTGGTCGTGGCGCAGACGGCGGAGATCGGCATCATGAACCGCCTGTTGGCGCAACTCCCCGCGACGCCGGCCGCCAAGGCTCCTGGCAAGGCGCCTGCCAAGGCGTCCGCCAAGGCTCCTGCGAAGGCCCCGGCCAAGCCGCTGGCAAAGCCGCCCGTCACGAAGTAATCCCACCGCTCTCCCCTTCCTTCCCACCACCGGAGCACCACCATGCGGTTGATGCGTGGCCTGATGCTGTGTGCCGCGACGATGCTCGCGCCCACCCTGCTGTCGGCGCAGACCTATCCGTCCAACAAGGACCCTCGTGCCACCCTCAAGCCGGGTCGGTACGATGCGGGCGTGGCCGAGAAGAACATGCGGCTCGTGTCGACCGTACCCAAGCCGGCGCAGTTCGACACCGCGCGCGGCCTCACGTTCATCAACTCCGATCTGGCGTTCCGCGGCAATTACGTCTATCAGGCCAACTTCGCCGGCTTCACCATCTGGGACATCACGAATCCCGCCAAGCCGGTGATGACGGCCGCGGTGCGATGCATCACTTCGCAGGGTGACCCGACCATTTACGGCACCCTGCTCTTCCTCTCCGCCGAAGGGCCGGGCAACCGCAACGACTGCGGTGACGGCGGCGTGCAGGACCCCAAGGATCACATGGCCGGCGTGCGCATCTTCGACGTGAGCGACCCGAAGGCGCCGAAGCTCGTGAAGAACGTGCAGACGTGCAAAGGCTCGCACACGCACACGCTCGTCCCCAGCCCCACGAACAAGCGGATCATCTACCTCTACGTGTCGGGACAGCAGGCGGCGCGGCCGGAGACGGAACTGGCGGGGTGCCGCAACGGCACCAATCCCGACGATCCTGCCAACTCGCTCTATCAGCTCGACATCATCAAGGTCGACCTCGATCATCCCGAGAAGGCCGAGGTGATCCCGGGAGCCCGCATCTTCTCGGGACTCGATGGCGCGTCGGAGTGCCGCCGGTACTGCGTGCCGGTCGACCCGCGTCGTCAGGCCGCCCGTGGAGCCCGCGCCGCGGCAGCGGCTCCCGAGGGGGACGCCATGCCCGACGGGCCGCGCAACTGCCACGACGTGACCGCGTATCCCGAGATCGGTCTGCTCGCCGCCTCGTGCTCCACGCACTCCATCCTCGTGGACATCAAGAACCCCGAGAAGCCGTTCCGCATCAGTGCCCTGGCGGACACGAACAACTACCAGGGGCGCCACACCGCCGCCTTCAGCAACGACGGCAAGAAGCTCATTCAGACCGACGAATGGGGCGGCGGCACGGGCCCCATGTGTCAGGCCTCGAGCATGATCGAGCTGGGCGGCAACACCGTCATCACGCTCGACGGCACGAAGAAGCAGACGCAGCGCGCCTACTTCAAGCTGCCGTCGGCGCAGGCGGCCGAGGAGAACTGCGTGTCGCACAACGGCGGCATCATTCCGGTGCCGGGGCGTGACCTGTACGTGCAGGGGTGGTATCAGGGCGGCGTGAGCATCATGGACTTCACCAACGCCGACAGCGCGTACGAGGTGGGCTACTTCGATCGCGGCTCGATCGATCCGCCGGGCCCGGTGGACGTGCCGAAGGCCGCCGCCGCCGCGGCGACGAACCAGCGCGGTGGTGGGCGCACCATCGGCGGCTCGTGGGGCGCGTACTACTGGAACGGTCTCGTGTTCTCGTCGGAACTCGATCGCGGCATGGACATCATGGAGCTCACGCCGAGTGCGGAGCTCACCGCCAACGAGATCGCGGCGGCCAAGCTCGTGCGCTTCGAGGAGTACAACCCGCAGAGCCAGCCCAGGATGGTGTGGCCGGCGGCCTTCGTGGTGGTGCGCTCGTATCTCGACCAGCTCGTGCGCGGGCAGGGGCTCTCGGCGGCGCGCACCACCGCCTTGCCTGCCTTGTCGAACGCGATCTCGAGCT
>CAZNZG010000199.1:0-6465 GCA_964577455.1 uncultured Gemmatimonas sp. | reverse complement strand
CATGGTCAACTCCAATCCCGAGACGGTCTCCACCGACTTCGATATCTCCGACAAGCTCTACTTCGAGCCGCTCACGCTCGAGGATGTGCTGGAGATCGTCGAGCGGGAAAAGCCCGAGGGCGTGATCGTGCAGCTCGGCGGCCAGACGCCGCTCAAGCTCACGCGCCCGCTGGAGGCCGCCGGTGTCCGCATCCTGGGGACGTCGCCGGATGCCATCGACACCGCCGAAGATCGTCGTCGCTTCGAGGCCGTCGCGCGTGAACTCGGCATCGAGCAGCCTGCCAACGGCACCGCCACGAGCGTGGACGAGGCCGTGGGGATCGCGCAGAAGATCGGCTTCCCCGTGCTCGTGCGTCCCTCGTACGTGCTCGGTGGCCGCGCCATGGAGATCGTGCACGACGAGGCGTCGCTGCGCGACTACTTCGAGCGCGCGGCACGCGTCTCGGAGGAGCGCCCGGTGCTGGTGGACCGCTTCCTCGAAGATGCGTTCGAAGCCGACGTGGATGCCCTCTCCGATGGTGAGCACGTGGTGATCGGCGCCGTCATGGAGCACATCGAAAGCGCCGGCATTCACTCCGGCGACTCGGCCTGTATCCTGCCGCCGTATCTCATCCCGCCCGCCGCCGTCGAACAGATGAAGGCGCACACCGTGGCCTTCGCGAAGAAGCTCGGGGTGGTGGGGCTGATCAACGTGCAGTACGCCTACAAGGACGGGCAGGTGTACGTGATCGAGGTCAACCCGCGTGCGTCGCGTACGGCGCCGTTCGTGTCGAAGGCGATCGGGGTCTCGCTGCCGTCGGTCGCGGCGCGCCTCATGCTCGGCGAAACGCTGGCCGAGATCGGCTTTACGCAGGAAATCGTGCCCCCGTACATCAGCGTGAAGGAAGCCGTCTTCCCGTTCAACAAGTTCCGCGAATTCGATCCCGTGCTCAGCCCCGAGATGCGGTCCACGGGTGAGGTCATGGGGATCGACGACGATTTCGGGACCGCGTTCCTCAAGTCGCAGATCGCCGCCGACAACGCACTCCCTCGTGAGGGCGCCGTGTTCTTCACGGTCAACGACGGGGACAAGCCCGCTGCGGCTGCGCTGGCGAAGCGCTTCAGCGAATTCGGCTTCAGCGTCTTCGCCACCAGCGGTACCGCCGCCTTCTTCCGCGAACAGGGCGTGCCGGTCACCTCCGTCCTCAAGGTCCATGAGGGACGGCCGCACGGCGTCGACATGATCCTCAATGGCGCGATCCAGCTGCTCGTGAACACGCCTCTGGGCAAGCACGCCCAGGTGGACGACGAGAAGCTGCGGCAGGCCGCCATCGCCAACCGCGTGCCGTACACCACGACGCTCACCGCTGCCAGCGCCGCCGTCGAGGCGATTGCCGCGCGTCGCTCGCGCGAACCGGGCGTGCGCTCGCTGCAGGAATGGCATGAGATTCTCGGGGCGGCGCGGCCGCAGGGGGCGGGGCAGCCCGCCGGGATCGCGTGAGCACTGCCGCCATTCCCGGGATGATCGCGCGAGCCGGCGAAGGACACGTCGGCGCGGCGGTCACGCTCGGTGAAGGAGCGCTCGTGCACGAATCGGCCTACGTCGACGACGGCGCCGTCGTGGGGGCCGGCACGCGCATCTGGCATTTCTGTCACGTCAACGCGGGAGCCGTCATCGGTCCACGCTGCTCGCTCGGGCAGAACGTGGTCGTGATGAAGGGCGTGACCGTGGGCGAGAACGCCAAGATCCAGAACAATGTGTCGTTGTACGAAGGGGTGGAGTTGGAGGAGGACGTGTTCTGCGGTCCCTCCATGGTCTTCACCAACGTGTACAACCCGCGCAGCGCCGTCTCGCGGAAAAACGAATACCGACGCACGCTCGTGAAGCGCGGTGCCAGCATCGGTGCCAATGCCACGATCGTGTGCGGCATCACCATCGGTCGCTTCGCCTTCATCGGCGCCGGCGCCGTCATCAATCGGGACGTCCCCGATTACGCCCTCATGGCCGGTGTGCCGGCCAGGCGGATCGGCTGGATGTCGGAAGCAGGGTTCCGTCTCGATGTGGTCGGTGCGTCGCCGGTCGATCCGTCGGCCGAGCGGCTGCGCTGCGCCGGTACCGGCACACTGTACGAGCGGCGAGGAGACGTGGTCGTTCGCATCGAGGAGCAGGCGTGACTGACAAGATCATCCCGGCAGGACAACCCATTCGCGTGGCGCTCGTCGGATGTGGGCGCATCAGCCGCAATCACTTCGACGCGATCGCCAAGATCCCCGATCTGCAGTTGGTGTCGGTGTGCGACATCGTTCCCGAGCGCGCCGAACAGGCGGGGGTGGCGGCTGGGGTCCCGTGGTTCACGAGCCTCGACCGCATGCTCGCCGAGGTGCCCAGCGACGCGGTCATCATCGCGACGCCGAGCGGCCTGCACCCCCAGCATGGCATCGTTGCCGCGAAGGCTGGTCGGCATGTGATCAGCGAGAAGCCCATGGCGATCTCGCTTGCCGCCGCTGATGCGCTCGTGCAGGCGTGCGACGATCACCACGTGCACCTCTTCGTCGTCAAGCAGAACCGCCTCAATCCGCCCATCGTGCTGCTCAAGCGCGCGATCGATCGTGGGCGCTTCGGCCGCATCTACATGGCCAACTGCACGGTGCGCTGGACGCGTCCGCAGGAGTACTACGATCAGGCGCCCTGGCGCGGCACCTGGGAGTTCGACGGTGGGGCGTTCATGAATCAGGCGTCGCACTACGTCGATCTCATCCAGTGGCTCGTGGGGCCCGTCGAAAGCGTCATGGCCAAGACCGCCACGTTGGCCCGTCGCATCGAGGCGGAGGACAGCGGCGTGGCCGTGCTCAAGTTCCGCTCCGGGGCCATTGGCGCCATCGAAGTCACCATGCTCACGTTCCCCAAGAATCTGGAAGGTTCCATCACCATTCTGGGAGAAAAGGGCACGGTGAAGATCGGCGGTACGGCCGTCAACAAGGTCGAACACTGGCAGTTCGCGGATTACGACGACGACGACAAGCTCGTCGAGCAGTCCAATACCAATCCGCCGAGCGTGTACGGCTTCGGTCACGAGGGGTACTACCGCAACGTGGTGTCGGTGTTGCGTGGACAGGCCACGCCCGACACCGACGGCCGTGCCGGTCGCAAGTCGCTCGAACTCATCCTTGGCATTTACGAATCGGCGAAGACGGGGCGCGACGTCCCGCTTCCGCTGCGCGTGAACATCTGATTCGCAGGGTTTCTCCATGGCCGTACCGCTTCTCGACCTGAAGGCACAGCACGCCACGATCCGTGAGGACGTGGTGGCTGCGCTCATGGAGGTCGTCGATCAGCAGGCGTTCATCCTCGGCGATCCCGTTGCGCAGCTCGAGTGCAGCGTGGCGGGACTGTCCCAGTTCAAGTATGCGGTGGGCTGTGCCAACGGCACCGATGCCATCCTGCTCGCGCTCCGTGCGCTGGGGGTGGGGCAGGGCGACGAGGTGATCACGACCCCGTTCACCTTTTTCGCCACCGGCGGGGCGATCCACAACGTCGGGGCACGTCCGGTGTTCGTGGATATCGATCCGCGCACCTTCAACATCGATCCGGCCAACGTCACGCCCGCCATCACCGCGCGCACGAAGGCGGTCATTGCCGTCGATCTCTTCGGTCAGATGGCGCCGATCGAGACGGTCACGGCAGCAGCGCAGGGACTCCCCGTGATCGAGGATGCCGCCCAGTCGATCGGTGCCAGCCGGATCATCGATGGGCGCAAGGTCATGGCGGGCGAAGCGGCCACCATTGGCACCTACAGCTTCTTCCCGTCCAAGAACCTTGGTGGGTACGGCGACGGCGGGATGATGGTCACGCAGGACGAAGCGCTGTTCGAGGCGCTGATGAAGCTGCGTACGCATGGCAGCCGTCGCACCTACTATCACGAGATCGTGGGCTACAACAGCCGCCTCGATGCGCTGCAGGCGGCCGTCCTCCGTGCCAAGCTCCCGCATCTCGAGAGCTGGAGCGCCGCGCGCCGTCGCAATGCGGCCCACTACGATGCCGCATTCGCCGGTCTCGCCGACGTGATCACGCCGTATGTGGATCCCGCCAACACGTCGATCTACAACCAGTACACGATCCGCGTCACGGAGCGTGATGCCTTGCAGGCGCATCTCAAGGAGCGCGCCATCGGATCCAACGTGTACTATCCGCTGCCATTGCACCTGCAGCCGTGTTTTGCGTACCTCGGCTACCGCGAGGGGCAGTGCCCCGAGGCGGAGAAGGCCGCGAAGGAAGTGCTGTCACTCCCGGTGTTCCCCGAGCTCACGACAGCGCAGCTCGATGAAGTGATCGAGGCTGTGCGTAGCTTTTTTGCCCGCTGAGAATCCAATGACCCATCCTGGCTCGACGAAGGAACTGCTGCTTGCACAGATCACCGACCGCTCCGCCGTGATCGGCGTGATCGGCCTCGGTTACGTGGGGTTGCCGCTCGCGATGGAGTTCGTGCACGCCGGTTTCCGCGTGATCGGCTACGATGTCAGCCCGCGCGTGGTCGACCTGCTCATGAGCGGCGCGTCGCACATTCAGGATGTGTCCGATGATGCGGTGCGTGGCGCGGTCACGCAGGGGCGGTTCGTCGCCACGACCGACGAGAATCAGCTGGCCAGCTGCCATGCCATCTCGATCGCCGTGCCCACGCCGCTGTCCAAGACGCGCGACCCCGACATGGCCTACGTGCTGAGCGCGGCCGACGCGATCGCGCGCCAGGCGCACCCCGGGCTGTGCGTGGTGCTCGAGAGCACGACCTATCCCGGCACCACGCGCGAACTGCTGCAGCCGCGGCTCGAGGCCAAGGGGCTCACCGTCGGGACCGATATCTTCGTGGCCTTCAGTCCCGAGCGGGTGGATCCGGGAAACCCGGTCTACCATACCCGCAACACCCCCAAGGTGGTGGGGGGCATCACGCCGGCCTGCGTCGAGGTGGCCACGGCGCTCTATGAGAGCTGCATCGAGACCGTCGTGCCGGTCTCCTCACCGGAAGCGGCGGAGCTGGTCAAGCTGCTCGAGAACACGTTCCGGGCCGTCAACATCGGCCTGGTGAACGAAATCGCGATCGTCTGTGACAAACTGGGCGTGAATGTCTGGGAAGTCATCGATGCCGCCGCGACCAAGCCCTTCGGGTTCATGAAGTTCACCCCGGGGCCGGGGATCGGCGGGCACTGCATCCCGCTCGATCCGCACTATCTCGCCTGGAAGATGCGCACGCTCAACTACAAGACGCGGTTCATCGACCTCGCCAGCGAGATCAACTCGCACATGCCGGAATGGGTCGTGCAGAAGGTCGCCGATGCGCTCAATGAGGTGCGGAAGGCCGTGCGTGGCAGCCGCATCCTGGTGCTCGGCGTGGCCTACAAGCGCGACATCGACGACGTCCGCGAGAGCCCCGCGCTCGACGTGATCCGGCTACTGGAGGAGCGCGGCGGGCATGTCGAGTACCATGATCCCTTCGTTGCCGAGTTCCGCGAAGAGGGGCATGTCCGCAAGGGGGTGGCCCTGAGCGAGGAGATGCTGGCATGGGCCGATGCCGTCGTGGTCGTGACCGATCACAAGGCGGTGGACTACCAGCACGTCGTCGACCACGCTACCCTCGTGGTGGACACGCGCAACGTGACCGCCCGGCTCACCGCCGGCCGGGCCCGGATCGTCCCGCTGGCCTCGGGCCCCTCGCAGGGGCTCACCCCCGGCGCCGCCTCGTAACCGTGGCGAACCTGCGCCGCTTTCATCGAGTATTATCAGCCGCATGAGTTATCTACCGAACCGCGTCGAATTCCGCCTGCTCGTGCTGCTCGCCGTTGCGACAGCGCTTGCCGGCTGTGGGCGCGGCTTCCAGCCGAAAGACTTCGCGACTCCCGAGGCGCTCTTCCAGGCGTCGCTGCTGGAATTCCAGCAGAAGCAGTGGGACAACGCGCAGCTTGGGTTCGAGCGGCTGACCAGCGACCTGTCGTCGCGCGACCCGCTGCTCGCGCCGGCATACTTCTATCTCGCCCTCACGCACGAGCGGAAGAAGGAGTATCTGCTCGCGGCACAGGCCTTCGAACGGGTGACCGACGGGTTCCCCGACGACACCCTCGCGCCCACGGCGATGCTGGGCACCGGACGTTCCTATCAGAACCTCTGGCGCCGCCCATCGCTCGATCCGGAGCAGGGGCAGAAGGCTGCCTCCATTCTGCGGGCGCTCCTGTCGTCGTATCCCGACGCCAAGGAAATCGAGGATGCGAAGCGCCGCATCACGCAGCTCGAGGAGTGGTTCGCTCTCAAGGACTACCAGACCGCCGTACACTACATCAAGGTGCGGCCGGTGGTCGATGGGGCGATCATCTACCTCAAGGACATCGTCACCACGTATCCCACAACCAAGGCTGCCCGGTTGTCGTGGTTGCGCCTCCACGAGCTCTACACGAAGATCCGCTGGAAGGAAGATGCGGCGGAAACGTGCAACGCGATGT
>CAZNZG010000198.1:0-6483 GCA_964577455.1 uncultured Gemmatimonas sp. | reverse complement strand
AGGTTGGTGCAAGCACCGCGGGACCAGACCCCGGCCGAACGTGACGATCCGGTTAAAGTTCGGCGCAACCGGGAACCGCGCTCCCCTACCGTTGTAGTTTTTCTCAGCGGACGGTCAGGACGGAGCGTAAGTCCGGGCGAATAGCTCAGCTGGTTAGAGCACCTGTCTTACACACAGGGGGTCGGGGGTTCGAATCCCTCTTCGCCCATTCCGTCGGGCTGATTCGGCAAAATCTTGCCGGATCCGGCCGGCGACCGCAGTTTGTCCAGCTTCACCCCCCCAGACCCGCGTGACACGCACAGTCAACGGGTTGCTCCAGTTTCCCGGATCTCCCGGGTCCCACGCACGGTGCGGAGGTTACGACATTGAAGTCACGGCATTTCCAGGCGATCGCCGGAATCGGATTGGCCCTCGGTGGCACCTTCGTGCCTTCGGTGGCCTCGGCCCAGTACAACAGGGTCCCCGATCCCAACGCGAAGCGCGTCATGGTCGCGGTGTTCCGCAGCGGCGACAAGGGCCTGGGGGTGCAGGCCGCCGACGCGGTGCGCTCGCGCATGAACAGCGAGTTCCCGTTCAAGCAGGTGTATGTTCTGCCCAAGCAGGACATTACGGCCACCCTCGAAGCCTCCGGCTTCCCGGTGACCGAAGCGCTCGAGCCGCATGATCAGAAGGCACTGGCCACGCTGCTTCGTGCCGACGAATACGTCACGGGCATCGTGTCCAAGACGCCGACCGGCGTGAAGGTCGAGGCCAACCTCGTGCTCGCGCGCGACAACGCGCTGGTGCAGCCGCTCGGCACGTACGACGCCAAGAGCGTCGGCGAAGCGTCGGGGCTGATCGCCAAGGAGCTCAAGGAAGCCCGCAAGCAGCTCGAGTCCGAACAGAAGTGCATCAACGCGGCCCGTCAGCAGCAGTACGACGCGGCGATCGCTGCGGCCAAGGAAGGCATCGTGGCCTATCCCAAGGCCACCCTCTCGCGTATCTGCTGGGCCAACGTGCTGGTCACGCAGAAGGCCCCGGCCGCCGAGCAGCTCACGATCGCGAAGGAGATCGTCGACATCGATCCCAAGAGCCGCCCCGGTCTCGCGATCCTCGCCCAGAGCTATCGCGACACGAACCAGGGTGACTCGGCCGTCGTGACGCTCACGCGTCTCCTCGCCACCGATCCCAAGAACCCGCGCCTCCAGAAGGACGTGGTCGAAGCGCTGGCCGTGCTCGCCAATCCGAAGGTGGCCAAGCCGGTGATCGACGAAGCGGTGCAGGCCAATCCGGGCGACCCGGAGCTGCTCAAGCTGCGTTGGCTCATCCTGCTCTCCACGCGTGATTTCAAGGAAGCGTTCACGCAGGGCGACGAGCTGACCAAGCTCGACACCTCCTTCGCCGACACGACGTACTTCATCCGGACGGCTCGCGCCTATTCCGCCGACAGCCAGTTCCAGAAGGCGGCCGAGACGGCGTCGAAGGGTGTGGCCAAGTTCCCGGAGAACGCGTCGCTCGCCTACGAGCAGATCGTCGGCCTCCGCGCCGCCGGTCAGAACCAGCAGGCACTCGAGGCGCTCGAGAAGGCCATCGCGGCCAAGATCCCGGTGGAGAACGCGCAGACGGTGCGCATCACGCTGCTCAAGGACCTCGGCAAGGCCGACGAAGTGCTTCCCGCCATCAAGGCAGCGATTGCCGCGGGTGACACTACGCAAAACCTCCGCGTGCTCGCGCTCCAGTCGGCCAACGACGCGTACCGGAAGGCCGCGGCCAGCAAGGACCTCAACGACTTCGCGACGGCCGTCGAGACGCTCAAGTATGCCGACTCGGTCGTGCCCAACACGCTGAAGGCGCAGTCTCAGTTCCTGCTGGGCGCCACCTACGTGGCATTCGGTCAGGCCAAGCTTGCCGCTGCCCAGTCTGGCAAGCAGTGCGCGCCGGCCAAGGAAGCCAAGGACCTGTTCGTCGAAGCCCAGATCCTGCTGCCGAAGGGCGGGTCGTTCTCGCCCGACGCCATGCGCCAGCTGATGGGCGCGGTCATGCAGCTCGATCCGTACGCCGACCAGCTCATCAAGGCGATCTGCAAGTAATCACCGCCTGTCGGTGAATCGCGGGCCCGCCGTCCTTCCGACGGCGGGCCCGCGTCTTTTCCCCTCACCGAACCCCGGCTCGATACCGTCTCATCACATCCGTGCGCGTGTACGGGTAATGCACATTTTCGAACGCGTCGCCCTCTGTTGACGCTGCCGTCTGCTCCTCACTATCATGCCCCCTCGCGACGCCCGTCTACGCGCCCGAAGGGGCGCCTCTGCCGCACTCATGACGCGCCTGTACGTCTGCCCGAACCGCACGTGAGCCCCTCCCGTACGCTCCCGTCCGGACGTGCCAGCACCTATCACGTTCCCGTGCTCCTGCACGAGATCGAAGAGCTGCTGGCCGGCGCTGCCACCGTGCTCGATTGCACGCTCGGTGGCGGCGGGCACAGCGCCGCCTTCCTCGACCGAGGCATGCGGGTGACCGGTGTGGATCGCGACCCGCGCGCCCTCGCGGCCGCGCGCGAGCGGTTGGCCGACTACGAGAAGGCCGGGCAGTTCCGCGCCTTGCTCGGCAACTATGCCGATCTCTCCGAGGCGGGGCTCGCCGACGCCGAGAAGTTCGACGGCATCCTGCTCGATCTTGGCGTGTCGTCACACCAGTTCGACGATCTCGCGCGCGGCTTCACCTTCCGCGAAGGGGCCCCGCTCGACATGCGCATGGGCACCGACGCCGACGTGGATGCCGCCGAGCTGCTCAACACCATCGACGAGGTGGATCTCTCGGCGCTGCTGCGCGCCTACGCCGACGAACCGCGCGCAGCGCGGCTCGCGCGCGAGATCATCCGCCGACGGGAACGGCGTCCGTTTGCCACCGCCGACGATCTCGTGGATGCGATTCGTGCCGTCCTGGGGCCACGGAGCGGTGCCCCTGATTTTGCGCGCATCTTCCAGGCCGTGCGTATCGCCGTCAACGACGAACTCGCCGGTCTCGAACGCGCGCTGCCTGCGCTCCGTGAGCGCCTGACTCCCGGCGGCGTGCTCGCGATCATCTCCTACCACTCTGGTGAGGACCGGCTGGTGAAGAACGCGTTCCGGGAATGGAGCGCCACCTGTACCTGCCCGCCCAAGCAGATGATCTGCACCTGCCGCGGTGTGCCGCTGGGTGAGACGATCACGCGTCGTCCGGTCAATGCCACCGACGAGGAAGTGGACACCAACTCGCGCGCCCGCAGCGCGCGCCTGCGCGCCTGGAGGCTGTCTCGCTGATGGCTGCCGCCACGCGTCGCGCCACCACCAGGAAGGCACGGGGGCCGCTCAAGGGGCGTGCCCTCGTGGCGATCGGGTTGGGCGTGTTTCTCGTGGTGACGACCGTCGTGGTGTGGCGGCGTTCGCACGGCGTGGCGAACGAGAGAGCCATCAACCGGATTCTCGAGGAAACGCGAACGCTGCGCGCGCAGGAAAAGACGCTCGAGAACGACCTTCGCATGGCCACCAGCCGCCGGCGTGTGGTGCCGGAAGCGGAGCGTCGACTGGGCATGATCCGCCCGTCCGAGATGCAGACCCGCTTCATCGCCACCGACTCCGGCGGAGGGAGCGCCGCTGCTGACTCGGTGCAGGTGCCATGACAGAGCAACCGCAGCCGACGGAGCAGGGGGGTATCGCGATCAGTCGCGGGCGCTCGACGTTCGTACACATCACGCTCGTCCTGTTCGCCGCAGCAGTGGTCGCTCGATCGGCGCAGCTGCAGATCGTGGAGCATGGCCGCTGGAGCGAGGAAGCCGAGCGGCAGCACGTGGTCGACGTAAAGGTCACCCCGCCACGCGGCGCGATCCTCGATGCCACCGGGACCGTGCTCGTGGAAACCCGCGAGCAGGCGCAGCTCGTGGTGGAGCCCAAGAAGCTCGGCCTCGGCAAGCGCAAGGGCCCGGACGGCAAGGTGCGCATGGTCGATTCGCGCCCCATTCTGCGCCGCACCCTCAAGGAATTGCGCGTGCCGGAACAATGGATCGCGCGCGCCTTCAACAGAAAGAAGTACACGTGGGTGGAGCTTCCGCAGCGTTTCGCGCCCGCCGATGTCGCGCATTTGCGCTCGCTGGCCGGGGTGTCGGTGCGTCTCACGCTCACACGCATCAACTCCACTCCCGAAGGGCTGCGAGGCATCGTGGGGGTCGCCAACAATGCCGGCACCTCGCGCAGCGGCATCGAGGCGGCGCTCGACGAGTATCTCGATGGCACCGTCGGCAATGACCCGCTCGTGAAGGACGGCACCGGCGGCCGCATCCGCTCGCCGATGCTGGCCGCGGTGGAAGCGCGCCCCGGGCACAACGTCACCCTGACGATCAACCAGCAGCTGCAGGAGATCGCCGAAGAGGCGCTCGCCAATGCGCGCGAGCGCACCGGAGCGACGGGCGGTGACGTGCTGATCGTCGATCCGCGGGATGGCGCCGTGCTGGCGCTCGCGGGCATTCGCAAGGGTAAGGCGGCCTACACCAACAATGCGCTCACCGAAGCGTTCGAACCTGGCTCGGTGATGAAGCCGTTCGTGATTGCGCGCCTCCTCGATCTCAAGCGCATTTCCCCCGATCAGCTGTTCAACACCTACGGCGGCAGCTGGCAGTTCGGGACCAAGAAATACACCGATACGCACGAAGCCGAGCAGATGACGGTGCGCGATATCGTCCGCTTTTCGAGCAACATCGGCACGGTGCAGGCATCGCAGAAGCTGAGCGACCGCGAGCAGTACGAGACGTTCCGCGACTTCGGTTTCGGTGTGCCCACCGGTGTGACCTATCCCAGTGAGTCGCGTGGCCTCGTTCCGCTTCCACCGTGGAAGCCACTCGACCACGCGCAGATGTCGATCGGCTACAGCATGTCGGCCACGCCGCTGCAGATCGCGCTTGCCTATGCGGCGCTCGCCAACGGTGGAGAACTGCTCCAGCCGTCGCTGGTCCGCGAGGTGCGTGATGCCGAGGGGACGGTGGTGTACCGGCACAAGCGCCAGCTGATTCGTCGCGTGGTATCACCCGCCACCTCGGCGCTGCTGCGCGAGATGCTCAAGAGCGTGGTGGACAGCGGGACCTCGACCGCCGCCGACCTCAAGGGCTTCGATGTGGGTGGCAAGTCGGGCACCGCGCGTCGTGTGCGCGAGGAAGGGCGCGGCTACGAGATCGGCAAGTACAACTCGAGCTTCGCCGGCATGTTCCCCGCCGAGAAACCGCAGTACGTGATCGTGGCGCGCCTCATCGACCCCGTTGGGACCTACTACGGTGGGCTCGTGTCAGGCACGATGGTCAATGATCTCCTGCAGTCGGCGATCTCCACGCGCGATGCGTCGCTGGATCGCGACGAACTCGCGCGTATCGCTCGCCCCATGCCCGCACCGCTTCCCAAGCCGCTCACGCCCGAACAGCTGCGCATCGCTCAGCGCGATTCGGCGCGCTTCGATTCGCTCAAGGCACCGCCGCCGCCCAAGGCCGAACCCATTCCGATGCCGTCGCGCATCGTGGTGGAACTGCCGCTGGCGTCGACCGACAGCGCGCGCGGGGCACGGGCCAAGGTGCCGGTCGTTCGTCGGGCCGGTGAGTTGCGGCCGGTCCCGTCGGTGTACGGCCTTACCGTGCGGCAGGCCGCGCGCACGCTGCACGCCGCGGGGTTCCAGGTGAGTGTGGTGGATGGCAGTGGTGTGCGTACCCGTCCGGCGCAGGGCGTGATGCTGCGCGCCGGTTCCACGGTGCAACTCGAATCTCCCAGATGAGCACGTTTGTGGTGTCCCGCCTCGTCGAGGCCCTGCGTGAGGCGGGGTTGCTCGTTTCGCATTCCTCCTCGCTTCCCGAGACCATCGTCGACCTCGTCGATGACAGCCGGCGGGTGACCCCGGGGGGGGCGTTCCTCGCGGTGCGTGGCGCGGCTCAGGATGGCCATGCCTGGCTCCCCACTGCGCGCGAAGCCGGTGCCACGCTCGCCATCGTCGAGGACGCTGCCGCCGCCGATGCAGTCGGGCTCCCGTGCATCGTGGTGCGTGATGGCCGACGGGCCGCTGCCCTCACGGCGGCCGCCTTTCACGGCTGGCCCGCCCGCGAACTCACGCTGGTGGGGGTGACCGGCACCAACGGCAAGACCACCACCGTGGGGCTCCTGCGCCATCTTCTCGATGCCCCCGAACATCCGGCGGCGTCGATCGGCACGCTGGGGGTGCTGCTGGGCAGCGACGGGACGCCGTTGCCGGGAGGGGGTGGCCTCACCACGCCCGGCCCCGTGGAACTCCAGCGCCTGCTGCGCGATCTGGTGAATCGGGGGGTGAAGGCGGTCGCCATGGAGACCTCGTCCCACGCGCTGGATCAGCGTCGTGTCGATGGGCTGTCGTTCGCGGCCGCGGTGTTCACCAACCTCACGCGCGACCACCTCGACTACCACGGAACCATGGAGGCCTATCGCGCCGCCAAGCTGCGGTTGGTGGGGTTGCTCGCGC
>CAZNZG010000197.1:5193-6493 GCA_964577455.1 uncultured Gemmatimonas sp. | reverse complement strand
CGGGACGGTCGCGTCTGAGGGGGCGACGCCGGCAGGCGCGCGCAGCGGAGCAACGCGGAGCGCAGCGCGACCTGCACGGCCGCCCCCGAAGTGGCGAACGGCCCGGGGTGATCGCCCCGCCCCCCGCCGCATGTAGTCCGCACTACCGCCGGTACAGAAACGCCGCCTGCTCCAGCCTCGGCCCGCGCTCGTCGCACACCGCGAACTTCCCCCCCGAGTACAACGTGGCGCCGCCGAAGCGCCCGTCCTTGGTGAGCGCGTAAAACTCGAGGTCGAAGCGCGGGCGGCCGCCCGGGCCCAGGAGCCGCGCTTCGGTCATCGCCACCACCCGCTCGAGCGCCTTGAGGCAGGCCGCCTCGGGGGCCATGCCGGCGCGCATGAACTCCACGATCAGGAAGCTCGCGCAGGTCTTGATGTTGGCCTCACCCCGCCCCGTGCTCCCTGCCGCGCCCACGAGATTGTCGCAGTACTGCCCCGCCCCCACGATCGGCGAGTCGCCGATGCGCCCCGGCACCTTCCACGCCATCCCGCTCGTGGTGGTCACCGACCCCAGATCACCCGCGGCGGTGACCGCGTTCATGTTGATCGTGCCCGTGGTGAACTTGATCTTGATGTCATCGTTGTGGTCGAGCCACGCGTCGTTCGCGTTGAGGCGCGACTTCCAGCGCATCCAGTCCTGCCGCGACTTCTCGGTGAGCAGGTTCTGCTCCTTGAAGCCCATCGCGCGGGCAAAGCGCGTGGCCCCCTCGCCCACGAGCATCACGTGGTCGGTGTAGTCCATGACCGCCTTGGCCACCAGCGACGGCGTGGCGATCCCCTCGATGCACGCCACCGACCCGGCGCGACGCGTGGGACCGTGCATGCACGAGGCGTCGAGCTGCACCACGCCTTCCTCGTTGGGGAGCCCGCCCAGCCCGACCGACTGGTCGTCGGGATCGAGCTCCTGGATGTTCACGCCGGCAATGGCGGCATCGAGCGGGTCTTCCCCGGCCAGCATCTTGTCGTAGGCCACCTTCACCCCGCGGATGCCGTTCGACGACGACACCACGCAGGGGCGCCCGCGGAACCCGGACGGGGGCGGTACCGGCGACGCGTCGAGGAGCTCAGCCGAAGGCAGGCGCGGCACGAACCCCGCTGCGGACAGGACAGCGGAACGCTCGAGAAACTCGCGGCGGGACAGGGGCACGGGACGACTCCGGAACAAGGCGGGCACGATGGGAGGTATGCCAGCACATGTTACGCGCACGGCGCGGCGGTGGCGAGGCTCGGGGTTGGTCGTCAGCTTCGAGGAGTCGGGCAA
>CAZNZG010000197.1:0-5093 GCA_964577455.1 uncultured Gemmatimonas sp. | reverse complement strand
CCCCGTCAATGACCACTCCGGCCGAAATCGCCGAGCTGCTGCGCGCGACCGCGTTCCTCGAAGGATTCAGCGACGCGCACCTCTGGAAACTCTCGCGCCATGTCACCCCGCACCCCCTCACGACCGAGGACACGCTCTTCGTCGAGGGCGACCCGCGCTCCCGCTTCGCCATCCTCATCAGCGGCGCGGTGGCGATCGAAAAGACCGCTGATGGCCGCAGCACACGCCTCGTGACCCTCGGCCCCGGCGAGGCCGTGGGCGAGGGGCTGCTGCTCGACGACAGCAACCATGGCACGACGGCGCGGGTGATCATGCCAGGCCGCTGCATGCTGATGTCCCGTCAGCAGCTCGACGACATCACCCGCGAAGCGCCGCAGCTCTACGCCGCCCTCGTGGCCCGCGCCGCGCGGGCGATCTCGGCGCGCCTGCGCCGCGCCGACGCCACCCTCGTGGGGCGCGGCCGCACCCTGGGCTTCGGCGGCAACCGCACCCGCACCGAACACGATCTCCTCGGTGACCGCGAGGTGCCCTTCGAGGCGCTCTACGGCGTACAGACGCTGCGCGCACTCGAGAACTTCCCCATCACCGGCATCCCGCTCCGCGAGTTTCCGGTCCTCATCGAGGCGATTGCCGCGGTCAAGGAATCGGCGGCCGTGACCAACCACGAGCTGGGGCTGCTCGACGCCACGCACTGTGATGTGATCGTCCGCGCGTCGCGCGAGATCCGCGCCGGGCGGCACCACGAGCACTTCCTCGTGGACATGATCCAGGGCGGCGCCGGCACCTCGACCAACATGAATGCCAATGAGGTGATCGCGAACCGCGCCCTCGAGCTGCTCAATCAACCGCGCGGCGCGTACGACGTTCTGGGACCCAACGATCATGTGAATCTCAGCCAGTCCACGAACGACGTGTATCCCACGGCGGTGCGGATCGCGCTGCACAAGAGCCTCGCCGTTTTCCGCCGCGAGCTCGATCGCCTCGCCGACGCCTTCGAGGTGAAGGGGCGTGAGTTCGCCCCGCTGCTCAAGATGGGGCGCACGCAGATGCAGGACGCCGTCCCCATGACGCTGGGGCAGGAGTTCATGGCCTTCTCGCACACGCTGCGCGAAGACGTGGACCGCCTCGCCGAAGCACAGTTGCTCATTCGCGAGATCAACCTCGGCGCCACCGCGATCGGCACCGGCATCAATGCCCCGCCCGGGTACGCCGAGCTGGTGGCACGGCGACTCGCGGAGATCTCGGAGGTCCCGGTGATCACCGCCCCCGATCTCGTGGAGGCCACCAGCGACACCGGTGCCTTCGTGCAGCTCTCCGGCGTGATGAAGCGGACCGCCACCAAGCTCTCCAAGATCTGCAACGACCTGCGGTTGCTCTCCTCGGGGCCGCGCGCCGGCTTCGGCGAGATCAACCTGCCGGCCATGCAACCCGGCTCCTCGATCATGCCCGGCAAGGTGAACCCCGTCATCCCCGAAGTGGTCAACCAGGTCTGCTTCGACGTGATCGGCGGGGACGTGACCGTGACGATGGCCGCCGAGGCGGGGCAGCTGCAGCTCAATGCCTTCGAACCGGTCATTGCCTATCGGTTGCTGCGCGGAATCGATATGCTCCGCAACGCCTGCCTGGTGCTCCGCGAGCGCTGTGTTACCGGGATCACCGCCAATGCCGACCGGATGCGTCACTTTGTGGAGCATTCCATCGGCATCGTAACGGCGCTGGTGCCCGTAATTGGTTATGAAGAGGCAACCGATGTGGCACGGACCGCCTTGGCGAGCGGACGCGGGGTGTTCGAGATCGTGCTCGAACGGGGGCTGCTGACCCGCGAGCAACTCGACGGCATCCTCAATCCGGCCGCCATGACGGCGCCGCGCCATGTGACACAGGAGTATTCGGCGATCGCACCGACCCCGTAGTCGCACTCCCCACACCCCTCCGTTCATGGCTCCCGTTCGTTCGCGTTTGCGCTCGCAGTCGCGTTGGTACAGGCGTTGGCTGGTACGTGTCGGTTCATCGATCGCGGCGCTCACGGCCGCGCTGACCGTGGGAGCCTGCGGAGGCGAGAGTGGCGGCGGGGGCGGTGTCACGCCGCCGCCACCGCCGCCGGTGGTGCGCAGTGTCTCCGTGACGCCCTCCACCGCCACCGTGCGCGTGGGGGACTCGCAGACCCTCAGTGCGCTCGTCGACGCCGGCACCGGCGCGGCCACCACCGTCACCTGGAGCTCGGAGTCGCCCAGCGTGGCCAGTGTCTCGGCGACCGGGGTGGTCACCGGTGTGGGGGCCGGCACGGCCACGATCCGGGCGACCAGCACGGCGAACAGCGCGGTGAGTGGTACGGCGCTGATCGTGGTGCAGCCGGCGCGATCGATCGCGGTGAGCCCGAGCATCACCAACATCGGCACGGGGCAGACGGCGACGTTCACGGCCACGCTGCAGATCGACCCAGGGCTCTCCACCGCCGTGCAGTGGCGCACCGCCAACGCGGCGGTGGCCACCATCAGCGCGAACGGTGTGGTGACGGGTGTGGCGCTGGGCAGCACGCAGATCACTGCGGTGTCGCAGGTGGACACTACGCTGCGCGCCTCGGCGACGGTCAACGTCGCGCAGGTGGTGCGGACAGTGACAGTCAATCCGACCACCGCCACGCTGAATATCGGCAACACGCGACAGGTGGTGGCAACGGTCACCGCCGATGCCGGGCTGGCCACCACCGTGTCGTGGCGATCGGCCACGCCCGCCGTGGCCACGGTCAGCAGCTCCGGCCTCGTGACCGCCGTGGGCGTGGGCACCGCCAACATCCTGGCCATCTCCACTGCCGATACCACACGGCGCGCCACGAGCGTGATCACGGTGGCGCCACGCACCACGACCGTGCAGATCACCGAGCGGAACGTGTCGGTGAATCCCGGCACCGCCACCACGCTCACCGGCGTGGTCGTGGCCGACCCCGGGGTGAACACCGCACTCGAGTGGACGTCGAGCGCGCCGCAGGTGGCCACCGTGTCGGCGGCGGGAGCCGTGACCGGGCTGACGCTGGGCACCACACTGATCACCGCAGCGCTGCGCGCCGACCCTGCGCGCCGCGACACCGTCACGGTGCGCGTGGTGCCGCGTCTTGCCGCCACCTGGACCGCCTCGCGGCTCACCGGGGCGCTCTTCGAAGACGTGGTCTCGATCGTGGCACCCGATGCGAATACCAGCTTTGCGGTGAATTCGGTGGGTAATGTGTATCGCTGGAACGGCACGAGCTGGGCGCTGTCGGCCGCAGGGAGCAGCTACAGCACCACGTTCTACGCCGTCCACGCCTCGTCGGCGAGCAACGTGATCGCGGTGGGCGCCAATGGCGTGATCGCGCGCTTCAACGGCACGTCGTGGAGCACGATGGCATCGGGGACCACGCGGGCGCTGTACAGTGTGTGGGTGGAAAACGGGACGACGGCCTGGGCCGCCGGGGACAATGGCACGGTGCTGCGCCTTGCCACCAACACGTGGAACCTCGAGAACGCGGGGACCACGCGGGCGCTCAATGCGATCTGGGGCGGCGACAATGTGGTGGTCGCAGCCGGCGCCGAGGGCACGGTCGTGCGACGTGTTGCCAGCAGCTGGAGCATCGCGTCGGTCTCCACCACCGAAGACCTGTTCGGCGTTCACGGGGTGTCGGCCAGCGATGTCGTGGCCGTGGGCGGCACGGGCACCATTGTGCGCTTCAACGGCACGAACTGGAGCCTCGTACCCCCCAACGGGATCACGGGAAGTTTCTACGCCGTTGGCGGCTCGGCGGCCAATGCGGGCCGCCGCTTCATCGTGGGGGACGCCGGGGTGTCGCAGCTCGACGGAAGCACGCTCACCGCCGTGACCACGCCCTATGCGCCGCGCATGTACGGCGTGACCCTCGACGCCGCGGGGACGGTGTGGGCCACGGGACAGCGCGGGGCGGTGCTGCGCAGCGGCGCGCCGTGGACCACCAACAACCTGGCGCCGGACCTGCTCGATGTGTGGAGCGTGTCGTCGACGGTCTCGTATGCCGTCGGTGAGTTCGGCTTCGTGTATCGCTGGGCCAACGGCGCGTGGACGCGCCTCACGACGCCCACCACGGCGCACCTCAACACGGTGTGGGCACCCAACGCCACCGAGGCGTACGTGGGCGGCGAGAACGGCACGATGCTGCGCTGGAACGGCACGGCATGGAGCGCGATGACGGTACCCACCACGTCGTCGATCACCGCCATCTGGGGCGCGGCCGCCAACAACGTGTTCGCCACCACGCGGGCGGGGGAAATCCTCCGCTTCAACGGCACCACGTGGTCGCTGTCGCAGACCCACGGCAGCCCGCTCTGGTCGGTGTTCGGGGTGTCGGCGGCCGATGTGATGGTGTCGGGGGAGAACGGCAGTGTGCTGCGCCTGAGCGGAACGGCATGGACGGCGCTGCCGGTGCCGGCCGGGAGCGGCACGTTGTCGGGGCTGTGGCTTACGGGAGCGAGCAACGTGTTCACCGTGGGCGCCACGACGAGCGGCAGCAATGGCGCGGCGTATGGCTACGGCGGCACGAGCTGGAGCTCGCTGCAGGTGGGGAGCACCCGCGTGCTCACGTCCATCTGGGGGCCAAGTGTGAACGACCTGTACGTGACCGGTGCCGACGGCCTCCTGCTCCGCTACAACGGCAACACGTGGAGCACGATCGCCACGGGCACGACGGATCTGTTGTGGGGGCTCACCGCGTCCCCCGATGCGAGTGGGGGCGCGTTTGCGGTGGGGCACAACGGCACCGTCGTGGCGGGCACGAATGGCGCAGGGTTCGCGGCGGCGGCGCTGCGGACGGGCGGGGTATCGTCGCTCGAGCCGGGGGTGACGCGGTGGAGGCAGACGCCGGCGCCGACGGGAGTGGCGAGGAAGAGGAAGCGCTGACGGATGGCGGTGGTCGGGGTCTGGGTCTGGGTCTTGGTCTAACGGCCACCGCGGTCGGGGGAACCGCACCAGCGGTTTGGGTCGCGGTCGCGGTACCGCCACTGCGGTCGGGGTACAGCTACCACGGTCGGGGCCCTGCCACGGCGGTCGGGGTCTACACGCGGTCGGGGTTCGGGATGTGGGGGGCGGCG
>CAZNZG010000196.1:0-6497 GCA_964577455.1 uncultured Gemmatimonas sp. | reverse complement strand
TGCCACGGACGGGCTACATTCCGGCATGGCGCCCTCTCCCGGCCTCCTGCAACGCACGCACGCCCGTCTCCAGCAGTGGGCCGATGCTGGCTGGTCCGTCCACGTGGTGTTCGGATGGGGGCTGCTGCAGGGACTGGTTTTCCCGGGCGTTGCCGACCTCTTCTTCCTCCCGCTGGCGCTCGCCCGCCCAATCCGGGCCTATTCCCTGGCGTTGGTTGCGACCGCCGGGACGCTGCTCGGCAGCGTCGTGCTCTACTGGGTGGGAGCGGAGGCACTGCTGCTCCTCGAGGGGCCGATTTCGCGGGTCGTGGACGTTTCGCCGGCAGCACTCGCGGAGTATCGCGCGCGGCTCGCCGAGTGGGGCGGATGGGCGATCTTTGCCAGCACGATGAGTCCGCTCTCCACCAAGCTCACGAGCATCGCCTCGGGGGCGGCGGGCGTACCCTTCGGCACGTTTGTGACCGCGCTGCTCGCGGGCCGTCTCACGCGCACGCTGGTGCTGGCGTGGATGGTGAGAAATGGTGGCGCGGCGCTGGTGGCGAAGTGGGTGGCGCGAGAAAGCGGGGTCGTTGATCGGCGCAACGGCGGGAGCAGATAACGGCGGGGGCGCCCCCTACGGGAGCGCCACCTATGGACGCACACGAGCGGGAGCCGATCAGCGCGCCGTTTCCCAGCTTATCTTTCAGTGATGCGCCACCTCTCCGCCATCCTCGACTTCCTGCGCGCCGCCGAGGCGCTCAAGCACACCACGCGCGTAGCGTGGACGTCGACGGGACAGCAGGAAAGCGTGGCCGAACACACCTGGCGGCTCTGCCTCATGGCGCTCGTGCTGGCGCCGGAGTATCCGGGCATCGATGTGGGCAAACTGCTGCGCATCTGCATCGTGCACGATCTGGGCGAAGCGATCGGCGGCGACATTTCAGCCGCACTGCAGGTGCACATGCCCGACAAGGCCGAGCAGGAGCGGAAGGACCTGCTCACGCTCTGTGCAGGGTTACCCGAGCACACACGCGAGGAAATCGTGGCGCTCTGGGATGAATACGAGCAGGCGGCGACACCCGAAGCGCGCATTGCGAAGGGGCTCGACAAGCTCGAAACGATCCTGCAGCACAATCAGGGAGCGATGCCCGACGACTTCGACTTCCGCTTCAACCTGCACTACGGCGCCAAGTACACCACCGACGATCCCATCCTGCGCGCCATCCGCGCGGTGCTCGACGAGGAAACCGCGCGTCGCGCGCGCGAGCACGACGCGCGTGTGGGCTCGCCGCGGTCCGTCACCTAGCGTGCCTGTGAGCCACTTCGGCTTCCGCACCGCCCACCCCAACGGCAACGCCCGACTGGGCTGGTTCACCACGCCGCATGGCACCATCGAAACGCCGGCGTTCATGCCGGTGGGTACCCATGCGTCGGTGCGCGGTCTCGACATGGGGGAGCTCCGGCGCGCCGGCGCGCAGATGATTCTCGCCAACGCGTACCATCTCTATCTGCGTCCCGGTGACCGGATGGTGCGAGCATTCGGCGGGGTACACGCCTTCGCGCGGTGGGATGGTCCCATGCTGACCGACAGCGGTGGCTATCAGGTGTTCTCGCTCGCGCGCTACCGCAAGGTGACGGAACAGGGGGTGCAGTTCCGCAACAAGCTCGACGGGTCGCTGCACGAGTACACTCCCGAGAAGGTCATGGAAATCGAGCGCAACATCGGCGCCGATGTGATCATGCAGCTCGACGAACTGATCGAGGGCGGCTCCGATCATCGCGCGTCACGCAAGGCGATGGAGCGCAGTCTGCGCTGGCTCGCGCGGTGCCGCGCGGAGTTCGATCGCATCGAACGTGACGGCCGTGCCCCCGTGGAAGGACTCGCCGTGCCCGACGGTGCACCGCCGCTCGCCACCGACGACGAAGCCCGCGACCTGCCCGCTCCACCGCAGGCCCTCTTTCCGATCGTGCAGGGCGGGACCTACGCCGACCTGCGGCGCGCTTCTATCGAGGGGATTCTCCAGTCCGGTGACTGGCACGGCATCGCGGTGGGCGGCCTGAGCGTGGGCGAGGCGAAGAGCGCCATGTACGACACCTTCGATGTATGCGCACCGCTGCTGCCTTGGGACAAGCCACGCTACCTGATGGGCGTGGGCTTCCCTGACGATCTGCTGGAGGCCGTTTCGCGGGGCATGGATCTCTTCGACTGCGTGGCCCCCACGCGCATGGGGCGACACGGCACGGTCTTCACCGCCGACGGCAAGGTGCAGATCCAGAAGAGCAGCAACCGCACCGACCGTCGGCCGCTGACCGACGAGTGCCCCTGCCCTGCCTGTACGCAATACGACCGTGCGTACCTTCGGCACCTCATGGTGACGGAGGAGCCGCTGGGCCCACGCCTTCTGGCGCTGCACAATCTCACGTTCCTCATGCAGCTCATGGCGCGCGCACGGACAGCGTTGGCCGCCGGGACCTTCACCACGTGGAGCGACGACTGGCTGCGTCGCTATCGGGCCCGGACCGTGCTTACGGGGTCAGCGTCGTCGAACGGCCAATAACCGGCGCGGCAGCGGCGGTTACGCCGTGAGCGCACGCCACAGCACCGCCGCCAGGGTGCCGCCGATGATCGGTCCTACCACGGGGATCCACGAGTATCCCCAGTCGCTGCTGCCCTTGCCGCTGATCGGCAGCAGCGCGTGCACGATGCGCGGCCCGAGGTCGCGCGCCGGGTTGATGGCGTAGCCGGTCGGACCACCGAGCGAGAGACCGATCCCCCACACGAGACAGCCCACCAGGAACGAGCCCATGTTGGTGGCAGGCGTGGCCCCGAGTACGCCCTTGGCGCCGATCGCGCCGGCCACGATCACCAGCACGGCGGTGCCGATGATCTCCGCCACCAGATTGGGGCCGGTGGTGCGCACCGCCGGTGCATTGCAGTAGCAGGCAAGAATGATCGACTGATCCGTCGTGCGCGACCAGTGCGGCAGGTAGTGCAGCCACACCAGCGTGGCACCGACCATGGCCCCGAGCATCTGCGCGCCCACGTGTGCGAGCCCGGTCGCCAGCGGATACACGCCGGTCACCACGTTGGCCACGCTTACCGCCGGATTGAGCTCGCCAGGCGCCCCCAGCGCTGCGGCCACCAGCCCCCCGGACATCACGGCAAACGCCCACCCGGTGGTGATCACCATCCATCCGCCGCCATGTCCCTTGCTGTCGGTGAGCAGCACGTTGGACACGACCCCGTTGCCGAGCAGCAGCAGGATCACGGTGCCGAAGAATTCTCCGAGGGCGGTGGCGGGCATGGGCAGGCGTCGGGGGAAAGAAACGGCAGATGGCGCTCGCCAAGATTGTAGACACCGGGGCGGCATCGCGCGAGCGCCCCCCTGTCACGATTCCCGCGGTACGCCCGGCTCCACGGGTTTGCCGGCAGCGCGAAGCCGGCGCATCTTCGGAGATGCCGACCATCCCGACGCTTCGACGCACCCGCGCCCTGTTGGCTTTCGCCGCCGCGGTGGCGCTGCTCCCCGCCACCGCCGTGCAGGCGCAGCCCCGCACCGCCGATCCCGCGCAACGCGGCGTTCCGCTCAGTGCCTTCCCGCGCTTCGTAAAGCTCGGCAAGCACGTGTATGGCTACGAGGAAATCCGGCAACCGGGCTTCACGACGGTCAGCCTGATCGTGATCGGCAAGGACGGTGTGCTCATCGCCGACGGACAAGGCTCGCCGCAGGCCACGCAGACGATGCTCGACCGCATCCGCACCATCACGCCGCTCCCCATCAAGTGGTACGTGGTGGGCTCGGACCACGGTGATCACACGGCGGGCAACAGCGTGCTCCCCGCAGGCATCACGTACGTCGTCCATCCCACGTCGCTGGCGCAGCTCAAGCGCGACTCCGCCGCCGCCACCAGTGGTCGATCCGTCGTGGTGCCGCCCACGGCGATGAGCGGCAGCGAGCAGACGATCGACGTGGGCACCACGCAGGTGACGGTGCGCTTCCTTGGCCGCGCCCACACCGGCGGCGATCTCATGGTACATCTGCCCAAGGAGCAGATCCTCTTCATGAGCGAGGCCTACCTCAATCGCGTGTTCCCTGCGATGCGATCGGCCTACCCCAGCGAGTGGGCGAAAACCATCGACGCCGCGCTCGCCCTCGAACGCGTGAAGCACTTCATTCCCGGCCATGGCTTCATCGAGAAGCCCAAGGTATCGCGGGAGGAGCTGGTGGTATTCCGCGACGCCATCACCAGCGTGATCGCCGAAGTGTCACGACTCAAGGCCATGGGGCTCACACAGGACGAGGCCGTGAAGCGCGCCAACTGGGGGCCGATCGGCAGCTGGTTCCTCGCCGATCAGCAGGCGACGGTGGCGGTGCGACGCGTGTGGGCGGAGATAGAGGGCGTGCTCAGATGAGCGACGGAGAAACAGCGTAAAGGGAAAAGGGGAATGAGCGACGGCGAAACGGCGTAAAGGGAAAAGAGAAAGGGGTCATGCCCCTTTCCCCTTTTCTCTTTACGCTTTTTCTCTGTTCAGCACCCTCGCCGTCCCCCCCGCCAGTCCGCCCGACTGAAGGGCCGGCAACAGGAGCGTGGCGAGCAGGATCGCCCAGCCGGGGAGTGCGAAGTTGCCGCCGAGCATCTGCGCGAGACGCATCACGTCGCCGCCGCGGACGGCGACCATCGTGAGCAACAGGGCGGCGGCAAGGGCCGCGCTCCCGAAACCGATGCGAAACGCGCGCGGGCCGCGCAACGCCACGCCAATCAGCAGCCCGGCGACGGCAGCGCCCCATATGCCGCCCAATGCCTGCGCCGCCACCTGCAACACGAGGGCGGTCACGAACAGCGGCAGGGTCTTGGTCTTCGTGGACATGGTCGTGCGCCTCAGCGGGTAAGTGTGAGCGTGGCGCGCACATCGCTCGCCGCGAGATCGGCCGGCGTGCGCGGGGTGCGAACGCTGTCGAGTGATC
This sequence comes from uncultured Gemmatimonas sp., assembly GCA_964577455.1. Lineage (GTDB taxonomy): Bacteria > Gemmatimonadota > Gemmatimonadetes > Gemmatimonadales > Gemmatimonadaceae > Gemmatimonas. The sequence goes on along the minus strand of CAZNZG010000196.1, from coordinate 1,551 downwards.
CCGTGCCCCACATGGCGAGACGATCGAGATACCGCGGGCTCGCCGGGTTCCCGCTCTGTCCACCCGGATACACGGCCATGATGCGCGGCTGCTTGTCGAGCTCCACCACCATGCGCCAGCTCGCGCCGAAGTTCGCCAGCCGTGAACCCACCGACGGATTGAGCGTGCCACGCCCGCCGTCGATCGGCGTGGGCGCCGCGGAGAATCCGTCGAGACGCAGCAGGTGGCGCGGACGGGCCGGTGCCACGCGTCCCCACGTCCACGGGGTCACGGCAGGATCGCCGAAATCCACCACCAGCGTGTCGTAGGCGGCAACGAGTGCGCGCGCGATCAGGCGGTCACGATCCTCGCGCACAGTGGTGGTGCGACGATCGTCCCACCAGCCGTTGCTGCTGTCCGGCAGCAGTTGCAACAGTCGCGATTCCGACGGACGCACCTGTGGCGCGGTGGAGTCGGCGGGAATGAGCTCGTCCCACAGAAGGCTCGACAACCGCGCCAACGACGTTTCGAACAGCCGCGCGCCCGTGTTGTCACGCGTGTACCGCCGGTCCCACGCGGCGAGGATCTTTTCCGCCGCAGCGAGCGAGGGCGACCCCTCGCCGGCAGCGATGCGCGCCCTGGCGGCGTTCACGAGCGCGGGCACGAGGCGTTCGGCGCGCACACTTCCCGGATCGCTGTGGAATCGGCGCATCTTGTCGGGCGTCATGCTGCTGTCGGCGCGCAGCAGCCGGTTGATCTGCAGCGCACGCCAGATCTCGTAATGGGCATCGGTGCCGAGATAGAGCGAGTCGAGTTGCGGATCGATCGGCTCCTGATTCGCCGAGGCGAGGAACCCCTGCGCCGGGCGCACGCTCTGCGGATACTGCGCGAGCGTGCGGAAGCCCTGCCAATCGTTCGCCCTCGTGCGTCCGTCGAGGATTTCCGTGCCGCGCCCCTTGTTGGCGCGAATGGGGTGCAATCCGGTCGAGCGGATCGCAATGGTACCGGCCGTATCGGCCACAATCATGTTCTGCGCCGGCGCCTTGTAGTGCGCCGCGAGCGAATCCAGGAAACCTTCAGCCGTCGTGGCGTACACACCGGCCGCGAAGCCCAGCAGTTCGGTACCCGCCTCGAGCACCGTCCAGCGCATCGACAGCCACGTGGCGCCCTGCTTGCGCATGGGACCACGGTGCGTGTAGTACACCGTGTCGGTGGCGATCACCCGGCCGTCCTTGCCGCGGTACGACTCGATGCGAACCTCGAGTGGTTCCTGCTTCCCATCGAGTTCGTAGGTGCGCGGCGACGTCGCGTCGTCCACCGTCTCACGCCAGAAGTCCATCACGTCGGCGCCCGTGTTCGTGAAGCTCCACGCCAGAGCGCGCGTGTAGCCGATCGCGATTCCCGGCAATCCGGGAATGGCCACGCCACCCACGTCTCGCGTACCCGAGACCATGTGGACTTCGTACCAGATGCTCGGTAGCGTGAGCTCGAGGTGCGGATCACCGGCCAGCAGCGCCAGCCCGCTGGCACTGCGCGACGGCGCCACGGCCCAGTTGTTCGACGCGAAGGCGC
>CAZNZG010000195.1:0-6541 GCA_964577455.1 uncultured Gemmatimonas sp. | reverse complement strand
CGGCAGTCACGGTACCGCCCGTTGCTCCCACCACGTTGGGATCGACGGGGGGCGGCGGAGGGGTGACGGGTGATGGAGTATCGGCGCCGCTGCACGCAGAGACACCGAAGAGGGCCAACCCGAAGACAGCGTTGCGAAGACGTTGCATTGCACCGCGAATATGACGTGGTGTACTTCCAGAAAGACCAACCGTGGCGACACCATCAATGCACGGCTGAGTCCGGTGCGCGGTCGAAAGTACGGTCGGTGAGGCCAGAGCGGCAAGCAGGAAATGAGGCCGGCCGCCATTTGGAGAATCAAGATTGCGGAGACCGACTTTTCCGCGCGTCATGCGGTACAAGCGGTAGAGCACGTCACGCACGCGCACCAACGGACGCCGGGCGCACCCCGGGTATCAGACGCCCGGTGTGTGTGCGCGCGCCGTTGACACCGCCGGCCACTCATCGCCGAGCAGCACCCGCACGCCACTCGGATCCCCGTCGATCGCCGCTGCCGCCACGCCGCGCGCGGCGAGCGCCCCGATCACGTTGCCCGTGCCACAGGACCCGCCAAGCGCCCACACGTGCTCGCGTACCTGCTCGATAACCGGGAGCCCCGTGTCGGTGTAGCCCGCACTCGCCGCCCAGCGATGCGTGATCGGCGCCTGCACGCCGAGGTGCCCGCGAAGGAACTGCTCAAGATGCTGCTGCACGATCTCCGACGGGGCCCACTCGTGCGTCCACTCGCCATCGCCGCCCTTGTCGCGAAACCCGCCGATCGCGATGCGCCCGTCGGGCAACTGCTGCCAGTACTCGTAGCCGTCGCGATAATACATCGGGCACGGCACGGTGATCTCCGTTGTCGGTGCGGTCGCCAGCATCTGCAGCCGCGCCGTGCGTACACGCCCGGCGAGCTCCGGCACGAGCTGCTCGAGCCGTCCGTCCACCGCCACGAATACCCGGCCGGCGTGCACGCTGCCCTGCGGCGTGCGCACGCACGTGCCGCTGATCTCCACGATCGGCGAGTGCCCGTACAGCGTGGCGCCCTCGTCGCGCGCACGGTGCGCGAGCATCCGACAGCGGGTCAGCGGATCGAACGCGCCATCGGTGGGGAGCAGCAGCCCCGTGCCGTCGGCGCCCTCGTACCACTCGCAGGGCCAGCCGTCCGCCGTGAGCGCCTCGTACTGCACGCGGCAATCCTCCACTTCCTGCGGCGAGGCCGCGATGCGCTTGGAGCCCACGAAGCGTACGGTGCCCGGTGCCGCGTTGGCGATACGCCCCATCTCCGCCAGCGTGGCGCCGTAGATCGCCTGCGCGCGCGCGTGCCCATGCCGACGGATGGCGTCGTGATAGAAGTCATAGCAGCCGGCCAGGAGGAAGCCCCCGTTTCGCCCTGCGGCGCCGCCGCCCACATCATGTGCATCGAGCCCGATCACGCGTTCGGATCGCTGCAACAGCTCCTCGATAAGGGTGAGCCCGCTCCCGCCCAGCCCGATCACGCAGGCATCAGCGCTCACATCACCGCGCAGCGAGGGCAGCGGTGTCCACACCCCGTCGTCCCAGACGGGGAGAGCATGTTGCGGGTCGTTGGTCATCGCAGGGTGGGGGGCGTGGGGCGTCAGCGTGGCCGTGGTGGGGGCGCCGCGCCCCCGTCGGGCGCTCTGGGCGACGCGTCGTTCGTGATGGCGGGAGCCATACGATACACACCGGTGCGCTCGCCGAGCACTCCCACCGCCGCATCGATCAGCGGATCGCGCTCCCGTACATACCGGGTGGGGACCCACGCAATCGTGAGGTGTGGAGCCACACCACGCCCTTCGATGGGCTGACGATCAGGGCCGAACTCGAGCCAGCGCGGCACCGTGAACTGCCACCCGTTGCCAAGCGAAAAGGTCGCCGGGTTGCCCGACGCACCGCCCGTCGTATCGCCGATCACCGTGACGTGCGGCAGCGTGCGCATCGCGGCCACGAACGTTTCGGTCGCGCTGAGTCCTCCGCGCCCGGTGATGAGTACCACGGGGCGTGTGTACTGGAACGGTCCGCGCGGCGCGATCGTGCGCGCCAGCGGCATCTCCACGCCGGTCACGCGAGGATCGGTGCGGATCTCCACGTACGAAGCGGTCAGTGGCCGGAGCGTAAAGCGGCTCGCAAAGGTGAGCGCGGCGGCATCGCTGCCGCCGGCGTTCGTGCGCAGATCGATGATCAGCCCCTGGGTCTCGCGCACCCGCAGCAGCATCGCATCGAGGAAGTCCGCATCGACCGGCGCCTTCCAGGTACCCAGAAAGAGATATCCGTAGCCGCCGAGTGTCGCCTCGTGCACACCGGCACCGCGGGTGAACAGCGAGGCATCGCGCATGGCGGCCGACCAGCGCTCGGGGTCGAAGTTCAGCACGCTCCCGGGCTTGTACGACGGCACCACCTGCCCGCGAGGATCGACGAGCCACACATGCCGATCGCGCAGCGGGGAGAGCATCTCGAGCAGCACCGCCACCAGTTCGTCCTGCGAACGCGCCCGTTCGGCGCGCGGTCGATACCGGGCACGCTGCGCACGCCAGTCCACCCGCTTGTAGGCAAATGACGGGTACACCGAGTCGAAGCGGGTCCAGACGGAATCGAACTGCGCGACGTACGACGTCGCGTGCGTTACCGCGCCGGGAGGGGGAGGCAGCGGCGAGCGCACGCACGAGGCTGCGAGCGTGGCCGCGAGAGCGGCCAGCGCTGCCAGGGAGTACCCTGTGCGAGGCATGCCGAACGATGGAGACGGGAACAGCGGAGGTCCAGTACCCGGCAGGGTCCCGGTGCGAACGTTCCGTGCACCTCGGCACGCCCTCGGGTACCACCACCCGGATCAGCGCTGCAGGACCGTCGATACCTGGCGGGCGATCACGGCCAGCGCCGGCGAATGCTGCAGCGCGTCGGCGTAGAGGCGCTGGAAAGCGTCACCGTCGGGATCGGCCCTGAGCATGCCCCGCGCCCGATCGAACAGCGAGCGCGCCTCGGCACTCCCCAGTGGCGACTTCTTGTCCGATGTGCGCTCGTCGATCAGCAGCACCATCTGCGCCATGGGGCGCAGCCAGTCGAACCAGGGGTCGTTGATGACGAGTTGCAGGAAGGCGCTGTTGTTTTCGATGCGCCCGCGGGCTCGTTCGTAGCGCACGCGCTCCGCTTCCAACAGCGCCCGGTGGACCTTGAGGATCAGCGTGCGGGCGAGCTCCAGCCGCTGCAGTTCGTCGGCCGTGGCCCGGGGCAGCTCGACCGGCATGGTCCCGTCGCTCCCCACCGTCCCCTCGGTCGGGGCGTCCTGCTGCCGGCCGCCCTCGGCGGCGCTGGCGTCCTGCTGCGGATCCGTCATCCTGTCCTCGTGCGGCACTCGTATGTCGGCGGCCATGACCACGGCCGATACCCGGAAAATCTAGTCGCCAGGCAAGCGTTCGCGCGGGGTGCTGCGTTGTTCAGTACGTTAAGGCCGCTGCTCCTCCCCCCGAACCCGAGAGGCCGTGATCGTGCACCGACTCCGCCCCCACACCGCCCCATGCCGCACCGCGGCGCTGGCCGGCCTGCTGCTCTTCCCTTCGGTCTTCGCCGGCACCGCCCGCGCACAGACGACGCAGGCCCCTGGCACGCCGACCGCCGGCACGGCTGCCGGCGCACGTGCCGCGGATCCGCTCGCCGACGAAGGCTACGTGAAGCCGCCCGAGGCGATCGCGCGACTCGTGACCGCGCCGCGTGAGCGGAACGCGAGCTTTACGGCGCCGAGCCCGGGTGCGCGCACGCACTTCATGCGCCTCGTGAGCGACGGCCTCCCGCAGCTCCGGTATGTGGGCAAGGCGCACCACAACCTCGGTGGTCTGCAGATCGATCAGCAGGGCAATCGCGAACGCGCCCTCACCATGCGCAGCGCCGCCGGGATCGAGATCACGGAATGGGCCACGGGCCGCAAGGTGAGTGTGGCCCTGCCGCCCGGAGCGCGCGTCGCGTCGCCGAGGTGGTCGCCCGACGGCAGCCAGATCGCCTTCCTCGCGCTGTTCGATGATGCCACGCAGCTCTGGGTGGCCGACGCCGCGACGGGCAAGGCGCGCGCCGTGAGCGGGCGCAATGTGTTGGCCACCACGGTGACGCAGCCCGAGTGGACCGCCGACGGAATGTCGCTCGTGACGGTGCTCGTACCCGACGGCCGCGGCGCCGAGCCGAAGGAACCGGCGCTCGCCCCCGGCCCCATGGTGCGGCTCAATGAGAACAACAAGCTCAAGACGCGCACCTATGCCGACCTCGTGATGTCGCCGTTCGAGAAGGAGCTGCTGGCGTATCACATCACCGGTCAGCTGGCGGTGATCAATACCAAGACGAAGGCCACACGGAAGATCGGTGCGCCCGCCCTCATCCGCGCGATCGATCCGTCTCCCGACGGGCAGTATCACAAGGTCACGTGGGTGGAGAAGCCGTTCTCCTATGCACTTCCGGTGGTGTCGTATGGCGCGCGCGACGTGATCCTCGACGCGGCGGGTACCCTCGTGCGCGAAGTGGCGAAGCGTCCGCTGCGTGAAAGCGACGATCCCTCCGATCCCATGGGTGGCCGTGCCCGTCCGGGGACGGATACCAGCAAGCGTGACATCAAGTGGCACCCCTATGCCCCCGGACTGTTGTATACGCAGCTCGCGCCGGCGGCCCGCAACGGCACGCGCGCGGGCGCTGCCACGGGCGCCACTGGTTCCGCGCGCCCCGACAGTGCCGGTGCCGCACGCCGCACTGACCGTGTGATGCACTGGAAAGCGCCGTTCGATTCGACCAGCGCCACCGTGCTGTACGAAACGGCCAATCGCATCACCGCCACACGCTTCAACGATGCGGGCACGATCCTGTTCGTGAGCGAGAGCAGCACCGCCGGTACGCTCGAGCAGGCGATCTTCCTCACCGAGAACAACACCAAGTACACGGTGGTCACGCCTCGGCGCGGCGCCGACACGTCGCAGGTGCGCGGTGGATTTGGTGGACGTCAGGCCGACGCCCTCGTGATGCGCCCCGGCCGCAAGGGCGTGCCGGTGGTGATGGTCTCCACCGACGGCAAGTTCGTCTTCCGCATCGGAACGGCCAGCGACACCGCCACGGTGCAGAACAGCTGGGTCGAGAAGATCGAGATCAAGACGGGAAGCATTGCGCGCCTCTACGAAAACGATGGCACCGTCGTGGAAACCATCTCCGCGCCGCTCGACGACGACTTCTCGAAGGCAGTGATCCAGCGCGAATCGGCCACGATGGTACCGCAGTCGTTCGTGCTCACGCTCGCCACCAAGGAGGCGAAGCAGCTCACGCAGAACACGGACCTCATGCCGGAACTGTCCGCGGCCGTGAAGAGGACCGTCGTCGCCAGGCGCGCCGATGGCTACACCTTCAACGTGAAGGTCACGCTCCCCGCCGGCTACAAGGAGGGCACCCGCCTGCCGGCGATGTTCTGGTTCTACCCCTACGAGTACGAGAACCAGGCGGCCTACAACCGGGCTGCCACCCAGAACGCGCAGCGTGACCGTCGCTATCCCACGTACGGCCCGCGTTCGCTGGCGTTCCTCGTCACGCAGGGGTACGCCGTCGTGGAACCGGATGCGCCGATTTTCGCCAGCGAGGGACAACTGCCCAACGACAACTACGTGGCGGACCTTCGCAACAACCTGTCGGCGGTGATCGATGCGCTCGATACCCTCGCCATCATCGACCGGCATCGCCTCGGACTTGGCGGCCACAGCTACGGGGCGTTCAGCACCGTCAACGCCATGGTGCACACGCCCTTCTTCAAGGCGGGGATCGCCGGCGACGGCGCGTACAACCGCACGCTCACGCCCAACGGCTTCCAGAGCGAACGCCGCGACATCTGGGCGGGACGGCAGACGTACCTCGACATGTCGCCGTTCCTGTATGCGGATCAGCTGAACGGTGCCCTGCTCATGTACCACAGCACCGAAGACCAGAACGTGGGCACCGATCCGATCAACTCCACGCGCCTGTATCACGCGCTCATGGGGCTCGGCAAGACCACCTCGCTCTACATGTATCCCTACGAGGATCATGGGCCGATCGCGCAGGAAACGGTGCTCGATCAGTGGGCGCGCTGGGTGGCGTGGCTCGACAAGTACGTGAAGAACGCCAACACGCCCAAGAAGCCCGCCGCGATGTAAAGAGCGGAGGGAGCAGGCAGCAGAAGGCGGGGAGCGGGCAGCAGGAACGGCGCGTGCGCTGCGACTGCTCCCTGCTTCCCGCCTCCTGCTGCCTGCTCGCTGCTCCCTGCTCCCGGCTCCCGACCCACACGTACTCGTCCAGGCATGCATCGGTCCTTCGCAGCACTCGCCGCCCTTCTGCTCCTCCCCGTGCCGGCTCAGGCACAATGGAGCCGCATTCGCGGGCAGCCATGGAGGTGGCACATGGCGATCAGCGACGCGGTCTCCACACACACGGCATCACGCAACGAATCGATCGAGGGCGATCTGAGTGCTGTGGCTGTGCAGTCATCAAAGGCGCTGTTCCGCTGGCGCTCGTTCACCTTTTCGTGGCTCGCCGAAGCGCAACCGGTCATG